>NZ_JBIVXJ010000040.1:0-54880 GCF_044769185.1 Pseudomonas sp. NPDC090592
ACCATGGCCTGACAGGTTCGGCACGTTGCAACAAATGTGGGAGCGGGCTTGCCCCGCGAAGCGCCGCGCGGGCGGCGCTCGATCTCCCAGGCGCCGCAACCCCCAAGGCAAGCACTTGCCACCCATACCATCGCCTGCTAAACCTTAATGCAGTTGCATCCGCCATCATCGAAGGAATCGCTAGCATGGCAGTCGAGACTGATTTTTCGCAGGACGGGAAAAAGCTGACGATCAAGATCAAGGGGCGCTTCGATTTCGGCAAACATCAGGAATTTCGTGACGCCTACGAACGCTACGAAAAAAAGCTTGATTCGGTGGTCGTCGACTTGAGTGGCACCACCTACCTCGATAGCTCCGCGCTCGGCATGCTGCTGTTGCTGCGGGACCATGCGGGCGGCGATGAGTCGGACGTGCGCGTGGTGCACGCCAACTCCGATGTGCGCAAGATCCTCGCCATCTCCAATTTCGAAAAACTCTTCAATATCAGCTGAGCGCCGACATGCCGGCCGAACAGGCGTTGACCGTGCTGGTCGCTGAAGACGGTGCCGCCGACCGCCTGCTGCTTGCGCAGATCGTGCGGCGTCAGGGGCATCAGGTATTCACCGCAGAAAACGGCGAGCAGGCAGTGGCGTTGTTTATCGAGCAGCGCCCGCAACTGGTACTGCTGGATGCGCTGATGCCGGTGATGGACGGTTTCGAGGCGGCCCGGCAGATCAAGGCCTTGGCCGGCGAGGCGCTGGTGCCCATCATCTTCCTCACCTCGCTGAACGAAGAGGAGGGCCTGGTGCGCTGCCTGGAGGCCGGGGGCGATGATTTCATGGCCAAACCCTACAGTGCGGTGATCCTCGGCGCCAAGATCCGCGCCATGGATCGCCTGCGCCGGCTGCAGGCCACCGTGCTGGCGCAGCGCGACCAGATTACCCGGCATCACCACCACCTGCTCAACGAGCAGCGGGTGGCCAAGGCCGTATTCGACAAGGTTGCCCACTCTGGCTGCCTGTCTGCCCCCAACATCCGCTACCTGCAATCGCCCTATGCACTGTTCAACGGTGACCTGATGCTGGCCGCGTTCACCCCGGCCGGCGACATGCGCGTGCTGCTCGGCGATTTCACCGGCCACGGCCTGCCCGCCGCCGTGGGGGCCATGCCGCTGGCCGAAGTGTTCTATGGCATGACCGCCAAGGGATATGGCATGGCGCCGATCCTGCGCGAGATGAACGCCAAGCTCAAACGCATCCTGCCCGTGGACATGTTCTGCTGTGCGCTGCTGCTCGACCTCAACCTGCAGCGCAGTTGCGTCGAGGTGTGGAATGGCGGCATGCCCGATGGCTACCGTTTGTCGATGGATGGCGAGGTGCTATCATCGCTGGGTTCGCAGCACCTGCCGCTGGGCATTCTGGCTGCCGAGCGCTTTGATGACAGTACCGAGGTGCTGCCATTGGCGCCCGGTGAGCGCCTGCTGCTGTTGTCGGACGGCGTACTCGATACCGCCGATGAACAGGAGCGCCTGTTTGGAGTGGAGCGGCTGCGTGCGGTACTGGCCGACAATCGCGACCCGGTGCACTTGTTCGACGAGGTGATGCAGGCGCTCGAACGCTTTGGCGGGCAGCCGCGTGATGACATCAGCCTGTGCGACATCCGCATGTTCAGCGCCGAGGAGAGGGTGCCAGCGCCAATGATCTACTCTGATAGCGGCCGCTCCAGCCCGCTGGACTGGTCGCTGGGCTTCGAGGTGCGCGGCGAGAGCCTGAAACGCTTCAATCCGATACCCTACCTGGTGCAGTTGTTGCAGGAGATTCATGGCCTGCGCGCCCGTACCGGCAACTTGCACAGTGTCCTCAGCGAGTTGTATTCCAATGCGCTGGAGCATGGCGTGCTGGGCCTGGACTCGAAGCTCAAGCGCGATGTGCACGGGTTTGCCGAGTATTATCAGGAGCGCGCCCGGCGCCTGGGCGTGCTGGCTGACGGCTTTGTGCGTATTGATTTCAAGGTTGAACCGCATGGCGACGGCGGGCGTCTGAATATCGAGGTGCGCGACAGCGGTGCCGGTTTCGATGTGGTGCGCGTGCTTTCGCGGCCATCGCTGGACCAGGGGCTGAGCGGGCGTGGCCTGACACTGGTGCAGCGGCTGGCAAGCGACGCGCGCTGGAGCGAGGGCGGGCGCTGCGCGCATGTGGAGTTCGTATGGTGAGCCACTGGGTGGCTCGGGCATAATCTGGCTTGATCAAGGAGTGAACAAGTGACTGACATGCATATCGACCACAAGGTACTCAGTGACCTGCGTGAGGTCATGGAGGATGGTTACCTGCAGTTGGTGCAGACTTATCTCGACGACTCCGAGCGGCGCCTGGGCCAGTTGCACGCGGCCAAAAGCGCCGAAGAGCTCGGTGCGGCGGCCCACAGTTTCAAGGGTAGCAGCAGCAACATGGGTGCCGTGGCCCTGGCTGGCCTGTGCCAGCAGCTGGAGGACCGTGCTAGGCGGCCCCCGCTGTATGGCATCGAGGACCTGATCAACCGCATCGACGAGGAATTCGTCGAGGTGCAGCGCTTCTATCGCGGCGAGCAGCAGCGTATTTCTGCGGGTTGATGCGCGAGTTGGCGCGAGTCTTGCTTTTCTTTGGCTGGAAGATTTTTTTGATTCTGGCGCGGAGACCGCTCGATGCCTGTCGCACCCAACCCTTTGCTTCAAGCCAATACCCTTGCCAGCACCTCGCGTGCGGCTACCGCGCAGGCGGACAAACCGCTGCAGGCGGCGGGCGACAAGGGCGATGGCTTTGGTCAGGTGATGGCCAGGCAAGGGCGTGACAAGGTTGCCGGGCAGGATGACAAGCCCGCCCAGGCCAAGCCCAAGGACAAACCAGAAGCAGCGGCGGGTGGCAAGAAAGACGCTGCCGACAAAGGCGCCGTTGCCGATGACGGCAACAAATTGCCAGCAGACGATTCGGCGCAGGCCGATACAGGGTTGCGCGATGCCAGCCTGGTGGCTGGCCAGGTTACCGATGCGCAGCCCGGCGCTCAGTTGATCCAGGCCCAGGCCGAGGCCGTGGCGCCAGTGCTGCAAGCCGCCACGGCGCAGGCCTCGCTTCCGGCGCTGCCCGAAGCACCCGCTGACGAAGAAGCCTTCGACCCTGATGCCGACCCCCTGGCCAATCTGCCAACCCTGCGCCTGGCGCTGGAGCACAGTGCCCAGGCCAAGGGTGCCACTTCGGCACATGCCCTTGACCCTAACCAGGCACAAGGCGAGGAGGGGCAGGCAGCCGTCAATACCTTGGCGAATCTGGTCGAGAATGCCGAAGGCGAAGGGGGTGAGCCGGGTGACAAGGCGTACGGTGCCTTGCTTGAAGATGGCTTGAAGGACACCAAGAGCGCCAGCAGCGACACCCGCATCGATGATTTCGCCAACCGCCTGGCCAGCCTGACCCAGGCCGCCACTGCCAAGACCGCCGCCGTGCCGGCCAATGCCGGCCCGTTGCATCAGCCATTGCCGATGAACCAGGGGGCGTGGGCCGAGGGCCTGGTCAACCGGGTCATGTACCTGTCCAGCCAGAACCTCAAGTCGGCCGATATCCAGCTGGAGCCCGCGGAGCTGGGCCGCCTGGACATTCGCGTCAATGTTGCGACGGACCAGTCGACCCAGGTCACCTTCATCAGCGGCCACGCCGGTGTGCGTGATGCCCTCGACAGCCAGGTGCACCGCCTGCGCGAGTTGTTCGCCCAGCAGGGGCTGGCCCAGCCGGATGTGAACGTGGCCGACCAGTCGCGTGGGCAGCAGCAGCAGGGGCAGGCGCAGGGCAGCAACCTGTCCGGGGTAGCTGCGCGGCAGGCGGAGCAGGGCGCAGGTGAGATGGTGGACAGTGCCCGGCCTGTGGAGCAGCAGGTGGTTATCGGCGACAGTGCGGTCGATTATTACGCCTGACCCTGTTTTTCGCTGTGCCGGCCTATTCGCGGGCTCGCCCGCTCCCACAGGAATTTCACTGATTTCGAAACCGGTGCAGTACCTGTGGGAGCGGGCGAGCCCGCGAAGAAGGCAACACCGCAAACCCTGCTGAAACCCATCTTCTGCAAAATCTGGCATAACACTTGCTCAAGCCAAGCCATCCTCCCTTGAACCCCCGATGGACGACGGATTATTGGCATGGCGAAAAGCGAAGCAGTGAAAGACCCCGCCGCTAAAGGCAAACTCAAGCTGATCCTGCTGGCCGTTGTCGGCCTGTTGCTGGCGGTCGGCCTTTCGGTGGGCGCTACCTGGTTCATCATGCACAAGAGCGAGCCGGCCCCGGCCGCCGAGCCTGCGGCCAGCAACGTCAAGCCTGCGGCCATCTACGAGGCGCTCACCCCGGCCTTCGTTGTCAACTTCAACCAGAATGGCCGCCAGCGCTACATGCAGCTGAGCATCACCATGCAGGCACGCAACCAGGCCGATCTGGACGCCCTCAAGGTGCACATGCCGGTGATCCGCAACAACCTGGTAATGATGTTCTCCGGGCAGGGCTTCGACACCCTGGCCAGCAGCCCGGTGGGGCAGGAGATGCTGCGCCAGAAGGCCACTGCCGTGGTGCAGGAAGTGGCGCAGAAGGAAGTCGGCAAGCCGGTCATCGACCAGTTGCTGTTCACCAATTTCGTATTGCAGTAGGAGTCCGCAATGGCCGTACAGGACCTGCTGTCCCAGGATGAAATCGATGCCCTGTTGCATGGCGTCGACGACGGGCTGGTGCAGACCGAAAGTGCATCCGAGCCTGGCAGCATCAAAAGCTACGACCTGACCAGTCAGGACCGTATCGTGCGGGGTCGCATGCCGACCCTGGAAATGATCAACGAGCGTTTCGCCCGTTACACCCGCATCAGCATGTTCAACCTGCTGCGCCGCTCTGCCGACGTGGCGGTGGGTGGCGTGCAGGTGATGAAGTTTGGCGAGTACGTGCACTCGCTGTATGTGCCGACCAGCCTCAACCTGGTCAAGATCAAGCCGCTGCGTGGCACGTCGCTGTTCATCCTTGATGCCAAGCTGGTGTTCAAGCTGGTGGACAACTTCTTTGGTGGCGATGGCCGTCACGCCAAGATCGAAGGCCGTGAATTCACCCCCACCGAGCTGCGCGTGGTACGCATGGTGCTGGACCAGTGCTTCGTCGACCTCAAGGAAGCCTGGCAGGCGATCATGCCGGTTACCTTCGAGTACATGAACTCCGAGGTCAACCCGGCCATGGCCAACATCGTCGGCCCCAGCGAGGCGGTGGTGGTGTCCACCTTCCACATCGAACTGGACGGCGGTGGCGGCGACCTGCACGTGACCATGCCGTACTCGATGATCGAGCCGGTGCGCGAAATGCTCGATGCCGGCTTCCAGTCCGACCTGGACGACCAGGACGAGCGTTGGGTCAAGGCCCTGCGCGAGGACGTGCTGGACGTGGCCGTGCCGATGACCGCCACCGTCGCCCGGCGCCAGCTGAAGCTGCGCGACATCCTGCACATGCAGCCTGGCGACGTGATCCCGGTGGAGCTGCCCGAGCACCTGGTGCTGCGCGCCAACGGCGTGCCGGCGTTCAAGGCGCGGCTGGGCTCGCACAAGGGCAACCTGGCCCTGCAAATCATCGACCCGATCGAACGCCGCTGACGGCGTGCCGGTCGCTTACAACGAATTGAATGCCTGTCGAGGAAACCATGGCTAACGAAAACGAGATCACCTCCGCAGAAGACCAGGCGCTGGCCGATGAGTGGGCTGCGGCCCTTGAAGAAACCGGCTCGGCCGGGCAGGCCGATATCGATGCACTGCTGGGCGGTGATGTCGGCAGCAGCGGTGGCCCTGGCCGTCTGCCGATGGAAGAGTTCGCCAGCTCGCCGAAGCCGAACGAAAACGTCAGCCTCGAAGGCCCGAACCTGGACGTGATCCTGGATATCCCGGTGAGCATTTCCATGGAAGTGGGCAGCACCGAGATCAACATCCGTAACCTGCTGCAACTGAACCAGGGCTCGGTGATCGAGCTTGACCGCCTGGCCGGCGAGCCGCTCGACGTGCTGGTCAACGGCACGCTGATCGCCCATGGCGAAGTGGTAGTGGTCAACGAGAAGTTCGGCATCCGCCTGACCGACGTGATCAGCCCCAGCGAACGTATCAAGAAGCTGCGCTGAGTGAAGGGCACGATGCGCGCCTTGGCGGCGTTCGCGGCGCTGCTGGCCAGCCACGCCTGCCTGGCCGCCGCCACGCCGGCGGCAACCCCGGCCTCGCCACCTGGCAGCCTGGGCGGGCAGTTGGCGCAGATGGTATTCGGCCTGTTGCTGGTGGTGGGCCTGATCTTCTTGCTGGCCTGGCTGCTGCGGCGCCTGCAGAGCACTGCGGTGAAGGGTGGGCAGGTGATCGAGATTGTCGGCAGCCGCGCCATCGGCCCGCGTGACCGGCTGCTGCTGGTGCAGGTGGGCAAGGAGCAGATCCTGATCGGCCATACCCCCGGCAGTATCGAAGCCTTGCATGTGCTGGCCGAGCCTGTGGCTGTGCCAGAAGGCGCCCGTCAGACGACGCCGGAGTTTGCCCAGCGACTGATGGAGCTGATGGGCAAGAACCCTAAGGACAACACGTGATGAGCGGCGCGCTGCGTACGTTTTTGACCCTGGCGCTGCTGCTGGCCGCGCCACTGGCCCTGGCTGCCGACCCGTTGTCGATCCCGGCCATTACCCTGTCCAATGGTGCGGACGGGCAGCAGGAGTATTCGGTCAGCCTGCAGATCCTGCTGATCATGACGGCGCTGAGTTTCATCCCGGCGTTCGTCATCCTGATGACCAGCTTCACCCGCATCATCATCGTGTTCTCGATCCTGCGTCAGGCCCTGGGCTTGCAGCAGACGCCGTCGAACCAGATCTTGACCGGCATGGCACTGTTCCTGACCATGTTCATCATGGCCCCGGTGTTCGACCGGGTGAACCAGGATGCATTGCAGCCGTACCTGAAAGAGCAGATGACTGCCCAGCAGGCCATCGACAAGGCCCAGGTGCCACTCAAGGACTTCATGCTGGCGCAAACCCGGCAAAGCGACCTCGACCTGTTCATGCGCCTGTCCAAACGTACCGACATCGCCGGCCCCGACCAGGTGCCGCTGACGATTCTGGTGCCAGCGTTTGTCACCTCCGAGCTGAAAACCGCATTCCAGATCGGTTTCATGATCTTCATCCCGTTCCTGATCATCGACATGGTGGTGGCGAGTGTGCTGATGGCCATGGGTATGATGATGCTGTCGCCGCTGATCATTTCGCTGCCGTTCAAGATCATGCTGTTCGTGCTGGTGGATGGCTGGGCGCTGATCATGGGTACCCTGGCCAGCAGTTTCGGCGGCGTCTGACGCCGTCAAGGAGAGCCGCCGATGACACCTGAAGTTGCTGTCGACCTGTTCCGCGATGCCTTGTGGCTGACCACCCTGATGGTTGCCGTGCTGGTGGTGCCGAGCCTGCTGGTGGGCCTGGTGGTGGCGATGTTCCAGGCCGCCACGCAGATCAACGAACAGACCCTGAGCTTTCTGCCGCGCCTGCTGGTCATGCTGATTACGCTGATCGTTGCGGGGCCTTGGCTGGTGCAGAAGTTCATGGAGTACATCACCAACCTCTACACCAACATCCCGCAACTGATCGGTTGAGGCGCTGATGCTGGAGCTGACCGACACGCAGATCGGCACCTGGGTTGCCACCTTCATCCTGCCCTTGTTCAGGGTGACTGCGGTATTGATGACCATGCCGATCTTCGGTACCCGCATGCTGCCTGCGCGGGTTCGCCTGTACGTAGCGGTGGCGATCACCGTGGTCATCGTGCCGGCGCTGCCACCGTTGCCCGAATTCGACCCGTTGAGCCTGCGCGGCCTGCTGCTGTGCGCCGAGCAGATCATTGTCGGCGCGCTGTTCGGCCTGGCCTTGCAGTTGCTGTTCCAGGCCTTCGTGATCGCCGGTCAGATCGTCGCGGTGCAGATGGGCATGGCCTTCGCCTCGATGGTAGACCCCGCCAACGGCGTGAACGTCACGGTGATCAGCCAGTTCCTGACCATGCTGGTGAGCGTGCTGTTCCTGCTGATGAACGGCCACCTGGTGGTGTTCGAGGTGCTGACCGAGAGCTTTACCACCTTGCCGGTTGGCAATGCGCTGGTGGTCAACCAGTACTGGGAGCTGGCGGGGCGCCTGGGGTGGGTGTTCGCGGCCGGCTTGCTGTTGATTTTGCCGGTGATTGCCGCCTTGCTGGTGGTGAACATCGCCTTTGGCGTGATGACCCGCGCGGCGCCTCAGTTGAACATCTTCTCCATCGGCTTTCCGCTGACCCTGGTGATGGGCATGCTCATTTTCTGGGTTGGCCTGGCCGATGTGCTGTCCCACTACCAGACATTGGCCAGCGAAGCGCTGCAATGGCTGCGTGAACTGGCGAGGGCGCGCTAAGCATGTCTGAAAGCGAGAGTGGCCAGGACAAGACAGAAGACCCCACCGAGAAGCGCAAGCGCGATGCCCGCGAGAAAGGCGAGATTGCGCGCTCCAAGGAGCTGAACACGGTGGCGGTGACCCTGGCTGGCGCCGGCGGCTTGTTGGCCTTCGGCGGCCACCTGGCCGAGACGCTGCTGGCGTTGATGCACATGAACTTCAGCCTGACCCGCGAGGTGATCGTCGATGAGCGCGCCATGGGGGCTTTTCTGCTGGCCTCGGGAAAGATGGCGATCTGGGCGGTGCAGCCGATCCTCATCCTGCTGTTCGTGATCTCCTTCGTGGCACCCATCGCCTTGGGCGGTTTCCTGTTTTCCGGCAGCCTGCTGGAGCCCAAGTTCAGCCGCATGAACCCGTTGTCTGGGATCAAGCGCATGTTCTCGATGAACAGCCTGACCGAGTTGCTGAAGGCATTGGCCAAGTTCTTCGTCATTCTGGTGGTGGCCGTGGTGGTGCTGATCAACGATCGCCAGGCCTTGCTGTCGATCGCCAACGAACCGCTGGAACAGGCGATCATCCATAGCCTGCAGGTGGTGGGCTGGAGTGCGCTGTGGATGTCGGCCGGGCTGCTGCTGATTGCAGCGGCGGATGTGCCGTTCCAGCTGTACCAGACGCACAAGAAAATGAAGATGACCAAGCAGGAAGTGCGCGACGAATACAAGGACAGCGAGGGTAAGCCCGAGGTCAAGCAGCGTATTCGTCAGTTGCAGCGCGAGATGTCGCAGCGGCGCATGATGGCGGCGGTGCCGCAAGCCGACGTGATCATCACCAACCCGACGCACTATGCGGTGGCCTTGCAGTACGACCCGGAAAAGGGCGGCACGGCGCCGCTGCTGCTGGCCAAGGGTACCGACTTCATGGCCTTGAAGATTCGCGAGATTGGCGTGGAGCACAAGATCCAGATCCTCGAATCGCCGGCGTTGGCGCGGGCGATCTATTACTCCACCGAGCCTGAGCAGGAAATTCCTGCGGGCTTGTATCTGGCGGTGGCGCAGGTATTGGCCTACGTGTTCCAGATCCGTCAGTACCGTGCCGGCAGGGGCAAGCGGCCAGAGCCGCTGAAAGACGACCTGCCGATACCGCCAGACCTGCGCCGCGACAGTTGATGTGTTCGGCGGTGGATTTGCGGCGCCTATGAGATCGAGCGCCGCCCGCGCGGCGCTTCGCGGGGCAAGCCCGCTCCCACATTTGTTGCAACGTGCCGAACCTGTGAGGCCATGGTTGTGAGCCTTGTTGCCATGACTCAATTTCCTGACTGGCGCTGTCGCTGCCCCACCTGTCTTGAGGCATGCACCCAGGCGGGCAACGCCGCTTCCACAGGCATGGCCACGTTGCAACAAATGTGGGAGCGGGCTTGCCCCGCGAAGCGCCGCGCGGGCGGCGCTCGATCTTCCGGGCACCAAAAAATCCAAGGCGAACTCTCAAACTGCAAAGTTGGAAAGCTTCTTGCAATGCCAGCCGCAGATGCCCCTGTGGCGTCAAAGTTTTGCATCAAGAGGACTCGCGGTGGATCGCACTCAGTTAATCAGCAATGCCCGCAACAACCTGGCCGGGCTCGGCCGGGGCAACCTGGGCGTGCCGCTGCTGCTGCTGGTGATGTTGGCAATGATGATGTTGCCGATACCGCCGTTCCTGCTCGACGTGTTCTTTACCTTCAACATCGCCCTGTCGATCGTGGTGCTGCTGGTGTGCGTCTACGCCCTGCGGCCGCTCGACTTCGCCGCATTCCCCACCATCCTGCTGGTGGCCACGCTGCTGCGCCTGGCCCTGAACGTGGCGTCCACCCGGGTGGTCATGCTGCATGGCCAGGAAGGCCACGGCGCTGCCGGCAAGGTGATCCAGGCCTTCGGTGAGGTGGTGATCGGCGGCAACTACGTGGTCGGCGGCGTGGTGTTCGCCATCCTCATGATCATCAACTTCGTGGTGGTGACCAAGGGTGCCGGGCGTATCTCGGAAGTGAGCGCACGCTTCACCCTGGATGCCATGCCCGGCAAGCAGATGGCCATCGACGCCGACCTCAACGCCGGCCTGATCGACCAGGCGCAGGCCAAGCACCGCCGTGCCGAAGTGGCGCAGGAGGCCGAGTTCTACGGCTCGATGGACGGTGCCAGCAAGTTCGTCCGCGGTGACGCCATCGCCGGCCTGCTGATCCTGTTCATCAACCTGATCGGCGGCATGCTGATCGGCATGCTGCAACACGGCATGACCTTCAGCGACGCCGGCAAGGTGTACGCCCTGCTGACCATTGGTGACGGTTTGGTGGCGCAATTGCCATCACTGTTGCTGTCCACCGCAGCGGCGATCATGGTCACCCGCGCCTCGGGCTCCGAGGACATGGGCAAGCTGATCAACCGGCAGATGTTCGATTCGCCCAAGGCGCTGGCGGTGTCCGGTGCGCTGATGATCGTCATGGGCCTGGTACCGGGCATGCCGCACGTGGCCTTCCTCAGCCTCGGCCTACTGGCCGGTGGCGGTGCCTATCTGGTGTGGAAAAAGCAGAACAAGGCCAAACTGGAGGCGCAGCAAGAGGCGCAGCGCCAGCAAGACCTGCTGCCTTCGCCACAGCGCGCGCAAGAGACCAAGGAGCTTGGCTGGGACGATGTGACGCCCATCGACATGATCGGCCTGGAGGTTGGCTACCGCTTGATCCCGCTGGTCGACCGCAACCAGGGCGGCCAGTTGCTGGCGCGGATCAAGGGTGTGCGCAAGAAGCTGTCGCAAGACCTGGGCTTCCTGATGCCCACCGTGCATATTCGCGACAACCTCGACCTGCAGCCCAGCGCCTATCGCCTGACCCTGATGGGGGTGATCCTGGCCGAGGCCGAGATCTACCCGGACCGCGAGCTGGCGATCAACCCGGGGCAGGTGTTCGGTACCCTAAACGGCATTGCCGCACGCGACCCGGCGTTTGGCCTGGAGGCCGTGTGGATCGACGTTGGCCAGCGCTCCCAGGCGCAATCGCTGGGCTACACGGTGGTCGACGCCAGTACCGTGGTGGCCACCCACCTCAACCAGATCTTGCAGAAGCACTGCCACGAGCTGATCGGCCACGAAGAGGTCCAGCAACTGTTGCAGGTGCTGGCCAAGGCATCGCCTAAACTTGCAGAAGAACTGGTGCCAGGTGTCATTTCCTTGTCGGGCCTGCTCAAGGTGCTACAGGCACTGTTGTCGGAACAGGTGCCGGTGCGCGATATTCGCAGTATCGCCGAAGCGATCGCGAATAACGCCGGCAAGAGTCAAGATACCGCCGCGCTGGTGGCGGCAGTGCGCGTCGGATTGTGTCGCGCCATCGTGCAAAGCATTGTCGGTGTTGAGTCCGAGCTGCCTGTGATTACCCTGGAGCCAAGGTTGGAACAGATCTTGCTCAATAGTCTGCAAAGGGCCGGGCAGGGTCAGGAAGATGGTGTTCTTCTGGAGCCCAGCATGGCCGAGAAGCTGCAACGTTCGCTGATCGAAGCGGCCCAGCGCCAGGAAATGCAGGGCCAGCCGGCTATCCTTCTGGTCGCCGGCCCGATCCGCGCCATGCTGTCGCGTTTCGGTCGCCTGGCTGTACCGAATTTGCATGTTCTGGCGTATCAGGAAATACCGGACAACAAGCAAGTCACCATCGTTGCCACCGTGGGCCCTAACGGCTGAGGTAGTGGATAATGCAAGTTAAGCGATTTTTCGCCGCCGATATGCGTCAGGCCATGAAGCTGGTCCGTGATGAGCTGGGCGCCGATGCCGCGATCATTGGCAACCGCCGCATTGCCGGTGGTGTCGAACTGACGGCCGCGCTGGACTACAAGCTGTCCGCCCTGGCCCCGCGTGTGCCCAACGCCGAGCTGGAAGAAGAGCTGCGCAAGACCCATACGCGCATTGCCACTGCCCAGGCCGAGCTGGACCACCGCCAGGACAGCAGCGACAACAACCGCCAATTGTTTGCCGGGCAGTCGTTGACCGCCGCCGAGCCATTGATCGAACCGCACGTCGATGCCCCCGAGGCCGCCGCCGCCCCCGCTGCGGCGCCGGTCGACCCGCGCCTGTTCGATGCCATGCGCTCCGAGCTGTCGGGCCTGCGCGAGCTGCTTGAAGTGCAGCTGGGTTCGCTGGCCTGGACCCAACTGCAGGGCAGCAAACCGCAGCAGGCCAACCTGTGGCGCCGCCTGCAGCGCATCGGCCTGTCCGGGCCGATTGCCCGCGAACTGCTCGACCTGACCAACGAAATCGAAGAGCCTCGCCAGGCCTGGCGCATGCTGCTGGCCCACCTGGCCCGCATGATCGAGATTCCCGAAATCGAGCCGATCGAAGAGGGCGGGGTGATTGCCATGGTCGGCCCGGCCGGCATGGGCAAAACCACTACCTTGGCCAAGCTGGCTGCCCGTTACGTGCTCAAGTACGGCGCACAGAACCTGGCACTGGTGAGCATGGACAGCTTCCGCATTGGCGCCCAGGAGCAGCTCAAGACCCTGGGCCGCATTCTCAACGTGCCGGTGACCTACGTCGACCCGGGCCAGTCGCTGGCTGCAGCGCTGGAGCCGCTGCTGCGCAAGCGTGTGGTGCTGATCGATACCGCCGGCCTGCAGGCCAGCGACCCGGCCCTGCGCATGCAACTGGAAACCCTGGCCGGGCGTGGCATTGCCGCGAAGAATTACCTGGTGCTGGCCACCACCAGCCAGAAGCAGGTGCTGACCGCCGCCTACCACAGCTACAAGCGCTGTGGCCTGGCCGGCTGCATCCTGACCAAACTTGATGAAACGGCAAGCCTCGGTGATGTGCTGAGCCTTGCCATCAGTCATGAACTGCCCGTGGCCTACCTCACCGACGGCCCGCGCATTCCTGACGACCTGCACCTGCCGCGTGGCCACCAGCTGGTCTCCCGTGCGGTCAATGTGCAGCAGCAGGACGAGCCCAGCGAAGAGGCCATGGCCGACATGTTCGCCGATCTCTATCACAACCCACGGCGAGCGGGTTGATCATGAAGCGTGTGCAAAGTAGCTATGCCAAGGGGTACGCAGAATTGCCCCGCGTGTGGCCTGAGTCCCAGCGAGACAAGGTAAATAACAGACATGGGTAGCATGCATCCCGTACAGGTGATCGCCGTGACCGGTGGCAAAGGTGGCGTCGGCAAGACTAACGTTTCAGTGAACTTGTCCCTGGCGCTGGCCGAGCTTGGCCGCAGGGTCATGTTGCTTGACGCCGACCTTGGCCTGGCCAACGTCGACGTGTTGCTGGGCCTCACTCCCAAACGTACCCTGGCCGATGTCATTGAAGGGCGCTGCGAGCTGCGTGACGTGATGCTGCAAGGGCCTGGCGGTGTGCGCATCGTGCCGGCAGCGTCGGGCACCCAGAGCATGGTGCACCTGGCCCCGGCCCAGCATGCCGGGCTGATCCAAGCGTTCAGCGAAATCGGCGACAACCTCGATGTGCTGGTGATCGACACCGCTGCGGGTATCGGTGAGTCGGTCGTCAGCTTTGTTCGCGCCGCCCAGGAAGTGTTGCTGGTGGTGTGCGACGAGCCTACCTCGATCACCGACGCCTACGCCCTGATCAAGCTGCTTAACCGCGACTACGGCATGAACCGTTTCCGCGTGCTGGCCAACATGGCGCAGAGCCCGCAGGAAGGGCGCAACCTGTTCGCCAAGCTGACCAAGGTTACCGACCGGTTCCTTGACGTTGCCCTGCAGTACGTGGGTGCCGTGCCGTACGACGAGTGCGTGCGCAAGGCGGTGCAGAAGCAGCGTGCCGTGTACGAAGCCTTCCCCCGCTCCAAGTGTGCGCTGGCTTTCAAGGCGATTGCCCAGAAGGTTGACAGCTGGCCGCTGCCGGCCAACCCGCGTGGCCACCTGGAGTTCTTCGTCGAGCGCCTGGTGCAACCCACCAGCGCGGGACCCGTGCTATGAACGCGAGCGGCTTCAAGATGTACAGCCGGGCGGCGAAAGACGCCCAGTACGAGCTGATCGAACGCTATGCACCGCTGGTCAAACGCATTGCCTACCACCTGCTGGCGCGTTTGCCAGCCAACGTGCAGGTCGAGGACTTGATCCAGGCCGGCATGATCGGCCTGCTGGAAGTGGCCAACAAGTATGACGCCAGCAAAGGCGCCAGTTTCGAAACCTATGCCGGCATCCGTATCCGCGGCGCCATGCTGGACGAGGTGCGCAAGGGTGACTGGGCGCCGCGCTCGGTGCACCGCAACACCCGCATGGTCAGTGACGCGATGCGTGCCGTTGAAGCCAGAACCGGCCGCGACGCTAAAGATCATGAAGTTGCTGCCGAACTCCAATTGAGTCTCGATGATTACTACGGGATCTTGAACGATACCTTGGGTAGCCGCCTGTTCAGCTTTGACGACCTGTTGCAGGACGGCGAGCACGAAGGGCTGCATGAGGACGGCGCCAGTGGCCATGTGGAACCGGCGCGTGGGCTGGAGGACGAACGCTTCCAGGCTGCCCTGACCGAGGCCATTGCCAACCTGCCGGAGCGTGAGCGCCTGGTGCTGGCGCTGTACTACGACGAAGAGCTGAACCTCAAGGAAATTGGCGAGGTACTGGGGGTCAGCGAGTCGCGGGTCAGCCAGTTGCACAGCCAGTGTGCCGCGCGCCTGCGCAGCCGCCTGGGGGAATGGCGGGCGCGTTGAGCCTGGTGCCGTTGCAGTCGTTTGCCACGTGCGTTTCCCACGTTGTACCGAATTGAATGAGTGCGTGCCCGGTCGGCCGGGCGCGTTTGAGACTGCTTGGAGGTCTAATTGGACAAGAACATGAAAATCCTCATCGTTGACGACTTTTCGACGATGCGGCGGATCATCAAGAATCTGTTGCGTGACCTGGGTTTCACCAACACCGACGAAGCCGACGACGGCACCACGGCGCTGCCGATGCTGCAAAAGGGGGCCTACGACTTCCTGGTGACCGACTGGAACATGCCCGGCATGTCCGGCATCGACCTGCTGCGCAAAGTGCGTGCCGACGATCAGCTGAAGACCTTGCCAGTATTGATGGTGACCGCCGAAGCCAAGCGCGACCAGATCATCGAAGCGGCCCAGGCCGGCGTCAATGGTTACGTGGTCAAGCCGTTCACCGCCCAGGTGCTCAAAGAAAAGATCGAGAAGATCTTCGAACGCGTCAACGGCTGAGTCACGTCAGGGGGCGCGCCATGGATTCATCACAAACGTCTTTGGGCGAGTTCGAATCGACCCTGAAGAAACACGCCCAGGAGTTGGTCGAAAGCCTGGAGCGGGGCCGCTTCGGCGAGGCGGTGCAGCTGATTCACGAGCTGAACCAGACCCGCGACCGCGGCCTGTACCAGGAAGTCGGCAAGCTGACCCGTGAGCTGCACAGTGCCATCGTCAGCTTCCAGATCGACCCGACCATACCGCAGGCCGAGGAGGTGTCGCAGATTACCGACGCCACCGAGCGCCTGTCGTACGTGGTCAAGCTGACCGAAGGCGCGGCCAACCGCACCATGGACCTGGTCGAGGAAAGCACCCCGGTGCTCAACGACCTGGCCAGCGAAGCCAAGGCCTTGAGCACCGACTGGCAGCGCTTCATGCGCCGCGAAGTGGCTGCGCCGGAATTCCGTGACCTGGTCAAGCGCGTCGACAGTTTCCTGACGCATAGCGCCGAAGGTAACCGCAAGGTCGCCGGCCACCTCAACGACATCTTGCTGGCCCAGGACTATCAGGACCTGACCGGGCAGGTGATCAAGCGCGTCACCACCTTGGTGACCGAGGTGGAAAGCAACCTGCTCAAATTGGTGCTGATGGCCAGCCAGGTCGACCGCTTTGCCGGTATCCAGCATGACCACGATCAACTGCGCGCAGAAAAAGATGCAGAAAAACATCCGACTCGGGGTGAAGGTCCGCAGATTCATGCCGATAAGCGTGAAGACGTCGTGTCCGGTCAGGACGATGTCGATGATCTGCTGTCCAGCCTGGGTTTTTAAGGAGCACGTTTGATGAGCTTCGGCGCCGATGAAGAAATCCTCCAGGATTTCCTGGTAGAAGCCGGCGAAATTCTTGAGCAACTGTCCGAGCAACTGGTCGAGCTGGAAAGCCGGCCCGACGATGCCGACCTGCTCAATGCGATCTTTCGCGGTTTCCACACTGTAAAAGGGGGCGCCGGCTTCCTTCAGCTGAACGAGCTGGTGGAGTGCTGCCATATCGCCGAGAACGTGTTCGACATCCTGCGCAAAGGCGAGCGCCGGGTCGACGCGGAACTGATGGACGTGGTGCTTGAAGCACTGGATACGGTCAACAGCATGTTTGGCCAGGTGCGTGAGCGCGCCGAAGTCACCCCGGCAACCCCCGAACTGCTGGCGGCATTGTCGCGCCTGGCCGAACCGGGCAGCGCCGAAGCTGGTGCGCCTGAACCGGCTGCCGAGGCGCCCGCTGCGGCCCCGGCCGACGACCAGGACATCACCGACAGCGAATTCGAGCAACTGCTCGACTCGCTCGATGCGGTCAAGGCGCAAGCCGAAGTCGACGAGCAGATGCAAGGTGAAACCGTCAGCGGCCAAGGCGACGAAATCACCGACGCCGAGTTCGAGTCGCTGCTAGACCAGTTGCACGGCAAAGGCCAGTTCAGTGTCGAGGCAGCCGTACAACCGGTAGCCGCGCCGGTTGAACCGGTCAGCGACGAGATTACCGACGAAGAATTCGAATCACTGCTCGACCAGCTGCATGGCAAGGGCACCTTCCAGGCTGATGCCTTGCCCACTGCCAAGGCAGCGGAACCGGTCGTGGCCGACAACAGCGCCACCAGCGACGAAATCAGCGAGCATGAATTCGAGGCCCTGCTGGACCAGTTGCATGGCAAGGGCAAATTCGGCGGTGAAGTTGCCGCCGCCGAAGCGCCGGTTGCCGCGAAAGTGCAAACACCGGCGCAGGTCGTGGCCGCAAGCCAGCCTGCGGCGGCTGCGCCAGCGACCGTGAGCAAACCTGCGGCGGCACCCCGCGCGCCAGCCCCGGCTGCGGAAAAGCATGCCGTAAGCGAGGCGGAAACCACCGTGCGTGTAGACACCGCACGCCTGGACGAGATCATGAACATGGTCGGCGAACTGGTGCTGGTGCGTAACCGCCTGGTGCGCCTGGGCCTGAACAGCGGCGACGAGGCCATGTCCAAGGCCGTGTCCAACCTCGACGTGGTGACCGCCGACCTGCAGACGGCGGTGATGAAAACCCGCATGCAGCCGATCAAGAAAGTGTTCGGCCGCTTCCCGCGCCTGGTCCGCGACCTGGCCCGCCAGTTGAAGAAAGAGATCAACCTGGAGCTGGTCGGTGAAGAGACCGACCTGGACAAGAACCTGGTCGAGGCTTTGGCCGACCCGTTGGTGCACCTGGTGCGCAACGCTGTCGACCATGGCGTGGAAATGCCCGACGAGCGCGAAGCTTCCGGCAAGGCCCGCACCGGCCGCGTGGTGCTGTCGGCCGAGCAGGAAGGCGACCACATCCTGCTGTCGATCTCGGACGACGGCAAGGGCATGGACCCGAACATCCTGCGCGCCAAGGCCGTGGAAAAAGGCCTGATGGACAAGGATGCCGCTGATCGCCTGAGCGAGTCGGACTGCTACAACCTGATCTTCGCACCAGGCTTCTCGACCAAGACCGAGATTTCCGACGTGTCAGGCCGCGGCGTGGGCATGGACGTGGTGAAGACCAAGATCTCCCAGCTCAACGGCTCGATCAACATCTACTCGGCCAAGGGCCAGGGCTCGAAGATCGTCATCAAGGTGCCGCTGACCCTCGCGATCATGCCCACCCTGATGGTGATGCTGGGCAACCAGGCATTTGCCTTCCCGCTGGTCAACGTCAACGAGATCTTCCACCTCGACCTGTCGCGCACCAACGTGGTCGACGGCCAGGAAGTGGTGATCGTGCGCGACAAGGCGTTGCCGCTGTTCTACCTCAAGCGCTGGCTGGTACAGGGCCAGGTGCACGAAGAACAGCACGAGGGCCATGTGGTGATCCTGTCGGTCGGCACCCAGCGCATCGGCTTTGTCGTCGATCAACTGGTGGGCCAGGAAGAGGTGGTAATCAAGCCGCTGGGCAAGATGTTGCAGGGCACCCCGGGCATGTCCGGGGCCACCATCACCGGTGACGGGCGCATTGCGTTGATTCTCGACGTCCCGAGCATGCTCAAGCGTTACGCCGCGCGGCGTATTTGATTTCGGTGGCGCACCCTGGCGGGTTGCGCCGCCTAATGGAGTGTTTATGGCAGTCAAGGTCCTGGTGGTGGATGATTCCGGTTTCTTCCGCCGCCGCGTCTCGGAAATCCTCTCGGCGGATCCGACGATCCAGGTAGTGGGTACCGCGACCAACGGCAAGGAAGCAATCGACCAGGCGCTGGCGCTCAAGCCCGATGTCATCACCATGGACTATGAAATGCCCATGATGGACGGCATCACCGCGGTGCGGCACATCATGCAGCGCTGCCCTACGCCGGTATTGATGTTCTCCTCGCTGACCCATGAAGGCGCCCGTGTCACCCTCGACGCGCTGGATGCCGGCGCGGTGGATTACCTGCCGAAAAACTTCGAGGACATCTCGCGCAACCCTGACAAGGTCAAGCAGATGCTGTGCGAGAAGGTGCACACCATCTCCCGCAGCAACCGCCGCCTTGGCAGCTATGCCAGAACAGCGCCGGTCGCTGCGCCTGCGCCTGTCAGCAGCCCTGCGCCGACCAGCAGCCTGGCCAGCCCGACGCCGGCGCGGGCGGCGGCGCCTGCCCGCACAGTGGCCCCGGCCCCGGCGGCATCGCATTCGCCTGCCCCCAAGCGCAAACCCTACAAACTGGTGGCCATCGGCACCTCGACAGGCGGCCCGGTGGCCTTGCAACGGGTATTGACCCAGCTGCCGGCCAACTTCCCGGCGCCGATCGTGCTGATCCAGCACATGCCGGCGGCGTTCACCAAGGCCTTTGCCGAACGCCTCGACAAGCTGTGCCGCATCAGCGTGAAAGAGGCCGAGGACGGCGACATGCTGCGCCCTGGCCTGGCCCTGCTGGCCCCGGGTGGCAAGCAGATGATGATCGACGGCCGTGGCACGGTGAAGATCCTGCCCGGTGACGAGCGGCTGAACTACAAGCCGTGCGTGGACATCACCTTTGGTTCTGCGGCCAAGTCGTATGGCGACAAGGTGCTGTCGGTGGTGCTCACCGGCATGGGCGCCGATGGCCGCGAAGGCGCGCGCCTGCTCAAGCAGGGGGGCAGCACGGTGTGGGCCCAGGATGAAGCCAGCTGCGTGATCTATGGCATGCCCATGGCCATCGTCAAGGCCAACCTGGCCGACGCGGTGTACAGCCTGGATGAAATCGGCAAACACCTGGTGGAGGCGTGCGTCTGATGGACGTCCTCAGCCTGATTGGCCTGATCCTCGCCTTTGTCGCCATCGTCGGCGGCAATTTCCTTGAAGGCGGCCATGTTGGCGCGCTGGTCAACGGCCCGGCGGCGCTGATCGTGCTGGGCGGGACCCTGGCAGCGGCGTTGTTGCAGTCGCCGCTGTCGGCGTTCAAGCGGGCCTTGCAGATTCTGCGCTGGATCCTGTTCCCGCCACGGGTGGACCTGGCCGGTGGTATCGACCGCGTGGTGAACTGGAGCCTGACCGCACGCAAGGAGGGCCTGCTGGGCCTGGAAGGGGTGGCCGATACCGAGCCCGACCCGTATGCGCGCAAGGGCCTGCAACTGCTGGTGGACGGCGCCGAGCCGGAAGCCATTCGCAGTATCCTGGAAGTGGACTTCCTGACCCAGGAAAGCCGCGACATCCAGGCCGCCAAGGTGTTCGAAAGCATGGGCGGCTACGCGCCGACCATCGGCATCATCGGTGCCGTAATGGGCCTGATCCACGTGATGGGCAACCTTGCTGACCCGTCGCAGCTGGGCACCGGTATTGCCGTGGCCTTCGTTGCCACCATCTACGGCGTGGCCAGCGCCAACCTGATCCTGCTACCGGTCGCCAACAAGCTCAAGGCCATTGTCATGCGCCAGTCGCGCTACCGCGAAATGCTGCTCGAAGGCCTGCTGTCGATTGCCGAGGGTGAAAACCCGCGCTCGATCGAGCTGAAGCTGCAAGGCTTCATGGAGTAACCCATGCGTCGCCGTCGCCATACCGAGGAACACGAAAACCACGAACGCTGGCTGGTGTCGTACGCCGACTTCATTACCTTGCTGTTCGCCTTTTTCGTGGTGATGTACTCGATTTCCTCGATCAACGAGGGCAAGTACAAGGTCATTTCCCAGGCCTTGCTCGGGGTGTTCAACGACCCTGAGCGCAGCATGAAGCCGATTCCCATCGGTGATGAGCAGCCCTTGAGCGTGCGCCCGGCAGAACCGTTGGTGAAAGACAGTGAGCAGACCGAAGCCGGCCTGGCCGCAACCAACGTCGACCCGCTGAAAACCATCAGCGATGACGTGCGCGATGCCTTTGGCGACCTGATCAACAGCAACCAGATGACCGTGCGCGGCAACGAGCTGTGGATCGAGATCGAGCTGAACTCGTCGCTGTTGTTCGGCAGTGGTGATGCCATGCCCAGCGACAAGGCGTTTTCCATCATCGAGAAGGTGGCGAATATCCTCAAGCCGTTCGCCAACCCGGTGCATGTCGAGGGCTTTACTGACAACCTGCCGATCCGTACGGCGCAGTACCCCACCAACTGGGAGCTGTCATCGGCGCGGGCGGCGAGCATCGTGCGCCTGCTGGCCATGGAAGGGGTAAACCCGGCACGCATGGCGTCCGTGGGTTACGGCGAGTATCAGCCAGTGGCCAGCAACGACACTGCCGACGGCCGTGCGCGCAACCGCCGGGTGGTGTTGGTGATTTCCCGTAACCTGGAAGTGCGCCGCAGCCTGACCGGCTCGGGCAGCGCCAATGCCACCCCGGATGCCGCATTACGGCGGGCTGGCACACAAAGTGCACCGGCAACGCCAGCAACGGTGGCGGGGCAGTGATTCGTCAATTCTCCGGCACTGACACAAGCACAATTTTGAATGTGACGCCGTCCCCTGTGGGAGCGGGCGCGCCCGCGAAGCAAGCGACGCGGTGAATGGCACCGGCTTCGCCGGTGTTCGCGGGCATGCCCGCTCCCACAGGGACCGTGCAAGCTTTCAGATCAATAGATAGAGTTTGCTTGATGAGAGTCTGGGCAGTAGCCAATCAAAAAGGTGGCGTCGGCAAGACCACCACAACCATTGCCCTGGCTGGCCTGCTGGCCGAGGCCGGCAAGCGCGTGGTCGTCGTCGACCTCGACCCGCACGGTTCGATGACCAGCTATTTCGGGCACAATCCCGATGCCCTGGAGCACAGCTGCTACGACCTGTTCCTGAACAAGGGTGTAGTGCCCGAGGGCCTGCCCGGGCAGTTGCTGCTACCCACCAGTGACGAGCGTATTTCGCTGTTGCCGTCGAGTACCGCGCTGGCGGTGCTGGAGCGCCAGTCGCCGGGGCAGAATGGCCTGGGCCTGGTGATCGCCAAGAGCTTGGCGCAGCTGTGGCAGGATTTCGACTTTGCCCTGATCGACAGCCCGCCCTTGCTGGGTGTGCTGATGGTCAACGCCCTGGCGGCCAGCCAACAGCTGGTGATCCCGGTGCAAACAGAATTCCTGGCGGTGAAGGGCCTGGAGCGCATGGTCGGTACCTTGGCCATGGTCAACCGCTCGCGCAAGCAGGCGCTGCCGTACCAGATCGTGCCCACCCTGTTCGACCGCCGTACCCAGGCCTCGCTGGGCACGCTCAAGCAGTTGCGTGACAGCTATGGCCAGCAGGTGTGGCAAGGCTACATCCCGGTCGACACGCGCCTGCGCGATGCCAGCCGCAAGGGCGTCACGCCTTCGCAGTTCGACAGCAAGAGCCGCGGGCTGATTGCCTACCGGGCGCTGCTCAAGCACCTGCTGACCTACAAGACCGCAGTGCAGGTGGCCTGATGACCCAGATCCAGAAAACCGGCACCCGGCCGCAGCTGGCCCTGCAATCGTACCTCGACGGCCTGCTGCAGGAGGCTACGGAGGCCGAAGAACTGTTTGAAGCACCGGCAGCGGCCGATGAGTTCGCCGAGGCGGTGCGTGAAGAGCAGGCGCGTGATGCCGGCCAGTCGGCCAGGGCGGTAGCAGCCGAAACCGTTGCCAGCCCGGCGCCGCGGCCGTTTGCAGAACCCCGGCTGGCCGTGCTGCCCAGCGTCTTGCCAGTGGAAGCGCCAGTGGTCGCGGTGGTCGAGCAGCAGGTGGTGGCCGAAGCCGCCATTCCGGTGCTGGTCGAAGAACAAACCGTGGAGCCCGCAGTACCGCTGGTTGATGTGCACCTGCCGGCACCCAACCTGCCGGTACCCCCGGCCACCGTTGACGGGCGCCCGGTGTGGGCCGCCGAGCCGTTCGAATGCCTGCTGTTCGACGTCGCCGGCTTGACCCTGGCGGTGCCATTGGTGTGCCTGGGTTCGATCTACACCCTGGCCGGTCAGGAGCTGACGCCGCTGTTCGGCCAGCCCGACTGGTTTCTCGGCATCCTCACCTGCCAGGCCGGTAACCTCAAGGTGCTGGACACGGCGCGCTGGGTAATGCCCGACCGCTACCGCGATGATTTTCGCCAGGGCTTGAACTACGTGATATCCGTGCAGGGCTACGAATGGGGGCTGGCCGTGCATCAGGTCAGCCGTTCGCTGCGCCTGGACCCGTCTGAAATCAAATGGCGCAGCCAGCGCGGCCAGCGCCCGTGGCTGGCCGGTACGGTAATTGAACACATGTGTGCACTGCTCGACGTCGCCGCACTGGCCGAGCTGATCGCCAGCGGCGCGGTCAAGCAGATGCATGCCAAACAGAAATGACACCGAACACACCGCCATTGGCGGATTTTGAGGGTAGGGGAATGAAAAAGTCGTCTGCACAAGGTTCCGAAGATCCGATCCTGCAGTGGGTTACCTTCCGTCTGGACAACGAGTCCTACGGCATCAACGTAATGCAGGTGCAGGAAGTGCTGCGCTACACCGAGATTGCCCCGGTGCCGGGTGCGCCAAGCTACGTGCTGGGCATCATCAACCTGCGCGGCAACGTGGTGACGGTGATCGACACCCGCCAGCGCTTTGGCCTGATGCCGACCGAAGTCACCGACAACACCCGTATCGTCATCATCGAGGCCGACAAGCAAGTGGTTGGCATCCTGGTCGATAGCGTGGCCGAGGTGGTGTACCTGCGCCAGTCGGAAATCGAAACCGCGCCGAACGTGGGCAACGAAGAGTCGGCCAAGTTCATCCAGGGCGTGTGCAACAAGAATGGCGAACTGCTGATCCTGGTCGAGCTGGACAAGATGATGACCGAGGAAGAGTGGTCCGAGCTGGAGAATATCTGAGTTGATCCTACAGGTTGCTGTCATCTTCCTGGCGCTGGTGTGGGCGCTGAGCCTGTGGTTCTTTCTCAACTACAGCAAACGCCAGCGCGAGCTGGCCGCCCAGCAGGCCGAAGGCGATGCCCTGCGTGACCAGCGTATCAAGGACCTGGCCAAGCGCCTGGACGACTACCAGAACGGCACCGTGCGCATGGGCGAGGCCCTGCACGAACTGAGCCTGGTGGTGACGCCGCTGCCGGACAAGATCCAGCAGCTGGAGCAACGTGACCCCAACAACGTGACCTTCAGCCAGGCGGCCAAGCTGGTAGGCATGGGGGCCAGTGTGGCCGAATTGACCGAAAGCTGCGGCCTGACCCAGGCCGAGGCGGAGTTGATGAGCAAGCTGCACCGCAGCGGTTGATGAAACGGGCGACGCAAGTCGCCCGGTTTGTTTCAGGGCTTGCCCCACGAGTGGTAGTTACCGATATTCACTACGCTACCCAGCGCCTGGTCGATGTTGCGCGCCTGGGAGACAGGTATGGCCAGGTTTGCTGTGAGGGAGCGATAACCGGTTTCCGGGATTGACTCCAGCTTGCTCAGTTGCCGCAGGAACTGCAGCCTGGGCAGGTGCCGGGCAACCATGTCATTGAGCAGGCCCGGCCCGGTCATCCTGCTCAGTTCCCGGGCGTAGGCTTCGTAACCGTGGGTGCCTTCCAGCGGCCTGATGTCGTAGAACGACGGATTGCTGCGAAAGCGTGCGTTCATCTCTGCAGAAATCGCGCGCAGGGTCGGGTTGTTGGCATGGCTGCCGATCATGTTGCTGTTGTAGTCACAATGCATGCCCAGCAGTTCGTTGTTAGCCGGGCTGCCGAGGACCAGGCCATCGGGCGTGGTCTTCAAGGCTACCGAATAGATCATGGTGAAATTGTCGGGGTTGTCTTCGAAGCTGCGCAGCGTGCCGTCGACGTCCATGTAGATACCACCCTGCGCATCGAGTAGCGGGTAGCGCAGCACATCTGATGCAGACGCGAAGTTTGCCCCGTTGCTGTCCAGCGCCTGCCGGTACTGCTGGTAAGCCTCCGTTCGCTGGAAGTCAGCGTAGAAGGACTGCTCCTCCAGGGTTTTGACCCGAATGTTCGATGCCGCAGTCAGCTTCGCCCGGTTCTTCATGAACGCTTTGGGGTTGGCCTTCGACAGGTAGAATTCATAGGTAAAGCCCGTACCCTCAAGGCGTTTGGCGTTGTTGGCGATGTTCTCCACCAGCTCATCCGGGATGCTTTTGTTACCAACCCAGATGCTGAGGATCTTTTTCGGCAGCGGTGTTATTTGCGAACTGTCGACCAACGGTACGCTTAGTGGCAGTTGCAGGTCGACATCCAGATTACGCAGCGTGTACATGCGCATTGCATTGCTGGCTCCACGCGTGGCCGGGTTGACCGCGTACAGGTCGCGAGTGCCCGCGGTTACCTGATAGTAGTTGGGCAGTACTTCATTGGCGTCCTCTTTGAGGATGAAGGCATCGTTCTCAGTGTCGTAGAGTACTTCGACTTCGTTGCCGTCCTTGACCGCCAACAGCGGGTTGGTACCCGTTGCGCGGTTCAACGGACCTCTGGCTATGCGCGTTTCCTCCACGGGCCGCTCGGCTGGCACGAAGAACTCTGCCACTATCTCTTCAGGCAGCCGGGGAGGGCTGTTGGGGCTCAGCGGGTAGCCCCACTGTTCGTTCAGGCGCGTGGGTATGACGAAACGCGGGCTTTTGCCGGGGAACAGCATTCGCAGGCGCGTTGCTGGCGCCAAGGCCAGGGGCGCGGCATTGAGCAGGCCGAAGGCAATGTTGCCCGCGCCGGCGTCCTGCTCCTCGGCTGTCTTGCCGTTGATCGCCTGATCGAGCCCAAGGCCGAACTGCGCTAGCCCGCCAATGGCCAGCAGCGGTATGAGCTCGGGCACCACGATGGCCAGCGGCGCCAGCAGGTTGAGCGAGGTCACCAGGTAGCCACGCCAGCGTGCCTTGGCCACTTGCGCGTTTGTAGTGATCATGAACTCGGCGGCGGCATAGCTTTCATCGCGCTGTCGCTGGGTGATGGCTTCGAACAGGTCACCTTCAAGCGCATGGCTGTACTTTTCGGGTTTGTAGTTGACGTATTCCCTGGGGGGCCATGGGCCATCAACGGTGAAGCCTGAGCGGTTGGGCGAGCGAGTGTGAAATTTCGGATAGGTGCCGAGGCCGTCCAGTGCGTTATCCAGGCCACTGAAATCCAGGCCATCGGGGGTGTCGGCCACTTTGAAGTATTGGCGCAGCTGCTGGCGTTTTTCAGTGTCGCGGCATTGTTCTGCAAACCAGTCTTTCATGAGATTCATGGCATCGAATTCATGGAAGGGTGATGAGTTGCCAGGCAGGTACAGCAGTATCTGCTGCTGAGCCTCGTCAGCAATGTAGATGAGATTGGTGGCGGTGTAGCCATACACGTTCAGGGGCCTGACTTCCAGCCCATGGCTTTTTGGCATGAGCCCCGCCGCTTGCCAGGCCAGTTGGCGGCCGGCATCGCTCAACGAGCCTTCCTCGACCTGTTTGTTGCAGGCGGCGATGAAGCTTATTCGCAAAGACTGTGGATGCGTGTCCTTGGTCTTTTGCCAGTAATCGTCGAGCGAGGTGACGAAGTGCTTGTGAAAGTCCAGGTCCGAAATGAAGCGCTGCATTGCCTCGACATCGATCGACAGGTGAGTGGTGCTGTCGTAGCGCGGCGGGGTGGTCCTGCGGAACAGTCCGTTGAACACGTTGTAACTGATGGCGTCGTCCACGGCGCTTATGGATGGCAGACGATCGACGAGCGTTTTGTCGCTTGGCAAAGTGCCTGCCCAGTGCCCGGTGAACATTTCGGTTATCCAACTTTCGGACTCGCCTTGCCAGTTTGAAAGTACCGCCTGTGTGAGCGACACGCGCTGTTGGACGGCCATCTTGTCATACATGTAATGCAATGTGACGACGTCGACCTGGTCGGGGTCGACGTCGTGGTTTTGACTCAGCAACCATTTACCAATAGCGCAAGCCGCCTGCCGATCAGGCCGTGGGATTTGCTGCAGGTGGTGGCGGATGTACTTCACGCCTGCGTTGTTTACGAAAGTGGAGGCCATTGGAATCTACCTGTCCGGAGAAACGAGACACTACGGTAGCGGGCTAGAGTGCTTGAGCTGTCGTACAGGGTTACTACCTTGGCGGCAGGCCCAGCAGCTCTGGCGTTACATCACGCGGTTGTTCAGCAAAGTCGTTGAAACCCGGCGGGACTTTGCCACGCAACTGCCATGCAAACGCGATGATCTCGGCGATGGTCAGGTACAGCGCTTCGGGAATCTGTTCGCCCAGTTCCAGGCGTGCCAGCAGGCGCACCAGTTCGGCGTTCTCGTAGATGGGCACTTCGTGCTCACGGGCCAGGGCCAGGATGGCTTCGGCCAACGCATCGTCGCCCTTGGCGCTGAGGGTTGGAGCTTGCTGGCCATCGTAGGTCAGGGCAATGGCCTGGCGGGGAGGTGTGTGCGTCATGCGTTTTCGTCTACCCAGCGTTGTTCTACCCGCGTGCGCGGGCCTTGAGGGGGTGTGCCCGGGTGGCACTCCAGGTCGCCAACATCCAGGCCACGGTCCAGCAGGCGCTGGCGCAGGGCGCCGAGCTGGGTGTCGATCAGCCTTGCGGTTTGTTCGCGTTCTGCCCATAGCTGGCCGCTCAGGCGGCCTTGGCTGAATTGTGCCTGTACTTGCAGTGGGCCGAGCGGTGATAGGTCGAAGGCCAGTTCGATACGCCACAGGGCTTGCAGCGGGTCCTGTGCTTCATGCTGGCGGTCGGCTTGCTGTTGTGGGGTTTCTTCGCGTTGCAGCTTGACCTGCAGCGGGATGAAATCCTGGCCGTGGCGGATAGGCACTTCGGTTTGCCAGGTGGTTTGCAGGTTACCGTTTTCCAGGTTGCCGCTCTGTTGCAGGCTACTCATTGCGTGGCTCTGCAGGCGTGAAACGGCTGCGGCGGCCAGGCGCAGCAGCTGCTGCAAGTCGCCTTCGTCTTCGATCTCCTTGAGCAGGCGCGAAGGCAGCGGGAATGCCCCCGGTTGCGGCTTGGGGCTGACCCGCTCGAGCATGCCCAGGGCGCTGCGCGCCAGCGCCGGCATGGTCACGGCCAGGCTGGCGGGTGCCAGGTTGGCCGTGCCGGGTGTGGGGGCCGGGGCTTGGCTGATCAGGCGTAGCAGGTGTGCCTTCAGGTCGGTGGCGACGCTGGCGGGGAAGCCGCCCAGCAGTTTTGCTTCAAGGAAGGCCCCGCTGTTGTTCAGTGCCTGGGCCACCGACTTGGCGTCGCCCAGCTGACGGGCGTCCGGCAGGCCGCTCAGCAGGCGTTCGGCGCTGGCGCGCAGGTCACCATCCACCCCGGGGTCGCGAGTCAGCTGTTGCAGGGCGTTGAGCACGCCGGGCAGTGAGGCCTGGCGGTTTTGCTGGGTCAGCAGTTGCTGGGCAATGTTCAGTTGGTCCTGCCTGCCGCTCATTGGCACGAAGCGCAGTGACTGGTCGCCCTGCACCAAGGCACTGAGCAGGCTGCCAATGGCCAGTGGCCGCGGGCTGTCCACCGTCAGGGTGGCGCCAGCCTGGGCGCTGTTGAGCAGGCTGACCAGCGCCCGGTACACGCCCGGTTGGCCGGAAGGCTGGGGCAAGAGCTGGTTGGTGATGACCTTGCCTTGCAGCAGGGTACCGACCGGCACCTTGCTGGTGTCCAGGCGGGTGAGTGTGGCGAGCTGGCTGGTGCTGGCCTGTTGCAGCATGACCGCCAGGCGGTTGCTTTCGGTCTGGCTGACGGTGACCTGGCTACCTTGGGGCAGGGGCTGGCTGGCGCTGGCTTGCAGTTGGGTCTGGATGCCGTTGGCCTGCATCAGCCGCAGCACGAGCTGGAAGTCGCTGCCGACCTGGCGCAATGAAACCACCTCGGCCTGCGCGGTCTCGCCGGGTGCCATCAAGCCGGGCTGCGGTTGCGTCAGGCGCAGCAGTTCGCCGGTCATGCCCGCCTTCATGGCTTGGGTGTTGATCGCGGTTTGTGTGCCGAGACTATTGATTTCAGTCATGATTGTATACAACCTGTGGGGCCCGGCCTCTTGGCAGCGCGGTGGCGCGTGTAATAATGCCGACCGCCCGTCGTTGCCAGTATAACGGCAGCGCTGGGGGCGACTTGAGACACAAGGGCTTGAGATCGGTGTTGCCTGTTTCGCGGGCTCGCCCGCTCCCACAGGATTCTGCGCAGCTTCAAGCCTTGCGCCGTACCTGTGGGAGCGGGCGAGCCCGCGAAGCAGGCAACACCATCTCAAGCCCTACAAAGATAAGGCGAAACCGTGACCCTTCACCTCCAAGCCGCGGGCCTGGCCTGCGAGCGCGACTGGCGCCTGTTGTTCGAGCAGCTCGATTTCGAACTGGGCGCCGGCGACATGCTGCAGATCAGCGGCCCCAACGGCAGCGGCAAGACAAGCCTGCTGCGGTTGCTGGCCGGCTTGATGCAGCCGACCGCCGGGCAGATCCTGCTGGGTGGCAAACCGCTGGCCGAGCAGCGCCATGCCCTGGCCAGCATCCTGCTGTGGATCGGCCATGCCGCCGGCATCAAGGACCTGCTTACCGCCGAAGAAAACCTCACCTGGCTGTGCGCCCTGCACCAACCCGCCAGCCGCGAGGCGATCTGGGCGGCGCTGGCGGCCGTTGGCCTGCGCGGTTTCGAAGACGTACCCTGCCATACCCTGTCTGCCGGCCAGCAACGCCGCGTGGCGTTGGCGCGGCTGCACCTGGCCTGCCCGCCGTTGTGGATTCTGGACGAACCGTTCACCGCGTTGGACAAGCAAGGCGTCGCCCAACTGGAAGCGCACCTGGCAGCCCACTGCGAGCGGGGCGGCACGGTGGTGCTGACCACCCACCACACGCTGGAACGCAAGCCCTCCGGTTACCGTGAACTGAACCTGGGGCAATGGGCGGCATGAGCGTATTCATCCTGTTGTTGCGCCGCGAAGCGCGCCTGCTGTTCCGTCGCCCGGCCGAGCTTGCCAACCCGTTGGTGTTCTTTGCCATCGTGGTGGCGTTGTTTCCCTTGGCGGTTGGCCCGGAAAGCCAATTGTTGCAAACCTTGTCACCGGGCCTGGTCTGGGTCGCGGCATTGCTGGCGGTATTGTTGTCGCTGGACGGCCTGTTCCGCAGCGATTTCGAGGACGGCTCGCTGGAGCAATGGGTGCTGTCACCGCACCCGCTGGCGTTGCTGGTGCTGGCCAAGGTGCTGGCGCACTGGACCTTTTCCGGGCTGGCGCTGGTATTGTTGGCGCCGCTGCTGGCGCTGATGCTGGGGCTACCGGGCCATTGCCTGCCGGTGCTGCTCGGCTCGCTGTTGCTGGGCACGCCGGTATTGAGCCTGCTGGGCGCGGTGGGCGCGGCGCTGACAGTCGGTCTGAAGCGCGGTGGTTTGTTACTGGCGTTGCTGATTCTGCCGTTGTATATCCCTGTATTGATCCTGGGCAGTGGTGCGTTGCAAGCGGCGTTGCAAAATATGCCGGCAACCGGCCACCTGCTCTGGCTCGCCAGCCTCACGGCCCTGGCCGTGACCCTGGCACCTTTTGCGATAGCCGCCGGCCTGAAGATCAGCGTCGGCGAATAACGAGTCCCGGGCTCTCAAGCCCGGCAAATACCCTGGATGCACCCTGATGAAAATAAGCTGGACGTGGTTCCACAAACTGGGCTCCCCCAAATGGTTCTATGCCATCAGCGGCCGCATGCTGCCATGGCTGGCCGGCGCTGCGGCGCTCCTGCTGCTGGTCGGCATTACCTGGGGCCTGGCCTTCGCCCCCCAGGACTACCAGCAAGGCAACAGCTTCCGCATCATCTACATCCATGTGCCGGCGGCGATGCTGGCGCAGTCCTGCTACGTGCTGCTGGCCGTGGCCGGGGTGGTGGGGCTGGTGTGGAAGATGAAAATTGCCGACGTCGCCCTGCAATGCGCCGCGCCCATCGGCGCCTGGATGACCGCCGTGGCGCTGGTCACCGGGGCCATCTGGGGCAAGCCTACCTGGGGCAGCTGGTGGGTGTGGGATGCCCGCCTTACGTCCATGCTGATCCTGCTGTTCCTGTACTTCGGCATCATTGCGCTGGGCCAGGCAATCAGTAATCGTGACAGCGCAGCCAAGGCCTGCGCGGTGCTGGCGATTGTCGGCGTGGTGAACATTCCGATCATCAAGTACTCGGTGGAGTGGTGGAACACCCTGCACCAGGGCGCCACCTTCACCCTGACCGAAAAACCGGCGATGCCGGCCGAAATGTGGCTGCCGTTGCTGTGTACGGCGCTGGGTTTCTACTGCTTCTTCGGTGCCGTGCTGCTGTTGCGCATGCGCCTTGAAGTGCTCAAGCGCGAGGCGCGCGCGAGTTGGGTCAAGGACGAAGTGTTGAACAGCCTGGGGCGGAGGGCCGCACAATGAGCTTTGCCACCTTCGGTGACTTTCTCGCCATGGGCCACCATGGCCTGTACGTGTGGTCGGCCTACGGCATCTGCCTGGCCGTGCTGGCGCTGAATGTTGCCGCGCCGCTGCTGGCCCGCCGTCGCTACCTGCAAGAAGAGGCGCGCCGTTTGCGCCGGGAGAACAACCAGTGAATCCGCAGCGCAAGAAACGCCTGTTGCTCATCGTCGGCCTGCTGGTCGGCGTCGGGGTTGCCGTCGGCTTTGCCTTGAGCGCATTGCAGCAGAACATCAACCTGTTCTACACGCCCACCCAGATCGCCAACGGCGAAGCGCCGCTGGATACCCGCATCCGCGCCGGCGGCATGGTCGAGAAGGGCTCGGTGCAGCGCTCGTCCGACTCGCTGGATGTGCGCTTTGTGGTCACCGATTTCAACAAGTCGGTGCCGATCACCTACCGTGGCATCCTGCCCGACCTGTTCCGCGAAGGGCAGGGCATCGTCGCCCTGGGCAAGGTGAACGCCGAGGGCGTGGTGGTGGCTGATGAAGTACTGGCCAAGCACGACGAGAAGTACATGCCGCCCGAAGTCACCAAGGCCCTCAAGGAAAGCGGCCAGGCCGCCACGGGTGGGGAGGTCAGGCCATGAATGCGGCGCTGGTAATTCCTGAACTGGGCCAGCTGGCGATGATCCTGGCCATCTGCTTTGCCGCCGTGCAGGCCAGTGTGCCGCTGCTCGGCGCCTGGCGTGGCGACAGCCTGTGGATGAGCCTGGCACGGCCGGCAGCCTGGGGGCAGTTTGCCTTCCTGGCCTTTGCCTTTGCCTGCCTGACGCATGCTTTCATGACCGACAATTTCTCGGTCGCCTACGTGGCCAGCAACTCCAACAGCGCCTTGCCCTGGTACTACAAGTTCAGCGCCGTTTGGGGTGCCCACGAAGGCTCGTTGCTGCTGTGGGCACTGATATTGGGTGGCTGGACTTTCGCCGTGTCGGTGTTTTCGCGCCAACTGCCGCAGGTGATGCTGGCCCGTGTGCTGGCAGTGATGGGCATGATCAGCGTGGGCTTCCTGAGCTTCCTGATCATTACCTCCAACCCGTTCCAGCGCCTGTTGCCGCAGGTGCCCACCGATGGCCGTGACCTCAACCCGCTGTTGCAGGACTTTGGCCTGATCGTGCACCCGCCGATGCTGTACATGGGCTACGTGGGCTTCTCGGTGGCCTTCGCCTTTGCTATCGCCGCCTTGCTCGGCGGCCGCCTGGATGCCGCCTGGGCGCGCTGGTCGCGGCCGTGGACCATCGTTGCCTGGGCCTTCCTTGGCGTGGGCATCACCCTGGGCTCGTGGTGGGCCTACTACGAACTGGGCTGGGGCGGCTGGTGGTTCTGGGACCCGGTGGAAAACGCCTCGTTCATGCCCTGGCTGGTGGGCACGGCGCTGATCCACTCGCTGGCGGTGACCGAGAAGCGTGGCGTGTTCAAAAGCTGGACCGTGCTGCTGGCGATTGCCGCGTTCTCGCTGAGCCTGCTGGGTACCTTCCTGGTGCGCTCCGGCGTGCTGACGTCGGTTCACGCGTTTGCCGCCGACCCGTCGCGGGGCATCTTCATCCTGATCTTCCTGCTGTTCGTGGTCGGTGGCTCGCTCACCCTGTTCGCCCTGCGTGCGCCGGTGGTCAAGAGCCAGGTCGGCTTCGCCCTGTGGTCGCGTGAGACGCTGCTGCTGGCCAACAACCTGGTGCTGGTGGTGGCGGCCTCGATGATTCTGCTCGGCACGCTTTACCCGCTGGTACTCGACGCGCTGACCGGGGCCAAGCTGTCGGTCGGGCCACCGTACTTCGATGCGTTGTTCCTGCCGTTGATGGCGCTGCTGATGGTGGTGCTGAGCATTGGTGTGGTGGTGCGCTGGAAGGACACTCCGGGCAGGTGGCTGCTCAGCATGATGACTCCGGTGCTGATCGGCAGCGCCATCCTCGCGCCGCTGGCCGGCTTTATCGTCGACGACTTCGACTGGCCGACCCTGACCGCCTTCGCCCTGGCCGCCTGGGTGGTGCTCGCCGGGCTGCGCGACATCCTCGACAAGACCCGTCACAAAGGCCTGGTCAAGGGCCTGCCGGGCCTGGGCCGCAGCTACTGGGGCATGCAGTTGGCGCACCTCGGGCTGGCGGTGTGTGCGTTGGGCGTGGTGCTGTCGAGCAACAACAGCGCCGAACGCGACTTGCGCATGGCCCCGGGCGAAAGCGTGGAACTGGGCGGTTACCACTTCCTGTTCCAGGGCGCCAAACACTTTGAAGGGCCGAATTTCATCTCCGACAAGGGCACCGTGGTGGTCAGCCGCGATGGCCGTGAAGTGACCACGCTGCACCCGGAAAAGCGCCTGTACACCGTGCAGCAGTCGATGATGACCGAAGCCGGCATCGACGCCGGCTTTACCCGCGACCTCTACGTGGCCCTTGGTGAGCCGCTGGAGAATGGCGCATGGGCGGTGCGCGTGCACATCAAGCCTTATGTCCGCTGGATCTGGCTGGGCGGTCTGCTGACCGGCCTGGGCGGGTTGCTGGCGGCCCTCGACCGGCGCTACCGCGTCAAGGTCAAGACCCGGGTGCGTGAGGCCCTGGGCGTGTCTGGAGCAGCTGCATGAAGCGTTGGATCATGGTAGTCCCCCTGGCAGTGTTCCTGCTGGTGGCGGTGTTCCTCTACAAGGGGCTGTTCCTCAAGCCCGACGAGCTGCCCTCGGCAATGATCGGCAAACCCTTCCCGGTGTTTTCCCTGGCCTCGACCCAGGGCGACCGTACCCTGACCCAGGCCGACTTGCAGGGCCGCCCGGCGCTGGTCAACGTGTGGGCCACCTGGTGCCCGTCGTGCAAGGTCGAGCACCCTTACCTGAACCAACTGGCCCAGCAGGGGGTGGTGATCCATGGGGTCAACTACAAGGATGACAACGCTGCTGCGCAGAAGTGGCTGGCCGAGTTCCACAACCCCTACCAGCTGGACATTCGTGACGAGCAGGGCAACCTGGGCCTGGACCTGGGCGTGTATGGCGCGCCGGAAACCTTCCTGATCGACGCCAAGGGCATCATCCGCTACAAGCACGTGGGCATTGTCGACGCCACCGTATGGCGTGAGCAGCTGGCGCCGCTGTACCAGGGCCTGGTCGACGAGGCCAAGCCATGAAGCGCTGGCTGGCAGCCGCCGTGCTGGGCATGAGCCTGGCCGGCGTGGCCAAGGCGGCCATCGACACCTACCAGTTCCGCGACGACGCCGAGCGTGAGCGTTACCAGCAACTGACCAAGGAACTGCGCTGCCCCAAGTGCCAGAACCAGGACATCGCCGACTCCAACGCGCCGATTGCCGCCGACTTGCGTCGGGAGATTTTCCGCATGCTGGGCGAGGGCAAGAGCAACCAGCAGATCGTCGATTTCATGGTCGACCGGTATGGCGATTTCGTGCGCTACAAGCCAGCGCTCAGCGGGCGCACCTGGCTGTTGTGGTTCGGCCCGGGCATCCTGCTGGCGGGTGGTTTCGTGGTGCTGGCGGTGATCGTGCGCCGACGCCGCGGCACGGCTGTGCCGGGCGCTAATGAATTGTCTGCCGAAGAACGCGAGCGTCTCGCCAAACTGCTGGAAAAAGAACAGACCCATGATTGAATTCTGGCTTAGTGCGGGCCTGCTGCTGCTCGCTGCCCTCAGCTTTTTGCTGGTCCCGATCCTGCGTGGCCGCCGCCGTCAGCAGGAAGAAGACCGGACCGCGCTTAACGTTGCCCTGTACCAGGAGCGCATTGCCGAACTGGCTGGCCAGCAGGCCGCTGGTGTGCTGGATGACGCGCAGATGGCCAAGGGCCGCGATGAAGCTGCCCGCGAGCTGCTGGCCGATACCGAAGGTGCCGAACCCTTGCGCCAGGGCCATCTTGGCAAGGCCCTGCCATTGCTGGCGGCGGTGCTGGTACCGTTGATGGCCTTGGGGCTGTACCTGCATTTTGGTGCGGCAGACAAGGTGGCGTTGACCCAGGAGTTTGCCGAGGCGCCCAAGTCGATGGAAGAAATGACCGCGCGCCTGGAGCGTGTGGTGCAGGCCCAGCCGGATTCGGCCGAGGCCATGTACTTCCTGGGCCGGGCCTACATGGCCGAACAGCGCCCGGCTGATGCGGCACGTACCTTCGAGCGTGCCGTGACCCTGGCTGGGCGCCAGCCCGAGCTGCTGGGGCAATGGGCCCAGGCCCTGTACTTTGCCGCAAACAAACAGTGGAGCCCGCAGGTGCAGGCGCTGACTGACGAAGCCCTGAAAGCCGACCCCAACGAAGTGACCAGCCTGGGCCTGCGTGGCATTGCTGCCTTTGAAGGCGAGCGTTATCAGGAAGCCATCGACTACTGGAAGCGCCTGCTGGCGCAGTTGCCGGAAGGTGACGCATCGCGTGCTGCCCTGCAGGGTGGTATCGACCGCGCCGCCGAGCGCCTGGGGGGTGGTGTGGCAGAAGCTGCGCCCGCACCTGTGGCGGCGCGGCTGAAGGTGCGGGTGGAACTGGCGGCGGCGTTGAAGGACGAGGTCAAGCCGCAGGACACCGTGTTCATCTTTGCCCGTGCCAGCAATGGCCCGCCCATGCCGTTGGCGGCCAAGCGGGTGACGGTGGCGCAGTTGCCGATCGAGGTGGAGTTGTCGGACGCTGACGCCATGATGCCGCAGATGAAACTGTCGCAATTTGCCGAAGTCCAACTGGTTGCACGTGTATCGCGCGCTGGCCAGCCTACCCACGGCGAATGGATTGGCCAGGGGGCGCCACTGCCCACCGCCACCCAGGCTACCCAGCGCCTGACCATCGACAGCCCCGACCAGTAAGAGAACAATGCCATGCACAGCACCGTCCGCCTGACCCTGATTACCCTGGCCCTGGGTTTGTCTGCGTGTACGGTGCACCAGCCGTATGAGCAGCCTGAACCACCGATCGAGCGTGTGCCGCCGCAGGGGCCGGTGGTCAAGCCATTGCCGGGTGGGCAGCCATCGACCCAGCCGGGCAAGCCGGCGGCGATTCCCAAACCGATGCCGCGTACCTCGGCCAGCTTTGCGCCACCGCCTGGCGGGGCGAGCCATTGGGACCCGAAACTGGGTGTATACGTATTGGAGAAACAGCCCAATACCTTCTACCGGCAGCGTACTTATTACCGGTTTGATAACGGCTGGAGCTGGTCGTTGAGCCCGAATGGGCCGTGGCAGGAAACGGATAGCAGTGGTGTTCCAGGTGGGCTGGGTCGGGCATTCGCCCAGTAACACCAATCTCGCCGTTGAAGTTGCTGTTGCTGTTGCTGTTGCTTTTGCTTTTTGCTTTTGCTTCTAAGCGCGCGATAGTCCAGGCGCCGCAAATTGCGACTTCAGGAGGCCGAGCGAAGGGATTGCGGAGGGAGGTGACGGGCATGGATGCCCGTCAAGCGCTGAGGCCCCATGGATGGGGCCTGCAGCGCGTACTCCCGGGAGCAAGCCCGTAGCGAGGGGACCCCGGAGCGAAGCGCAGGGGCCGGATGACGGGAGCCAGCCTTTTTTGGTTACTTTTTGGGGCGTTTGCCAAAAAGTGACCCGCCGTAAGGGCGGAAAGGTGACTGAGCGCCACCTGCGTGAATGAATACCTACTCGATGTGAATGCCCACATCCAAGAAGCAAGAAACAAGAAACAAGAAACAAGAAACAAGAAACAAGAAGCAAGATTCGGCTGTTTTGAATCAGCGAACAGTCCATTTGCGATGGCGACGCTGACTCACCTTTTCGCCCTTACGGCGAGTCACTTTTTGTCAAACGCGACAAAAAGTAACCAAAAAACGCTGCGCTCCCATCATCCGGCCCCTACGCTGCGCTCCGGGGTTCCCTCGCTACGGGCTTGCTCCCGGGAGTACGCGCTGCAGGCCCCATCCATGGGGCCTCAGCGCTTGACGGGCATCCATGCCCGTCACCTCCCTCCGCAATCCCTCCGCTCGGCCTCCTGAAGTCGCGAAGATCAAGATCAAGATCAAGATCAAGATCAAGATCAAGAGCGGCGCGGCGCGACGCGACGCGGCGCTTGTGGGTTGGGCGGTACAGTACAGTTTTGCCTTGTTATTTCTATTGACTGTATTGGTTGCTCATTCCGCATAATGACCCTTCGAATTGACCGGAGGTGGCATGCGCAGAACAGTCCTGGTACTGGTGGAAACCGTCGACGAGTACCTGCCGTTGCTGGAGCAGGCTGGTTACCGCCTGATTCGCGCCCCCTCACCGCAACAGCGTGCCGCTGCCATCCAGCGCCATGCTAATGAAATCGACGCCGTGCTCACCCGCGGCCCGCTGGGCCTGTCCGCCGCCGAAATCGACGCATTGCCCAACCTGCAAATCATCTGCGTAATCGGCGCGGGCTACGAGCAAGTCGACCTGGCCGCTGCCGCCGCCCGCGGCATCACCGTCACCAACGGCGCTGGCGCCAATGCCGCCGCCGTTGCCGACCACACCCTGGCCCTGCTGTTGGCCCTGCTGCGCAACATCCCCCGCGCCGATGCCAGCACCCGACGCGGCGAGTGGAACCGGGTGATCAGCCCCTCGGTCAGCGGCAAGCGCCTGGGCATTCTCGGCCTCGGCGCGGTAGGCCTTGCCATCGCCAAACGCGCTCACCTCGGTTTTGACATGCCCATCAGCTACCACAGCCGCACGCCCCGCCAAGATGTGCCCTACACCTGGTACGACAGCCCGCAACACCTGGCCGATGCCGTGGATATCCTGGTTGTAGCCACCCCCGGCGGTGCCAACACCCAGCACCTGGTCGATGCCCAAGTGCTGCAGGCCCTGGGCGCCGAGGGCTACCTGGTCAATATCGCCCGGGCCAGCGTGGTCGACACCCAGGCCCTGGTTGCCGCACTGCAACGTGGCCAGCTGGCGGGCGCCGCGCTGGACGTCTTCGACGACGAGCCGGCAGTGCCCGACGCCCTCAAGGCCTTGGCCAATACCGTACTTACCCCTCACGTTGCCGGCCAGTCGCCAGAAGCTGCGCGCGACACGGTGGCCCTGGTGTTGCGCAACCTGCAGGCCTTTTTTGCCGGCGAACCCGTCTTGACCCCCGTACGCCAGTAACCCTTTTCCAGACATCAGCCCGGCAGCGCCAGGGCAACAAGGAGCGTGTGCATGCAACTCGAAATCTTCCAGGTCGATGCCTTTTCCGCTGAGCCGTTCGGTGGCAACCCGGCGGCGGTGATACCGCTGCAAAGCTGGCTGCCGGACGATGTGCTGCAGCGCATCGCCGAAGAAAACAACCTGTCGGAAACCGCCTACTTCGTGCGCAATGGCGAAACCTTCGACCTGCGCTGGTTCACCCCGACCGTTGAAGTCGACCTGTGCGGTCACGCCACCCTGGCCTCGGCTTATGTGCTGTTCGAGCAACTGGGCGAGCAGGCGCAGGTGCTGCGCTTCAATACCCGCAGTGGCGAGCTGCGTGTCAGCCGTAGCGCCGACGGCATGCTGGCCATGGACTTCCCGGCCAAGCAGCCAGTCGCCGAGGATGTCCCGGCAGGCCTGTTGCAGGCGCTGGGCCTGGGCCAGGCGCAGGCGCTGTACCGCAGTGACGATTACGTAGTGGTGATTGATGACGCCTTGCTGCTCGACACGCTGAAGCCAGACTTCGTTGCACTGTCGGCCTTCGATGTGCGCGGCATAGCCGTAACCGCAGCAGGACGTGGCTTTGATTTCGTCACCCGTTGGTTCGGCCCCAACGTTGGTGTGAACGAAGACCCGGTGACGGGTTCGGCGCATACCTCGCTGGCGCCAGTGTGGGCCGAGCGGCTGGGCAAGCAGGTGCTGGCGTGCGAGCAGGGCGGGGCGCGCAAAGGGCAGTTGCTGTGTGAAGTGCCGGGTAATGGCCGGGTGATCATCAGCGGGCGGGCGGCGTTGTACCTGCGCGGTACCGTCTATATTTAACAGGCTGACACCGTCTGCCTGTAGGAGCGGCCTTGTGTCGCGATCGGGCCGCAACGCGGCCCCTCGATTTTCGCGTTGATGCGTCAATCCGGGGGCTGCTTTGCAGCCCATCGCGACACAAGGCCGCTCCTACATGGCCCAACCCCTGTTCAAGGAGCCAGCCATGGCCCTGGAAAAACACGGCACCTGCCTGTGCGGCGCCACCCGGCTTACCGTCACCGTCGACAATACCCACATCAGCGCCTGCCATTGCAGCATGTGCCGCAAGTGGACCGGTGGACCGCTGCTGGTGGTTGATTGCAGCAAGCCCCCGCTGATCGAGGGGCGTGCACCCAGCGTCTATGACTCGTCCGACTGGGCACAGCGCGCTTTTTGCGGCCAGTGCGGCACGCACTTGTACTACCGGCTCAAGGCCAACGACTTCCATGCCATACCGGTCGGTCTGCTCGATGGCGACCAGGACTGGGATTTCAACATGCAGATTTTCGTCGAAGAGAAACCCGCCTGGTACTGCTTCGCCAACCAGACCAAGGAACTGACCGGCCAGGAAGTCTTCGAGCAGAACAGCTGATTCAGGCCTGCGCCAACAGCCACTCGGCAAACACCTGGGCGGCGGGCGAGGGCAGGGTCTGGCGGTCATGCACCAGGTAGTCGGCCTGGCCGGTGCGGACCTCGAAATCGCACACCTGGCGGATCAGGCCGCTGTTGATACGGTCACGGGCCATGGACTCCCAGCCAAGGCCCACGCCCATGCCTTGCATCACCGCGTCGAACACCAGGTTCACCTGGTTGAAGGTGGGTGCGTCGGCCGGTGCCTGGTAGCGCAGGCCAAAGTGGGCGAACCAGTCATGCCAGTCCAGGCAGTTCCAGGCCGAGGCATCGAGCTGGATCAGGGGCAGCGCCTGCAGCGCCGTCAGGCTGTCGACCTGGCGCAGGTCCCAGTTGTTGCTGGCAATCGGGTAGATCACTTCGTCGAACAGCTTGCTGGCCTGCAGCGAGCGCCAGCGCCCATGCCCGTAGAGAATACCGAAGTCGTAGTCGGCCACCAGGCTCTCGTTGATGTCATTGCTGGCGTGGATGTTCACGGTCAGCCCGGGGTGTTGTTCGTTGAAGCGCAGCAGGCGCGGGAACAGCCAGTATTGCGCCACGGCGTGGGTGCAGATGACGCTGACATGGCGGCTGCCGTGGCCGCTTTTAAGGCGCTGGACGTTGGCCAGCAGCTTGTCCAGCATCGGCTCGACAAAACCATGAAAGTGCTCGCCGGCAGTGGTCAGCGCAATGCCCCGGGCGCGGCGTTCGAACAGCTGCGTGCCGAGCTGGTCTTCGAGCAGGCGAATCTGCTTGGACACTGCGCTCTGGGTCAGGTACAGCTCGCCGGCGGCGCGGGTGAAGCTGCCCGTGCGGGCCACTGCCTCGAAGGCGATCAGGGTATCGAGCGGGGGCAGGTGGCGGCTGTAGCGGCTCATGGTCGATTCCGGGCAACGGGTTGGCTGCACCGGCCCTATCGCCGGCAAGCCAGCTCCCACTGGGACCGCACAATGCTCAGGCCTGCGCGATACCTGTGGGAGCCGGCTTGCCGGCGGTAGGGCCAGTATTGCCAGCATCATAATCAGCGCTGAGCCATTCCTCCAGGGAATGCCACCATGCAAATTGATCTTTTGCCCGATACCCCGCGCACAGGTAGCCTGCGCTCATCTTCAAACAGGAGCAGACACGTGAAACGCGGTGTGGTGTACGCCGGCATGGCCGGTGCGTTATGGGGCATGGTGCTGATGGTTCCCGAACTGTTGCCCGAGTTCAACCCGATGCTGCTGAGCAGCGTGCGTTACCTGATGGTGGGCGTGATCTCACTGTTGCTGGCCTTGCCCATGGCCCGCCAGCTGCGCCAGCTGACCGCGAGCGATGCATGGATGCTGCTGCGCCTGGCAGTGATCGGCAACCTGGTGTACTTCGTGTTCCTGGTTGCAGCGATCCAGCGCCTGGGCGTGGCCCCGGCTTCGCTGATCGTCGGCGTGCTGCCGCTTACCATCACCTTGTACGGGCGTAATGACAGTGGCGCAGTGCCTTTGGCGCGGCTGGTCGGCCCGCTGGCGCTGATCCTTGCCGGCATGCTGTGCATCAACCTGGAAACCTTCGCCTTCGCCCCCGGCGACATCGGCGACAAACTGATGGGCCTGCTTTACGCGCTGGCAGCGTTGGCCTGCTGGACCTGGTACGCCGTGCAGAACAGCCGCTACCTGAAGCAGTGCGGGCATTTTGACAGCCACCAATGGTCGGTGCTGTGTGGGGTCATGACGGGCCTGGCCAGCCTGCTGATGGTCGCCGGCCTGGCGGTGTGGCAGCCGCAGCAACTGCAGGTAGAAGCGCCGATGTCGCGCTGGTGGCTGTTCTGGGCGGCCAGCCTGGGCTGCGCGGTGCTCGGTTCGTGGTTGGCCATGGCTTTGTGGAATGCCGCGTCCAAACGCTTGCCGTTGACCTTGAGTGGGCAACTGATTGTGTTCGAAACGCTGTTCGCGCTGTTGTACGCCTTCCTCTGGCGGCAGACCGGGCCAAGCCTGCTGGAAGCGGCGGCGATCGTGCTGGTGGTGGGCGGTGTGCTGTGGTCGATGCGCCAGCACGAAACGCCACGCGCGCTTGCCAAACCGCTGCATTCCTGAGAAAAGGGCGGCTTTGTTTTCAAGCGTTGGAGTATGCCCGTGAGCCAAGAACTGCAGATCATCGAACTGGTCGAGGGGGACGGCAAAGCCGCCGTCAAAGGCGCCCTGATCACTACCCAGTACACCGGCTGGCTGGCCGATGGCAGCGAGTTCGATTCGTCCTGGTCGCGCGGCAAGCCGTTCCAGTGCGTGATCGGCAGCGGCCGGGTGATCAAAGGCTGGGACCAGGGCCTGATGGGCATGCGCGTGGGCGGCAAACGCAAGCTGCTGGTGCCGGCGCACCTGGGCTATGGCGAGCGCAGCGTGGGGGCGATTCCGCCGAATTCGGACCTGACCTTCGAGATCGAGTTGCTGGAAGTGCTGACGCGGGATGATTGAGCGGCTGCAGTGCAACCGCAGGTTCTTGCACCGTACACAATTGCGCAACACCCATGCCGTAACTTAGGCCTTGCCTAGGGAACGGCATCCACCTCCATGGAGGAACCAAACGGGTTCAGGGCACTCTGACCCTCACTCGTTGCCAAGGATGGCATTCACTACTGATGGCGTCCCGCAATTGCCGGGGCGATGTGGCGGGTAACCCGATTTTCTCTGCCACACGAGCCTGCCTTGATGAAGTTGCCAACATTCTTCCGCCGTCGCCGTCACCTGCTGCTGAGCCTGGTGCTTACAGCTGTCGCCGTACCGCTGGCGCTGGAGGCTGTCGAAAGCCGCGCGCAACCGGTGGATGGCACCCAGACGCTGGTGTTCCTGCGCCATGCCGAGAAACCGGGCGAGGGCCTGGGCCAGTTGAACTGCCAGGGCCTCAACCGTGCGCTGGACCTGGCCACGCTGCTGCCCGAGCGCTTCGGCAAGGCAGACTTCGTGTTTGCCGCCAACCCTTCGCGGCATGTCGAGGAAGGCAGCAAGGACGAAAGCTATAGCTATATCCGCCCGCTGATGACCATTACCCCCAGCGCCATCCGCCTCGGTCTGCCGGTGAACATCGACTACGGCGCCAACGACACCGATGAGCTGGCCGATGAGTTGCTGAGCGACAAATACCGCAACGCGACGGTGTACACCGCCTGGTCCCACGGCTACCTGCCGGAGCTGATCAACACCGTGGCCGGCAAGGCCCTGGGTGAAGACCGGGTGATTACCGAGGACTGGAGTGGCGATGACTTTGACACCCTTTACGTCCTGACCCTCACCTGGCATGACGGCAAGGCCACCCTGCTCAGCCGCAACGTGCGCCAGGGTTTGAATGACGGAGCGCATAGCTGCCCGACATAAGGGTTTTAGTCATGGGCTGTGGCAGTGCAGCGGTTGGCCCTGATGACGAGTGAACCTGTACTGGCCTCTTCGCGGGTGAACCCGCTCCCACAGATAGTTCGCAGGTCTTGAGGCCTATGCTTTACCTGTGGGAGCGGGTTCACCCGCGAAGGGGCCGGTACAGGTAGCTAAAGTATTAGCGGCCGAACCGCATCGGCCAGCCGATCACCTTCTTCACCCGCGGCGTGGCATAGGTGCGCACCTTGGAGGTACTCAACCCCATGCGCACCAGCGACTCGGCAATGGTCACCGCCGCACTCACCCCATCCACCACTGGCACCCCCGTGCGCTGGCGAATCTGCTCGTCCAGACCGGCCATGCCGCCGCAACCCAGGCAGATCACCTCGGCCTTGTCCTCACGCACGGCGCGTTCGGCCTGCTCGACGATTGCCTCCACGGCCCGCTGCGGGTCGGCTTCCAGTTCCAGTACCGCCAGCCCGCTGGCCCGCACGGAGGCGCAGCGTTCATACAGGCCCGACAGTTTCAGGCGGTCTTCGATCAGCGGCACGGTGCGGTCCAGGGTGGTCACCACCGAGTAGGCATGGCCCAGGTACATGGCCGTGCTGGCGGCTGCATCGGTAATGTCCACCACCGGCACGTTGAGCAGTTCCTGCAGGCCTTCGCGGCCGTGTTCGCCGTAACCGGCCTGGATCACGGCGTCGTACGGGCCATCGTAGGCCAGCACGCGGTCCATCACCGCGATGGCGGCCAGGTAGCTTTCGAAGTTGCCTTCCACCGACTCGGCGCCAAACCATGGGGTAAGGCCGATGATTTCAGTGCCGGGCGCGGCGACCGCACGGGCCTGCTCGGCAATGGCGTCGGTGATGGCTTCGGTGGTGTTGACGTTGGCGATCAGAATACGCATGGGCAGTCCTCCCTGATTAATGGCTGCTGTGGTCGACGGCAATGCACTCGCCGCTGACGTCGTGGTATTGGCGGTTGCGTGGTGCGATCAGCAGGTAGATGGCGGCGGCGATGCCGGCACCGATAAGCCAGGAGAACGGTGCGATGCCATGGAAGTTCGGCACCAGGGCCAGCACAATGGCCAACAGTGCGGCGGGTACGAAGGCGGCCACGGCGCGCAGGTTGATGCCCTTGCTGTAGTGGTAGGCGCCGGTCGGGTGTTCGGTGTACAGCTCCGGCACGTTGATGCAGCCTTTGCGCAGCAACCAGTAGTCGGACATGATCACCCCGTACAGCGGGCCCAGCAGGGCGCCCAGGCCGGAGAGGAAGTACACGATCACCAGCGGGCTGTTGTACAGGTTCCACGGCAGGATCAGCACGGCGACGGTGGCGCTGATCAACCCGGCGCGGCGGAAGTTGAGGTGGCGCGGGGCGAGGTTGCTGAGCACGAACGCCGGGGCGACGAAGTTGGCCATGATGTTCACCGCCACGGTGACGATCAGGAAGGCCAGGCAGCCGAGTACCAGGAACGCTGTGCTGGGAATGGCGGCGACGATCTGCGTCGGGCTGTCGATGATCTGGCCATTGATCTGGAACTGCGCGCCGCACAGCACCACGGTGATCACCGCGAACACCAGGATGTTCACCGGCAGGCCCCAGAAGTTGCCTACGCGTATGGTCTTGCGGCACGGCGAGGAGCGGGCAAAGTCACAGAAGTTGAGCACCAGGGTGCCGTAGATCGCCAGCCACAGGGCACCGCCAGCAAAGATGTTGCGCCACATCTCATAACCGGTCAGCGGCTCGGTCACCGACCAGACGATGCGCGCGTCGGCCCTGAAGTACATGAACACGGCCAGCGCAGCCACGGTCAGCAGGATGACCGGGCCGGCAAAGCCTTCGTAGCGGCGCACCATCTCCATGCCGTAGGCAAGGATCACCAGCTGCACCAGCCAGATCGCCACGAAACACACCCAGCCCATGCTCGACAGCCCGAGGATGCTGTCGTGGTCGTAGCTGGCCAGTTGCGGCGACACGGCGGTGAGCAGCACGCGCAGCACTACCGAGGCCAGGTAGGTCTGGATACCGAACCAGGCAATGGCGATGACGGCGCGGATCAGCGCCGGGATCTGCGCGCCGTGGATGCCGAAGGCGATGCGGCTGATGACCGGGAACGGTACCCCGGTTTTCTGCCCCATGTAGCCGGACAGGTTCATGAAGAAGTACACCAGCGCCGCGCCGATCGCCAGCGACAGCAGGATTTGCCAGCCACCCAGGCCGAGGGCGAACAAGCCCATGGCGAACGAATAGTTGGCGATATTGTGCACATCGTTTGTCCACAACGCGAAGATGCTGTAGCCACCCCAGCGGCGGCCTTCGATGCGCGTCGGGGCGAGGTCGCGGTTATGCAGGCGTGGGCTCAGCGCCAGTTCCGGCTGGCTGCCGGCAAGTGTGGAAGCGGGGTGGGTGCTGGCGACGGATTGTTCAGGGGCAAGGTTGAGGCTGCTACTCATTCCGGCGGCTCCTGATGCACAGTGACTGCGATGAGCGGGCATGCGCACGGGCTCGCCATCTCGTCGGTGCAGCGTTGGCATCACAGGGTTCTGGGCGCGGCGGCCAACATTGGGTCGGCGTCGCGGGTTCTTGTGTATTTATGTTTTGCTTGGGTTGTATACAAAACACGAACACACAAAAGCCATTTTTGTGCCAAGGAAAAGTCAACTTTCGACGGGCAAGTTTTTGGAATCTATCTTGTTGAAAGATAAGTTGATGAAATTCTGGAACTATAAGTTGACCAAATGAGCAGGTTTAATTTTCAAGATCACAACTTAGTTGATCAAATGGTCAAAATTAGTTGTGGGGCGGGTGTAACGTATTGGGGCGTTACCTTCAAAAGTGCACACAAAAATGGCACTTAAGGTGACATTTTTGTGTACAAAAAATAGTCAGCTTTTACTGTGCCGGCCTCTTCGCGGGTAAACCCGCTCCCACAGGTATTGCACAGCCCTCAAATGCGCTGCCAACCTGTGGGGGCGGGTTTACCCGCGAAGAGGTCGGCACAGGAGACACTCAATCCATCGGCGGCAACCGCCGCTTCACCGGGCTCTTCTTGATGATTGCGGTATTGGTCTCGGCCAGCACATTGATACGGTCAAGCAAGGTGTCCAGCTGTTCCATCGAGCGCACATGCAGCCGGGCGATAAAGCAATCCTCGCCTGTAACCTTGTCGCACTCGGTGAACTCGGGGATGACAATGATTTGCCGCTCCACTTCCTGTAACTGCCCCGGCAGCGGGCGAATGCGCACGATGGCCTGCAGCTGGTAACCAAAGGCGCGCGGGTCGACCTCCACGGTGTAACCGCGCAGCACGCCGCGTTCCTCCAGCCGGCGCAGGCGCTCGCTGACGCTGGGCGCGGACAGCCCGCTGACCTGCGCCAAGGCCTTGAGCGAGCGGCGCGAGTCCTCCATCAGTGCATTGATCAGCAGTTGGTCGATGCTATCGGTCATGCTTACCTCAACAGGTAATTCGGCTTATTTGCCTTGATAGTAAAGGCAAGCTTGCCGATCTGCCTTGGATATCCGCTGGAAGGCGGGCAGGCAGCCTTTGCATACTGTTGCCATCGTCAACGGGAGGTATGAGATGGACAGTTCATTGCGCCGTGGCTCGCTGGAAATGGTCGCTGCCATGCTGATTTCCGGGACCATCGGCTGGTTCGTGCTGGTGTCTGGCCAGCCGGTGCTTGAGGTGGTGTTCTGGCGCTGCGTGTTCGGCGCCGTGACCCTGCTGGTGATCTGCGCCGCGTTCGGCTTTTTGCGGCCGGGGGTTATCAGCCGCACGGCGGTCCTGCTGGCGATTGCCAGTGGTGTGGCTATCGTCGGCAACTGGGTACTGTTGTTTGCCTCGTATTCAAGGGCGTCGATCGCCATTGGCACGGCGGTGTACAACGTGCAGCCGTTCATGCTGGTGGGGCTGGCAGCGGTGTTTCTGGGCGAGAAGATCACCTTGGCCAAGGTCAGCTGGCTGAGTATGGCGTTTCTCGGCATGCTGGCCATCGTCAGTGCACATGGTGCAGGGCAGGGGAGTGGCGAAGACTATCTGCTGGGCATTGCGCTGGCACTGGGCGCGGCGTTCTTGTATGCGATTGCGGCATTGATCATCAAGCGGCTGAAAGGCACACCCCCGCATTTGATCGCGCTGATCCAGGTCACGACCGGGGTGCTGCTGCTGGCGCCGTGGGTCAAGTTGGGTGGGTTGCCGGGTGAAGTGCCTGAACTGGCCAGTTTGCTGACGCTGGGCATGGTGCATACAGGGTTGATGTATGTGCTGTTGTACAGCGCCATCCAGCGCTTGCCCACGGCGTTGACCGGTGCGTTGTCATTCATCTATCCGATTGCGGCGATTCTGGTGGATTGGGTGGCGTTCGGGCACCGGTTGGCCCCGCTGCAGTGGCTGGGAGTAGGGTTGATCCTGCTGGCAGCGGCGGGTATGCAGCAGGGGTGGTGGTTCCGACCTACGCGATTTGCAGTCAAGCCTTGAGCTGACCTTGCTGGCCTCTTCGCGGGTAAACCCGCTCCCACAGGAGTCGCATAGGTCCTGAGGTATGTGCAGTACCTGTGGGAGCGGTTTACCCGCGAAGAGGCCAGCAAGGTAGAATGCCGCTCTTTGCCAGCTTGCGACCCACCATGACTTCGCCAATCCACACCCTCGAGCAGCACCTGCTCGCCGCCCTCGACCCTGCCCCGCAGGAAACCCGCCGCCTGTTCCACGGCCGTGGCCGCTGCTGGGCAGGCCTGGAGCAGGTCACCGTCGACTGGCTGCAAGGTGTGTTATCGGTCGCATTGTTCCGCGAGATGCCTGAAGGCCAACTGGCCGAGCTGGAGGCCATGTTGCGTGCCCTTGCCGAGCGCCCGCAATGGTCCGGCCAGGCCATCCTCATACAGCACCGCTACCTGCCCGACAGCCCCGGCCAGTGGCTGCTGGGCGAGCCGTGCCAGCAGCGCGAGGTGATAGAGGACGGCCTTACCTACCTGTTGGACCTGGGCGTGCGACAGAACAACGGCCTGTTCCTCGACATGCGCTACGGCCGGCGCTGGGTGCGTGAGCAGGCGGCGGGCAAGCGCGTGCTGAACCTGTTCGCCTACACCTGTGGCTTTTCGGTGGCAGCAATTGCCGGCGGTGCCGAGCAGGTGGTGAACCTCGACATGGCCAAGTCGGCGTTGTCGCGGGGCCGGGATAACCATCGCCTGAATGACCATGATGCGTCGCGGGTGGCGTATCTGGGGCATGAGTTGTTCAAGTCATGGGGCAAGGTGCGCAAGTACGGGCCTTACGACCTGATCATCATCGACCCGCCTACCTTCCAGCGTGGCAGCTTTGTGTTGACCCAGGATTACGCGAAGATCCTGCGGCGTCTGCCGGAGTTGCTGAATGCGGGGGGGACGGTGCTGGCGTGTGTCAACGACCCGGGTATTGGGCCGGAATTCCTGATCGAGGGGATGGCGGAGCAGGCGTCTTCGTTGGTGTTTGTCGAGCGGCTGGAGAACCCGCCGGAATTTCCCGATGTGGACCCGGCGGGTGGGCTGAAGGCCTTGGTATTCCGCCAGGTTTGATGTCGCCTGGTCCGGCCCCTTCGCGGGCAAGCCCGCTCCCACAGGATTATCGTAGGCCTGGGTTTTGCACGATTCCTGTGGGAGCGGGCTTGCCCGCGAAGGGGCCGGACCTGCCCACATCAATTACTGACCGGTATAGATCTGGTCAAATACCCCGCCATCATTGAAGTGGGTCTTCTGCACGGTGCGCCAGTCACCGAAGGTTTTCTCCACCGACAGGAAGTCCACCTTCGGGAACCGGTCGGTGTACTTGGCCAGCACCGTCGCATCGCGTGGGCGCAGGTAGTTCTGTGCGGCAATTTCCTGGGCCGCTGGCGACCACAGGTACTTCAGGTATTCCTCGGCCACGGCCTGGGTGCCTTTCCTGGCCACCACCTTGTCGACCACGCTAACCGGTGGTTCGGCTTCGGCCGACACGCTCGGGTAAACCACTTCGAACTGGTCGCGGCCGAACTCGCGGGCGATCATTTCGGCTTCGTTCTCGAAGGTCACCAGCACATCACCAATCTGGTTGGTCATGAACGTGGTGGTGGCAGCACGGCCACCGGTATCCAGCACCGGCGCCTGTTTGAACAGCTTGCCGACGAAGTCACGGGCCTTGGCCTCGTCACCGCCCTGCTTGAGTACATAACCCCATGCCGACAGGTAGGTGTAACGGCCGTTACCCGAAGTCTTCGGGTTGGGCACGATCACCTGCACACCGTCCTTGAGCAGGTCGGGCCAGTCTTTCAGGGCTTTCGGGTTGCCCTTGCGCACGATGAACACGGTGGCCGAGGTGAACGGCGCGCTGTTGTTCGGCAGACGGCTCACCCAGTTGTCCGGCACCAGCTTGCCGTTGTCGGCCAGGGCGTTGATGTCGGTGGCCATGTTCATGGTGATCACATCGGCCGGCAGGCCATCGATTACCGCACGCGCCTGCTTGCTGGAGCCGCCGAAGGACATTTGCACGTTGACCTTCTCTTTATGCTCGGCTTCCCAGTGCTTCTGGAAGGCCGGGTTGTAGTCCTTGTAGAAGTCGCGCATCACGTCGTAGGAAACGTTCAGCAGGGTAGGGGCGGCCTGGGCGATGTTGCCCAGGGCCAGGCCTGCGGCGAGCAGCGAGGCGGTGAAGAGTTTTTTCACGTTGCTTCCTTGTTCTTGAAGGTTGTTGGGGCAGATTGCCAGCGACTATAGCGGGTGGGTTTATGGGGGTTAAAGAACAAAAATGACTTTGGTTATGCCGTTGCCTGCTCTGGCCCTTTCGCGGGCATGCCCGCTCCCACAGGGACCGCACACAGTCAAGGCCTGTGGTGATCCTGTGGGAGCGGGCGCGCCCGCGAAAGGGCCAGTACAGGCGACATCAAAGCTTGGGAAACAACCCATTCCCACAACGAGAGCAAAACGCCGCGCCATGCTCATGGGTCTTCTTGCTGCAAGTCGGGCAATCATGCTGCAACTGCTCCCCACGCATGGCATTGGCCAGTTCGGCGGTAAAGATGCCCGTCGGCACGGCAATGATCGAATAACCGGTAATCATCACCAGCGACGACAGCACCTGCCCCAGCGGCGTCTTCGGCACGATGTCGCCAAAGCCCACGGTAGTCAGGGTAACGATGGCCCAGTAGATGCCCTTGGGGATACTGGTAAAGCCATGTTCCGGCCCTTCGATCACATACATCAAGGTGCCGAACACGGTTACAAGGGTCGATACTGTCACCAGAAACACGATGATCTTCTGCTTACTGCCGCGCAGCGCCTCCATCAGGTAATGCGCCTGCTTGAGGTACGGGCTGAGCTTGAGCACGCGGAAGATCCGCAGCATCCGGATCACCCGGATGATCAGCAGATACTGGGCGTCGCTGTAGTACAGCGCGATGATCCCCGGCACGATCGCCAGCAAGTCGACCAGGCCGTAGAAGCTGAAGGCATAGCGCAAGGGCTTGGGTGAGCAGTACAGGCGGGTGAGGTACTCGGCCAGGAAGATCCCGGTGAAGCCCCATTCGATACCCGCCAGCAGGCCGGCGTAGCTTTGGTGTACTTCGTCGATGCTGTCGAGGATCACCGTAACCAGGCTGGCGAGGATGATCAGCAGGAGGATCTTGTCGAAGCGCCTTCCAGCCACGGTGTCGGTCTGGAAGACGATGACATAAAGCCGCTCGCGCAGGCTCTGAGGGTTGTTCATTGGCTCGTTCCACAATGCGATGGGCTGAGCCTAGGGGCTGCGTTTCAGCTGTGCAAGCGGCTGGCGTCGCGCTGCCTGGGTTGGGCCAGGTAGTTGCCCAGGTGCATGAGCCAGCAGGCAGTAACGAAGGGCGCAGTCAGCCCGGCCACCGGCAACAGCTTGAACAATGGTTGCAGCAACAGGGCCAGGGCAATTGCCAGCAGTGTCACCCACGGCTTTTCACCTTGCCGGCTGAATGCCAATGCCGCCAGCGCAGCGTTGAAACCATACAGGCCCAGCCACGCGGCTTGCGCCTGGTCGGCGAGCAACGCTACTCCGCCACCGATGGCCGAGCCGATCACTGCCCACATTGCCGCATACGGGTTGGCGATGAACATACCGACGATGATCAGCAAACCAGCCAACGGCTGGTCGAGCAGGAAGATCTGCCCCACACCTCGCATCAGGGCGTACAGCGGGTCGGCTTCGACGAAGCCGCTGGGCGAGGGGCTGGCGAACAGTAGCGCGGCCCAGCCCAGCAACACGAACGGCGCGGTGTAGGCAACCAGCAGCTTGCCGCCGCGCTTGCGCCACTGGTGGGTGATGATGCTGGACAGGCCGCCGGCGGCGATGATCAGCGGCGGCAAGATGGCCGACCAGGGCAGCACGGCGCTGATCAGGATGCCGATGAGCACGCCATTGTAGCAGTACAACCCGGCCTGGCGGTCGGCGCGGTCATAACCACGGGCTTGGGCAGTAATCAGGCCGGCCAGGGCGCCGAGCAGGGCGCCGCCGACCAGGTCGGGGGCGGTCAGCAGGATGGCCAGCAGGCAGCACAGGCCGCACAGGGGGTTGCGCAGCAGCAGCACCTGGCTGAAACCGCTGAGTAACGCCGTGGCCCAGTCGGGGCACGGGTTGACGAAATTTTTGGTGTACATGGGGCAGTCAGTGAGGTTGAAGGGAAGCGGTGGGCCTCTTTGGGCCTTGGGTATTCCGCAGGTATGTGCGACACCACCGACCCTGTGGGAGCGGGCGTGCCCGCGAAAGGGCCAGCAGGAGCAACGACGTTGCCTGGGCTGACGTATTCGCGGGGGCGCCCGCTCCCACAGTGGAAATGCAGTGGCTTAGATCAAAGTCTCGATCCGCAGCGTGTTAGTCGACCCTGGCTTGCCGAAAGGCACACCGGCAGTGATCAACAGCGTGTCGCCGCGGCTGGCCATGCCTTGCGCCTGGGCAATTTCCAGCGCGGTAGACACCACTTCATCGACCTGGCGCAAGCGGTCGTTGACCACCGAATGCACGCCCCAGGCCACGCTCAGGCGGCGTGCAGTGACCAGGTTCGGCGTCAGGTTTAGGATCGGCGCCCGTGGCCGCTCGCGCGCAGCACGCAGGGTCGAGGCCCCCGACTCGCTGTAGTTGACCAGCACCGCCACCGGCAGGATGCCGCTGATACGGCGAATCGCGCAGCTGATAGCGTCCGACACGGTGGCCTCGGCCTTCGGCCGGCCGACGTCGAGCTGGGCCTGGTAGTCCGGGCCGTTCTCCACCTGGCGGATGATCTTGCTCATCATCTGCACGGCTTCCAGCGGGTAGTCGCCCGAGGCGGTCTCGGCAGACAACATTACCGCATCGGCACCTTCGGCCACGGCATTGGCCACGTCGGTGACTTCGGCGCGGGTTGGCGCCGGCGAGAAGCGCATGGACTCGAGCATCTGCGTGGCCACAACCACCGGCTTGCCCAGCTGGCGGCAGGTGCCGATGATGCGCTTCTGGATTTGCGGCACGCTCTCGGCCGGCACTTCCACGCCTAGGTCACCGCGGGCCACCATGATGGCGTCCGACAGTTCGGCGATGGCTTGCAGCTGTTCGACTGCCGAGGGTTTTTCGATCTTGGCCATCAGGTAGGCGCGGTCGCCGATCAGCTGGCGTGCTTCGGTGATGTCTTGCGGGCGTTGTACAAACGACAGGGCCACCCAGTCCACACCCAGCTCCAGGCCGAAGGCCAGGTCGCGGCGGTCTTTTTCGGTGAGCGGGGAGAGGTCGAGTACCGCTTGTGGCACGTTCACGCCCTTGCGGTCAGACAGCTCGCCACCGTTCAGCACTTCAGTGTCGATGGCGTCGCTGTGCTTGGCGGTAACGCGCAGGCGCAGCTTGCCGTCGTCCAGCAACAGGTCCATGCCGGGCTCCAGGGCGGCAATGATTTCGGGGTGCGGCAGGTTTACCCGGCGGCTGTCGCCCGGGGCCTTGTCCAGGTCCAGGCGCAGGGCCTGGCCGCGTTGCAGTTGTACCTTGCCTTCGGCAAAGCGGCCCACACGCAGTTTTGGCCCTTGCAGGTCCATGAGGATGCCCAGCGGGCAGTTGAGCTGCTGCTCCACTTCGCGGATCCACTGGTAGCGCAGGGCGTGGTCAGCGTGTTCGCCGTGGCTGAAGTTGAGGCGGAAGATGTTGACCCCGGCTTCTACCAGCTGGCGGATGTCGTCGATGCCGTTGATCGCAGGGCCGAGGGTGGCGAGGATCTTTACTTTTTTATCAGGCGTCATGATTGGGCAGTCTCAAGGATCAGGATGGCGCGGAAGTCGTTGACGTTGGTGCGGGTCGGTTCGGTAACGATCAGCGCATCCAGCGCGGCGAAATAGCCGTAGCCGTTGTTGTTGTCCAGCTCGTCACTGGCCGACAGGCCCAGGGCCTCGGCACGGGCGTAGCTGCCTGGCGTCATGAAGGCGCCGGCGTTTTGTTCCGAGCCGTCGATGCCGTCGGTATCACCGGCCAGGGCATATACGCCCGGCAGGCCTTTCAGGCTTTCGGTAAGGCTGAGCAGGAATTCGGCGTTACGCCCGCCACGGCCGTTGCCGCGCACGGTCACGGTGGTTTCGCCGCCGGACAGGATCACGCACGGGGCCTTCAGGGGCTGGCCATGCTGCACGATCTGCCGGGCGATGCCGGCGTGCACCTTGGCCACTTCGCGCGACTCGCCTTCCAGGTCGCCGAGGATCAGCGGGCTGAAGCCGGCCTGGCGGGCTTTTACCGCAGCCGCTTCAAGCGATTGCTGGGGCTTGGCGATCAGCTGGAAGTGGCTGCGGGCCAGGGCCGGGTCGTCGGCCTTGACGGTTTCCGAGGCGGGGTTGTTGAGCCAGTCGATGACGGCTTTGGGGGCGTCGATGTTGTAACGTTTGATGATGGCCAGGGCATCGGCCGAGGTGCTCGGGTCGGCCACGGTCGGGCCGGAAGCAATGACGGTGGCCAGGTCGCCAGGCACGTCGGAAATCGCATAGGTGTAGACGGTGGCTGGCCAGCAGGCCTTGGCCAGGCGGCCACCCTTGATCGCCGAGAGGTGCTTGCGCACGCAGTTCATCTCGCCGATGGTGGCGCCGGATTTGAGCAGCGCCTTGTTGATCTGTTGCTTGTCGCCCAGGGTCAGGCCTTCGGCTGGCAACGCCAGCAGGGCGGAACCACCGCCGGACAGCAGGAAGATGACGCGGTCGTCTTCGTTGAGGTTGCTGACCAGCTCCAGCACGCGCTTGGCCACGGCCAGGCCGGCGGCGTCGGGGACCGGGTGGGCGGCTTCGACCACCTCGATCTTCTGGCAGTTGGCGCCGTGGCCGTAACGGGTCACGACCAGCCCGGACACTTCGCCCTGCCAGCTTTTCTCGACCACTTCGGCCATGGCGGCTGCGGCCTTGCCGGCGCCGATGACGATGACCCGGCCGCTACGGTCGGCGGGCAGGTAGGGTTCGAGGACTTGACGGGGGTGGGCGGCGGCGATGGCTGTGTCGAACAGGTCGCGGAGAAGTTTTTGCGGATCGACCGACATGGCAGGCTCCCAATTATTGTTGTTCTGCAGAATCGAAAACGCCCCTGGAACTGCCTCCGTGCAGGCCGAACCAGGGGCGGGTGTTGCTCGGTGCCACCGTTGGGCCTGTGGTCGCAGGCCCATCGGTGTTGGCTTCTTCGCGGGCTTGCCCGCTCCCACAGGAATATCGTGGCCCTCAGGCCTGCGCAGTACCTGTGGGAGCGGGCATGCCCGCGAAGAAGCCAGTGATTACTTACTTGTCGTCGCGGATCGAGAAGTTGGCCATGTGCTCCAGGCCTTTGATCAGCGCCGAGTGGTCCCAGTTGCCGCCACCCAGGGCCTGGCAGGTGTTGAACACTTGCTGGGCATTGGAGGTGTTGGGCAG
>NZ_JBIVXJ010000041.1:0-51530 GCF_044769185.1 Pseudomonas sp. NPDC090592
TTTGGTAGGCACAATTGGACTCGAACCAACGACCCCCACCATGTCAAGGTGGTGCTCTAACCAACTGAGCTATGTGCCTGTCGTGTGGTGCGCATTCTACGCATTCCTAAAACCCTGTCAACATTTTTTTTCACGCTAAGCTACTGAATCTTAACCGCTTTATAGAAAAGCATTGGCCAGGGCCCAGTAAAGGATTTTCATCAGACGACTAGCGGGTGTTTATTATTATTGATAGCATCGGTACATTCGTTAAAAATATAAAACACGAGGTTCCTGCAGCATGGCTAACACCCCCTACCCCCAGTCCTACTACGCCGCCTCGGCCAACCCGGTGCCGCCACGTCCGGCGCTGCAGGGTGAGGTGGAAACCGATGTGTGCATCATCGGTGCCGGCTACACCGGCCTGTCCAGCGCCCTGTTCCTGCTGGAGAACGGCTTCAAGGTAAGCATCGTCGAAGCGGCCAAGGTCGGCTTTGGTGCGTCGGGCCGCAACGGTGGCCAGATCGTCAACAGCTACAGCCGCGACATCGACGTCATCGAGCGCACCGTTGGCGCTAAAGAAGCTCAACTGCTGGGCCATATGGCCTTCGAAGGCGGGCGCATCATTCGTGAGCGCGTGGCCAAGTACAACATTCAGTGCGACCTGAAAGACGGTGGCGTGTTCGCCGCCCTGACCAGCAAGCAGATGGGCCACCTGGAGTCGCAAAAGCGCCTGTGGGAACGCTTTGGCCACAACCAGCTGGAGCTGATGGACCAGAAGCGCATCCGCGAAGTGGTTGCCTGCGACAGCTACATCGGCGGCATGCTCGACATGAGCGGCGGCCACATCCACCCGCTGAACCTGGCCCTGGGCGAAGCGGCCGCGGTCGAGTCGCTGGGCGGCGTCATTTATGAGCAAACCCCGGCCATCCGTATCGAGCGTGGCGCCAACCCGGTGGTGCACACACCACAGGGTAAAATTCGCGCCAAGTTCATCATCGTTGCCGGCAACGCCTACCTCGGCAACCTGGTACCGGAGCTGGCTGCCAAGTCCATGCCATGCGGTACCCAGGTGATCACCACCGAGCCACTCGGCGAAGAACTGGCACGCACCCTGCTGCCGCAGGATTACTGCGTCGAAGACTGCAACTACCTGCTCGACTACTACCGCCTGACCAGCGACAAACGCCTGATCTTCGGCGGTGGCGTGGTGTACGGCGCGCGTGACCCGGCCAACATCGAGGCGATCATCCGTCCGAAGATGCTCAAGGCCTTCCCGCAACTGAAGAACGTGAAGATCGACTACGCCTGGACCGGCAACTTCCTGCTGACCCTGTCGCGCCTGCCGCAGGTTGGCCGTATCGGCGACAACATCTACTACTCCCAGGGCTGCTCGGGCCACGGCGTGACCTACACCCACCTCGCGGGCAAGGTACTGGCCGAGGTCCTGCGCGGCCAGGCCCAGCGTTTCGACGCCTTCGCCGGCCTGCCGCACTACCCGTTCCCGGGTGGCCAGATGCTGCGCGTACCGTTCAGCGCCATCGGTGCCTGGTACTACAGCCTGCGCGATCGCCTGGGTTTCTGATGTAAGCAGGCCTGGCCTCTTCGCGGGCACGCCCGCTCCCACAGAATTTGTGCAGGGTGCATGGTTTCTGTGGGAGCGGGCGTGCCCGCGAAAGGGCCAGTACAGGCAATATCACTTATTCAGGCTATTCACGGCCTGCTTCGCTGCAATCTCCTGCCCCGCCCGCGCCAGTTCATCCGCGGCCTGCAACCAGCGCTGACGATCCACCTGGGCCGGTAGCTGCCGTGGTGGCTGCACCAACACTGCCCAACTCCCCTGCTTCGCCCACGCCGAGGCAAACTCGTCGAACGCCATCACTTGCCGCCGGTGCATGCCTGCGCGCAACAGCACCCGCTGCTTGTAGCGGTCATAACCGATCAAGACGGCATAACGGGGCTCGCCCCACCAGGCCGATCCGTCCTCATAACGCAGTAGCACCGGGTTGCCGGCCGCCACCTGGGTCAGCAGTGCGTCCAGTTGTTTGTCCAACGGGTACACGACCATGCCGTACTCCCGCGCTACGCGGGGGATGCCGGTGCCCAGCGCCTCAACAGCCTGGGGCAGGTTCAGCGGCTTGTCCAGCAGCCCTGGGGTGATTGGCGCGCCCTGTTGCGACAGCATGGTCGCCAGGGCCATGGCGCCGCTGTGGTTGGCGTTACCGCGGTAGAACGGCACGCTGCTGATCTCGACCCGCTGTGGCAAGCCCTTGAGGTTGGCGGGCGGCGCGCTGGCACAACCGGCCAGGCTGGCCGCCACCAGGCAGGCAGCCAGCAGCCGGCGAGGGGCGGTTTTGAAGGAATGTTGCTGCATGGACACTCGCTTGCTTCAACGCCGGGCAGGCAGCGCCCGGCTCTGGCCACCGATCATAGGTCCCACAGCGGCGCGGGTATAGTCCGACAGCGGCTAGGAGCGAATCGGACTCAGCAATAGACCTTTGTTCGATGGAACGTCACAGGCAAAAGGCTAGACTAAAGCAGTGTCTGGAAGGCAAGTGCTGGTATCGGGCGCTTGGCCGTAGAGATGGAGGCACAGATGAGCCTGACCATGGCAATCCTCATGCTGGTGGGCATGTGGCTGAGCGTCGCAGCCGCCATGTTATGGGGTGTACTACGTATCGTGCGGCGTCATGCACAACATCACCACCTGCCACCGCAGGCCCCGGCCAAGCCACAGCCCGTGCGGCGGGCGCGGCGGCATGCCGGGGTGCACTGATCCTGGATTTTCATCAAACCATTCGCGGGCTCGCCCGCTCCCACAGGAACCGCGTAGCTACGTGGCTCACGCGGTCCCTGTGGGAGCGGGCGAGCCCGCGAACGGGGCGCAAAGCGCCCCGCCTGTCCATCAACCCTCAGCCGCCTCACGCTTCAGCCGCGCCCGGCGTGCAAAGATGTTGAGCATTTCGATCACCGTCGAGAACGCCATCGCCGCATACACATACCCCTTCGGCACATGAGCACCAAAGCCTTCGGCGATCAGCGTCATGCCGATCATGATCAGGAAGCCCAGGGCCAGCATGACCACCGTCGGGTTGTCATTGATGAAGTTGGCCAGCGGATCGGCGGCCACCATCATCACGATTACCGCCGTGATCACGGCAATGATCATGATCGGCAGGTGCTCGGTCATGCCTACGGCGGTGATGATGCTGTCCACCGAGAAGACGATGTCCAGCAACAGGATCTGGAAGATCGCCGCAGCAAAGCCCAGGGTAACCGTGGAGCCTACCTTGGCTTCTTCCTTGGCACCGTGCGGGTCGACGCTTTCGTGAATCTCCTTGGTCGCCTTCCACAGCAGGAACAGGCCACCGGCAATCAGGATCATGTCCTTCCACGAGAAGGCGTTGCCGAACACTTCGAACACCGGGTCCGTCAACTGGACGATCCAGGCCACCGTGCTGAGCAAGGCCAGGCGCATGACCAAGGCCATGCTGATACCAATACGCCGCGCCTTGGAGCGGTATTCCACCGGCAGCTTGTTGGTCAGGATGGAAATGAAGATCAGGTTGTCGATACCCAGTACAACTTCCATGGCCACCAGCGTGGCCAGGGCAACCCAGGCGGTAGGGCTAGCGGCGAGTTCCAGCAAGTATTCCATTGTTCAAATCCTGCAGCGGCGGTTTGGGGGTCAGATTTCCTGAGTGTCTTTTTTCTTGTCGGCATCCTCAGGCTTGTGCCCTTCGGTACCGATGGCCTCGCTTAACGCCTGCTGGGCGGCGTTGTTGGTGTCGTCGATGGCCTGCTTGGCCGACTGCGCGGCCTGGTCGAGCATCTGCTGGGCAGATTTTTCGGCCTGGTCGCAACCCGCCAGGGTAAACAGCGCCAAAGCCAGCACCAACGGGGTGCCGATGGATTTGAGTTGCAGCATGGTGTCCTCGCTTGAAATATCCCGGCGGCGCATAGCGCCTGATGCCGTGCATTCTAGAGACGCCGATAGTTCAGGAAAATTCGTATTTTCATGGCGTATACTTCGGTTTTTACGAATCCGGACGACCAACGGTGCTCAACTATCGCCAGCTGCATTACTTTTGGGCCGTGGCCAAGACTGGCAGCATCACCCGCGCCAGCGAACAGCTGAATCTCACACCACAAACCATCAGCGGGCAGATTAGCCTGCTCGAGCAAACCTACGGCCTGGAGCTGTTCCAGCGCGCCGGCCGGCAGCTGGAGCTGACCGAGACCGGGCGCCAGACGCTGGCGTATGCCGAGCAGATGTTCCAGATTGGTGTGGAGCTGGAGGCCATGCTGCGTGCAGGCCCGCAGGAACAGATCCTGTTCCGTGTAGGCGTGGCCGACGTGGTGCCGAAATCCATCGTCTACCGCCTGCTGGCGCCGACCATGGAGCTGGATGAGGTGCTGCGCATCAACTGCCGCGAAGACAAACTCGAGCGGTTGCTGGCAGACCTGGCTATCCAGCGCCTGGACCTGGTGATTTCCGACAGCCCCATGCCCAACCACCTGGACATCAAGGGTTACAGCCAGAAACTGGGCGAGTGCGGGTTGAGCTTTTTCGCCACCCCGGCACTCGCGCAACGGCTGGATGGCCCCTTCCCCGCTTGCCTGCACGACGCCCCGCTGCTGGTGCCCGGCCAGGAAACCGTGGTGCGCAGCCGCCTGCTGCGCTGGCTGGGCGAGCACCAGGTGCAGCCGCGGATCGTGGGCGAGTTTGATGACAGTGCGTTGATGCAGGCGTTCGGGCAGTCGGGCAGCGGCATTTTCGTTGCTCCCAGCGTGATCGCCGAAGAGGTATGCCGCCAGTATGGCGTGCAGCTGATCGGGCAGACCGATGCGGTGCATGAGTCGTTCTATGCCATTTCGGTGGAGCGCAAGGTCAAGCACCCGGGGATCGTGGCGATTACCGAGGGGGCGCGGCGGGAGTTGTTTCATTGGTGACCGAGGGGGCCTTTTCGCGGGCACGCCCGCTCCCACAGGATCTGCGTCGGTCTCGAAAGGTGTGCTGTACCTGTGGGAGCGGGCATGCCCGCGAAGAGGCCAGAACAGCCCTACAAGGCTCTATGGTAAAGTCCCGCCCTTTCCAGATTCCGAGATACCGCTGCACATGACCCCTGTCTTCCGCCTCCTCAACCGCACCAGCCTGGTGACGCAGATCGTTATCGGCCTGCTCGCCGGCATCGCCCTTGCCCTGCTCGCGCCTGCGGTCGCCCGCGACCTCGCCTTCATCGGCAAGGTGTTCGTCAGCGCCCTCAAGGCTGTTGCACCCGTGCTGGTATTCATCCTGGTCATGGCATCGATCGCCAGCCATCGCCACGGGCAGGAAACCCACATTCGCCCGATCCTCTGGCTGTACCTGCTGGGCACCATTGCCGCAGCAGTGGTGGCAGTGGGCGCCAGCATGCTGTTCCCGTCGAACCTGGTACTCAGCACCGGCGAGGCCACCCTGAGTGCGCCGGGCGGCATTACCGAAGTCATGCAAAACCTGCTGCTGAGCGCGGTCGACAACCCGATCAACGCCCTGCTCAATGCCAACTTCATCGGCGTGCTCACCTGGGCCATCGGCCTGGGTGTAGCCTTGCGCCATGCCAGTGAAACCACCCGCAATGTGGTCGACGACCTGTCCAACGGCGTAACCCTGATCGTGCGCGTGGTCATTCGCTTCGCCCCACTGGGCATCTTTGGCCTGGTCAGTTCCACCCTGGCCCAGTCCGGCCTGCAGGCACTGCTCGGCTACCTGCACCTGTTGGCCGTACTGATCGGCTGCATGCTGTTGGTGGCGCTGGTGATGAACCCGCTGATCGTGTTCTGGAAGATACGCCGCAACCCCTACCCGCTGACCTTGCTGTGCCTGCGCGAAAGCGGGATTACCGCGTTCTTCACCCGCAGTTCGGCGGCCAACATCCCGGTCAACCTGGCACTGTCGGAACGCCTTGGCCTGCATGAAGACACCTACTCGGTGTCGATCCCGCTGGGCGCAACCATCAACATGGCCGGGGCGGCCATCACCATTACCGTGCTGACATTGGCTGCGGTGCATACCCTGGGTATCCCGGTAGACTTGCCGACGGCCGTGCTGCTCAGCGTGGTGGCGGCGGTATGTGCCTGCGGCGCCTCGGGCGTGGCCGGGGGTTCGCTGCTGCTGATTCCGCTGGCGTGCAGCCTGTTTGGCATCCCAAGCGAAATTGCCATGCAGGTGGTGGCTGTGGGCTTCATTATCGGTGTGTTGCAGGACTCGGCGGAGACGGCACTGAATTCGTCGACCGATGTGCTGTTCACTGCGGCAGCGTGCCAAGCCGAAGAACGGCGCAGCGCTTGAGATTGCCGGGGCCGCTTTGCGGCCCATCGCCGGCAAGCCAGCTCCCACAGGAACAGCGCCAGCCCGGGGCAGTGTGCAGTACCTGTGGGAGCGGGCTTGCCCGCGAAGAAGCAGATGATTGCTTAAGCCAGGCGCTTTACCTACGCTAGTGGCCTTTCCCCAGCAATGAGACAGGGCCATGTCAGAACACGAAACCGCAGGTGAAGGCCGCTTCAGCAGCGTCGAGATCCGCATTCTCGGCGCGCTGATCGAAAAGCAGGCCACCAGCCCTGAAAGCTACCCACTGACCCTCAATGCGCTTGTCCTCGCCTGCAACCAGAAGACCAGCCGCGAGCCGGTGATGAACCTTACCCAAGGCCAGGTCGGCCAAGCCCTGCGTGCCCTCGAAGGGCAAGGCATGACCCGCCTGCAGATGGGCAGCCGTGCTGACCGTTGGGAACAACGGGTGGACAAGGCACTGGAGCTGGTGCCGGCACAGCTGATACTGATGGGCCTGATGTTCCTGCGCGGCCCGCAAACCCTCAACGAACTGCTGACCCGCAGCAACCGCCTCCACGACTTCGACGACACCGAGCAGATCCAGCACCAGTTGGAGCGCCTGATTTCACGCGACCTGGCCTTGCACCTGCCACGCCAGGCTGGCCAGCGCGAAGACCGCTACACCCATGCATTGGGCGCCCCTGCAGAGATCGAGGCGATTCTCGCTGCGCGCCAGCAGGAAGGTGGCGCACGCAGCAGTGGCGCCAGTGTGTCGGAAGAACGCATCGAAGCCCTCGAAGCGCGCATCGCGGCGCTGGAGGCACGCCTGGCCGAGCTGGAAGGCTGAGCGGTCATGGCTCGCGGTCGGGGAAGTTGCGGCAGCTCTTGCGTTCGGCCAGCTCCCGGTCACTGGGGCGCTGATCGACGAACACGGTGCGGCCGTCGGCGTAGATTTCCAGATAGCCCCAGTGCAGGTCCTGCGCTGTTTGCCCGGGCTTTGGCGGGACTAGCCACCAGGGTTCGCGGCTGATCAGGGTCATGGGTGTGGTTCCTGAGGGGATCTGCAGTAATCATAGACACCTCAGGTTCATCTCTGTCAGTTCTGACGCATTCGCGGGCTTGCCCGCTCCCACAAGGATCTTCACAGTCATCACGACCTGTGTAGTACCTGTGGGAGCGGGCAAGCCCGCGAAGAGGCCGGTACAGGCTTACGCCGGTGCCGAAGTGCGGATCAGGTGGTCGAACGCAGCCAGCGAAGCCTTGGCCCCCTCACCCACCGCAATCACGATCTGCTTGTACGGCACGGTCGTCACGTCACCCGCGGCAAACACACCCGGGATGCTGGTCTGGCCCTTGGCATCGACAATGATCTCGCCACGCGGCGACAGCTCGACGGTGCCTTTCAGCCAATCGGTGTTCGGCAACAGGCCGATCTGCACGAAGATACCTTCCAGCGCCACCTCTTGTTGCTCGTCGGTGGTGCGGTCCTTGTAGCGCAGGCCGGTCACTTTCTCACCATTGCCCAGCACCTCGGTGGTCAACGCACTGGTGATCACCTTGACGTTCGGCAGGCTGTGCAGCTTGCGCTGCAACACCGCATCGGCACGCAGCTGGCTGTCGAATTCGATCAGCGTCACCTGGGCGACGATGCCGGCCAGGTCAATGGCTGCCTCCACACCCGAGTTGCCACCGCCGATCACCGCCACGCGCTTGCCCTTGAACAGCGGGCCGTCACAGTGCGGGCAGTAGGCCACGCCACGGCCGCGGTACTCCTGCTCGCCCGGCACATTCATTTCGCGCCAGCGGGCGCCGGTGGCCAGGATCACGGTCTTGGCCTTGAGCGAGGCGCCGCCGGCCAGGCGTACTTCGTGCAGGCCGCCATCGGCGGCCGGAATCAGCGCTTCACCGCGCTGCAGGTTCATGATGTCGACGTCGTACTGCTTGACGTGTTCTTCCAGCGCCGTGGCCAACTTCGGCCCTTCGGTCTCCTGCACCGAGATGAAGTTCTCGATGGCCAGGGTATCAAGCACCTGGCCACCGAAACGCTCGGCGGCAACCCCGGTGCGGATGCCTTTGCGGGCGGCGTAGATGGCCGCTGCGGCGCCAGCCGGCCCGCCGCCGACCACCAGTACATCAAAAGCGTCCTTGGCGTTGATCTTCTCGGCCTGGCGAGCGCCGGCATTGGTGTCGATCTTGCCGAGGATTTCTTCCAGGCCCATGCGGCCCTGGCCAAACACTTCGCCGTTCAGGTAAATGCTCGGTACCGCCATGATCTTGCGCGCTTCCACTTCGTCCTGGAACAGCGCACCGTCGATGGCCACATGGCGCACGTTAGGGTTGAGCACCGCCATCAGGTTAAGCGCCTGGACCACGTCCGGGCAGTTCTGGCACGACAGCGAGAAGTAGGTTTCGAAGGTGAATTCGCCTTGCAGCGCCTGGATCTGCTCGATCACTTCGGCACTGGCCTTGGACGGGTGACCACCGACTTGCAGCAGCGCCAGTACCAGCGAGGTGAATTCGTGGCCCATGGGGATGCCGGCAAAGCGCAGGCTGATGTCGCCCCCCGGGCGGTTCAGCGAGAACGATGGGCGACGGGCATCGGTGCCGTCCGCGCTGAAGGTAATCAGGTTCGACAGGCTGGCAATTTCCACCAGCAGGTCATGCAATTCGCGGGACTTCGCGCCGTCGTCGAGGGAGGCAACGATCTCGATCGGCTGGGTGACCCGCTCCAGGTAGGTTTTCAGTTGCGATTTAAGCGTGGCGTCCAACATACGGGCGATTCCTTTTTCAAAACTCGGATACAAAAACGCCCAGGCGAGGTCGCCCGGGCGTTTGACGGGGCGGTGAGTACTTCAGCTTTGGCGGCTGCTCACCGCCCGCAAGGTGCACATGGCCTTAGATCTTGCCGACCAGGTCCAGCGACGGCGCCAGAGTGGCTTCGCCTTCTTTCCACTTGGCCGGGCACACTTCACCTGGGTGAGCGGCAACGTACTGGGCAGCCTTCACTTTACGCAGCAGCTCGGCAGCATCGCGGCCTACACCACCGTCGTTCAGTTCGACGATCTTGATCTGGCCTTCCGGGTTGATCACGAAAGTACCGCGGTCAGCCAGGCCGGCCTCTTCGATCAGCACGTCGAAGTTGCGCGAGATGACGTGGGTCGGGTCACCGATCAGCGGGTACTCGATCTTGCCGATGGTGTCCGAAGTGTCGTGCCAGGCTTTGTGGGTGAAGTGGGTGTCGGTCGACACGCCGTAGATTTCCACGCCCAGCTTCTGGAACTCGGCATAGTTGTCAGCAAGGTCACCCAGTTCGGTCGGGCAAACGAAGGTGAAGTCGGCCGGGTAGAAGAACACGACAGACCACTTGCCTTTCAGGTCGGCTTCACTGACCTGGACGAACTCGCCCTTGTGGTAGGCGGTGGCGTTGAACGGTTTGACCTGGCTGTTGATGATTGGCATGAGAGACGCTCCTTCATGGGGTTGGAATCAGTTGATGGATAGAATCCTAACTAATCATCCCGTTGAAGGCTCATTGGCAAAGCTCATGCTTGCGATTGGTTTTGGCTATAACCGGGGTTTATTAATAGAAGGGAATGGGCTGAGCAAAGGATTGCGCAGCATTCACTGGCCCCATCGCCGGCAAGCCAGCTCCCACAGGTACAGCGCAGGCCCATGGACTTGTGCAATACCTGTGGGAGCTGGCTTGCCGGCGATGAGGCCAGTGGCATTAACGAGTAACTGTGCGCATGGTCACGAACTCTTCGGCTGCCGTCGGGTGCACGCCGATGGTCTCGTCGAACTGCTGCTTGGTCGCCCCGGCCTTCAGGGCAATGCCCAGGCCCTGGATGATCTCGCCGGCATCAGGGCCAACCATGTGGCAACCCAGCACCTTGTCGGTCTCGGCATCCACCACCAGCTTCATCAGGGTTTTTTCCTGAATGTCGGTCAGGGTCAGCTTCATGGCGCGGAAGCGGCTTTCGAACACCTGCACCTTGTGCCCGGCCTGCAGCGCCTGCTCTTCGGTCAGGCCAACCGTACCAATAGGCGGCTGGCTGAACACCGCTGTCGGGATGTTCTGGTAATCCACCGGGCGGTATTGCTCTGGCTTGAACAAGCGCCGCGCCACCGCCATGCCCTCGGCCAAGGCCACGGGGGTAAGTTGCACACGGCCGATGACATCGCCAATGGCCAGGATCGACGGGGCGGTCGTCTGGTACTGCTCATCGACCCGAATGTAGCCTCGCGGGTCCAGCTCTACCCCAGTGTTTTCCAGGCCCAGGTTGTCCAGCATCGGGCGCCGCCCTGTGGCGTAGAACACACAATCTGCAAGCAACTCGCGGCCGTCTTTCAGGGTGGCCTTGAGGCTGCCGTCTTCAAGCTTGTCGATGCGCTGGATATCGGCGTTGAACTGCAAGTCGAGACCGCGCTTTTCCAGCTCTTCCTTCAGGTGCGTGCGCACCGAACCATCGAAGCCACGCAGGAACAGGTCACCACGGTACAGCAGCGTGGTGTCGGCCCCCAGGCCCTGGAAGATGCCAGCGAACTCGACGGCGATGTAACCGCCACCCACCACCAGCACCCGACGAGGGAGGTCCTTGAGGTAGAAAGCTTCGTTGGAGGTGATGGCCAGGTCCTTGCCCGGAATGTCCGGCACCTGTGGCCAGCCACCTGTTGCGATGAGGATGTGTTCGGCGGTGTAGCGCTGGCCTTCGATTTCCACTTCATTGGCGCCGGTCATGCGCGCATGGCCCTGCAGCAGGGTGACGCCGCTGTTGACCAGCAAGTTGCGGTAAATGCCGTTGAGCCGCTCGATTTCACGGTTTTTGTTGGCTATCAGGGTACCCCAGTCGAAATGCCCTTCTTCCAGGGTCCAGCCGAAGCCTGCGGCCTGCTCCAGTTCGTCAGCAACATGCGCGCCGTACACCAGCAATTTTTTCGGTACGCAGCCAACGTTGACGCAGGTACCGCCCAGGTAGCGGCTTTCGGCCACTGCCACCTTTGCGCCAAAGCCGGCGGCAAAGCGCGCCGCGCGCACGCCGCCGGACCCGGCGCCAATCACGAACAGATCAAAATCGTAGGCCATGTATTCAGTCTCCTAGGCAGGCGGCCAGCATAACGCCCTTGGCGTCCGCACACAAAAAAGCCACCCCGAAGGGTGGCTCTGTGGAACCCGCACTGGCGTATCAGTACGCCTTGCCAGCCTTGTAGAAGTTCTCGAAGCAGAAGTTGGTCGCCTCGATGTAGCCTTCGGCACCACCGCAGTCGAAACGCTTGCCCTGGAACTTGTAGGCGATCACGTTACCTTCTTCCGCTTGCTTCATCAGCGCGTCGGTGATCTGGATCTCGCCACCCTTGCCAGGCTCGGTCTGTTCGATCTTCTCGAAGATGTCCGGGGTCAGGATGTAACGGCCGATGATGGCCAGGTTCGATGGGGCATCTTCCGGCTTCGGTTTCTCGACCATGGCGTCGACACGGAAGATGCCGTCCTTGATCTCTTCGCCGGCGATGACGCCGTATTTGTTGGTTTCCTGCGGGTCGACTTCCTGGATGGCGACGATCGAGCAGCGGTACTTCTTGTACAGCGCAACCATCTGCGCCAGCACGCCGTCACCTTCAAGGTTCACACACAGGTCATCCGCCAGCACCACGGCGAACGGCTCGTCACCGATCAGCGGGCGACCGGTGAGGATGGCATGGCCCAGGCCTTTCATTTCGGTCTGACGGGTGTACGAGAACGAGCATTCGTCGAGCAGACGACGGATGCCAACCAGGTATTTTTCCTTGTCGGTGCCCTTGATCTGGTTTTCCAGCTCGTAGCTGATATCGAAGTGGTCTTCCAGGGCGCGCTTGCCGCGACCGGTCACGATGGAGATTTCGTTCAGACCCGCATCCAATGCTTCTTCAACGCCATACTGGATCAGTGGCTTGTTGACCACCGGCAGCATTTCCTTGGGCATGGCTTTGGTAGCAGGCAGGAAGCGAGTGCCGTAACCGGCTGCCGGGAACAAGCATTTCTTGATCATAAACGTCCTTACAAAAGGCTAGGCCTGTGGAATTCGGCGCAGTCTAATCAGGCGGCAGTCACCTTACAATGCCTCACCTGTGGCCGACCGATGGGAAGATAGAGATAACCCAGTGTAGATAGTTCCGGGGGATCGTAAATATTGCTGTCATACATGACAGTGAAATGACAAAAGGCATGGTTGCCTGTGTTGGCCCCTTCGCGGGCTTGCCCGCTCCCACAAGCGCCGCACAGCATGCAGAACCTGTGGGAGCGGGCAAGCCTGCGAAGAGGCCGGCACAGGCATGCATCAGCTGCCGGTACCCTGCCCGATCAGCACCCCATCCACCTGTTGCCCGTACAGGTTCACCCCGTCATTGGCATGAAACTTCACCCGCGTCTTCTCCACAGACCCATCCACCAGCCGCGGGTCCTGTGGCCGCTCATGGCGGTTGATCCACGCTGCCACGTCCCAGGCCTGCTGGTCACTGAGGCTGCCCGGCTTGCCCAGCGGCATGTTGTACTTGATGAACGACGCCGCGGTATTGATACGGTGCATGCCGGCGCCCCAGTTGTACGAGTCCTCGCCCCACAGTGGCGGCATCACGTACTCACCTGCAACCTTCTGCCCTTCGCCATTGCTGCCATGGCAGATCGCACACTGATCGGCGTAAACCTGCTGGCCGCGCTCGAAGTCATAACCGCCCTTGGGCTGCGCCACCTCCGGGTAGCCACGCCCGGCAATCTCCACACCGGTCGGTGCCTGGGTCGACAGCCAGTACGAATACACCGCCAGCGCCGTCATCTGCGGGCTGTCGGCGGTCGGCGGCTTGCCATTCATGCTGAACTGGAAACAGCCCTGGATACGCTCGGCAAAGGTATTCACCTTGTCGTTTTTCTTGCGGTACGCCGGGTACATCGGATACGCGCCCCATAGCGGCGCCGAATGCGCCAGCCGCCCCTGGTCAAGGTGGCAGTTGCTGCAGTTCATGCCGTTGCCCACGGCCTCGGGCATCAGCCGGCGGGTGTCGACGAACAGGGCATGGCCTTGCCGCACCATCTTGCCAAAGGCGTTATCGGGCAAGTCACTTTCGGCGGGCGGCGCGAACTGCGCGGGTGTCTGCACACCGGGCACTTTCAGTTGCGACTGGTCTTCCATGGCGATCGGTGCAGCCTGGGCGCTGCCCATGGCCAGCAGCAACACGGCGGGAATCATCGGCTTCATGGCTTGACCTCCTGGCTGGCGGGGCGGGCGAAGAACTCGGCAACGGCCTTGATCTCGTCTTCGGTCATGGCCTTGGCCACGCCGACCATCAGCTGGTTGGGGTCATTGCTGCGGCTGCCGTCGCGCCAGGCATTGAGCTGCGCCACCAGGTAGCTGGCGGGCTGGCCGGCCAAGGGCGGAAAGTGTTCGCCTACTCCGCCACCGCCCGGGCCGTGGCATTGCACGCAGCCGGGAATGTGTCGGGTCCAGTCGCCGTACAGGGCCATGCGGGTAGTGGAATCTTCGGCAATCTGCTGACGACGCAGGTCACTGGCAGGGTCTGCCGGCAGGCTGGACAAGTAGGCGCTGACTGCCTTGATCTCGTCCTCGCTCAGGGCTTTGGCCAGCGGCTCCATCACCGGCTGCTTGCGGCTGCCGCTGCGCCAGTCATGCAGTTGCTTGCTGAGGTAACCGGCCGGTAGCCCGGCCAAACGTGGGAAGCCGGCAGCAGCGATGCCCTTGCCGTCCGGGCCATGGCAGCCCATGCAAGCCATGGCAGCGGGGTTGGCCCCGCCCTGGGTGAAGATTTTCTGGCCATCGGTGGCATGCGCTACGGGCCAGGCCAGGATCAGCAGGCTGCCGATCACTACGCGTCTCAACGGCGTCATCACGAAGCTCCTTTGCTTTTGTTATATGTTTAGGCTTGAAACATATAAGCAAAGCAAGGAACAACCGTTGCCTCAGATCAACTTCCGGAGATGCACTGGGTAGCGGCAGTGCGCACATCGCCCAGGCGCAGCGGGAAGTTATTCAACCGCTCGTGCAGCTTGATGCTGCTGCCGCTGCCACGTTTGTCGATGTCCACCAGCGCGGCCGGGCCAGCCCCTGCGGTGATCTTTTGCGGCACGATCAGCCGTAGGCCGTCGCCACGCTGCTCTTCCGTCAGCGGGTCGCGGGTATCGGCCAGCTTCTGCTTGACGCAATCGGCGTAGGCGCGCGGGCTCTTGCCAGAGATCACATCCATCGTTTCATGCGACTGTTCCAGCTCGGCAACACTTACGCAGCCACCCAGCGTTACCGACAACGCCGCCACCATCCACTTCATTTGCAACACCTCAGCCATCAAGAATACGCTTCGACCACGGCCAGGCGGTTTTGCTCCCTGCATTGGCAGATTTATCGGCGACTGGCCATCGAACGCGGCAGTGTAACGGCACATCGTGGTATCGTTTGCGTTTGCAGATCCAAACCTTGCGGAGCATCACATGAAATTCGTACACCAGCGCGAGCACCTGAACGAGGACGACATTGTCGTCATCGAATGCTCCCAGCGCTGCAATATCCGCCTGATGAACGACGCCAACTTCCGCAGCTTCAAGAATGGCGGCCGTCACACCTACCATGGCGGCCAGTTCGTTGACTTCCCGGCCAAAATCACGGTACCCAGCACCGGTTTCTGGAACATCACCATCGACACCGTGACCACCCGCCCGATCTCGGTAACGCGCAAGCCAACCTTGAGCCACAAGATCAAGATCATCCGTCGTTCGTCGTCGAAACTCAGATAAGGCCGCCATGACCCAGACCATCAAGTACGTCATCAAATACAAGCTCGACGGCCAGCGCCGCTGGGATTTCGCGCTGCTGCCCGATGCTTCGCAAGAGCAAGCCCTGCAAGCCTTGCGCAAGATCCACGGCGAAGACGCAGAGAAAATCAGCGACATCCAGGTCAGCAAGGCCTTGTAACACCCATCGCAAGCTCCGTTACACCGCCAACCGCGCGCAAGGAGAACCGCATGAGCCGCTGGCCCGATCGCCGCATCCTCGACCTGCTGGGCATCGAGTTGCCCATTCTCCAGGCGCCCATGGCCGGTGCAACGGGCTCGCCCATGGCCATTGCCGTGGGCCTGGCAGGCGGGCTGGGCGCCCTGCCCTGCGCCATGCTGACCGGCGAACAGGTACGCGCGGAAATAGCCGCCTTCCGGGCCGCCTGCGCGGGCCGCCCGCTTAACCTGAACTTCTTCTGCCACCAGCCGCCAGCACCCGATGCCGAGCGCGATGCACGCTGGAAGCAGGCTCTGGAGCCTTACTACAGCGAAACGGGCGCCGATTTCACGGCCCCCACGCCCGTGTCCAACCGCGCACCGTTCGATGAACAAAGCTGCCAGCTGGTAGAACAAGTGCGCCCGGAAGTGGTGAGTTTTCACTTCGGCCTGCCCCGGGCCGATCTGCTGGAACGGGTGAAGGCCAGTGGTGCCAAGGTGCTGTCCAGCGCCACTACCGTGGAAGAAGCGGTCTGGCTGGAGCAGCATGGCTGTGATGCGATCATCGCCATGGGTTATGAAGCTGGCGGGCATCGCGGCATGTTCCTCAGCGACGACATTACCAGCCAGATCGGCACCTTCGCCCTGGTGCCGCAGGTCGCGGACGCCGTCAGCGTGCCGGTAATTGCCGCAGGCGGTATCGGCGACCACCGCGGGCTGGTAGCGGCGCTGGCCCTGGGCGCTTCGGCAGTGCAGATCGGCACAGCTTACCTGTTCTGCCCCGAGGCCAAGGTGTCGCCGGCCCACCGCCAGGCGCTGGACAGCGCACCCGCCAGCGATACGGCGTTGACCAACCTGTTTACCGGCCGCCCGGCGCGTGGCATCAACAACCGTATCATGCGCGAGCTTGGGCCAATGAGCGACCTGGCACCGCGCTTCCCGCTGGCGGGTGGGGCGTTGATGCCTTTGCGGGCGATCAGCGATCCGCAGGGTAAGAGTGACTTCAGTAACCTGTGGTCGGGGCAGGCGCTGCGGCTGGGGCGACACATGCCGGCGGGTGATTTGACCCGGGAGATTGCCGAGAAGGCGCTGGCCCTGGTCGGCCGCTAGACATCGTCTCAAGCAGGTCCGGCCCTATCGCCGGCAAGCCAGCTCCCACAGGGACTGCGCAACGCTTGAAACTTGTGCGGTACCTGTGGGAGCTGGCTTGCCGGCGATAGGGTCGGACCTGCGATTGCTTCAACCAGCCCCCTTCCCGGCAAATGGCCTATCGCTATATAGTTCAGGCCATAACGATAACCCCAAGGAGCTGTCTTCATGCGTATCCGCCCGTCCCACCTGGCCTTCACCGCCCTGGCCAGCCTGTTCGCCTTCAACACTGCCTGGGCCGATGAGGTTCAGGTCGCGGTCGCAGCCAACTTCACAGCCCCTATCCAGGCCATCGCCAAGGACTTCGAGAAAGACACCGGCCACAAGCTGGTCGCCGCCTATGGTGCCACCGGGCAGTTCTACGCACAGATCAAGAATGGCGCGCCGTTCGAAGTGTTCCTGGCCGCTGACGACACCACGCCGAAAAAGCTGGAAGAAGAAAAGGAAATCGTCCCCGGCTCGCGCTTTACCTACGCCATCGGCACCCTGGCCCTGTGGTCGGCCAAAGAAGGCTACGTAGATGCCAAGGGCGAAGTACTGAAGAAAAACGAATACAAGCACCTGTCCATCGCCAACCCGAAAGCGGCACCTTACGGCCTGGCCGCTACCCAGGTGCTGGACAAGCTGAAGCTCACCGACGCCACCAAAGGCAAGATCGTCGAAGGCCAGAACATCACCCAGGCTTTCCAGTTCGTCTCCACCGGCAACGCCGAGCTGGGCTTCGTTGCCCTGTCGCAGATCTACAAGGACGGCAAGGTCACCAATGGTTCTGCCTGGATCGTGCCTGCCAACCTGCACGACCCAATCCGCCAGGACGCCGTGATCCTCAACAAAGGCAAGGACAACGCCGCCGCCAAGGCGCTGATCGAGTACCTGAAAGGCCCGAAAGCCGCAGCGGTGATCAAGTCCTACGGTTATGAACTCTGATGCCACTGGATGCCAGTGACCTGGGTGCAATCTGGCTGACCGTGAAACTGGCCAGCCTGACCACCTTGATCTTGCTGGTTATTGGCACCCCCATCGCCTGGTGGCTGGCGCGCACGCGCTCATGGCTGCGCGGGCCGGTGGGGGCGATCGTGGCGCTGCCGCTGGTGCTGCCACCGACGGTGATCGGCTTTTACCTCCTGATCGCCCTCGGCCCGCACGGTTGGCTCGGCCAGGCTACCCAGGCATTGGGCCTGGGCAGCGTGGTGTTCAGCTTCACGGGCCTGGTGATCGGTTCGACGGTGTATTCCATGCCGTTCGTGGTGCAGCCGCTGCAGAATGCCTTTGGCGCGATTGGCCAGCGCCCGCTGGAGGTTGCCGCCACCCTGCGCGCCAGCCCGTGGGACACCTTCGTCCATGTGGTGCTGCCGCTGGCCCGCCCTGGTTTCGTCACGGCCAGCATCCTCGGCTTCGCCCACACCGTGGGCGAGTTTGGCGTGGTGCTGATGATTGGCGGCAACATCCCCGACAAGACCCGCGTGGTTTCGGTGCAGATCTTCGATCACGTCGAAGCCATGGAGTATTCGCAAGCCCACTGGCTGGCCGGTGCCATGCTGGTGTTCTCTTTCCTGGTGCTGCTACTGCTGTACGCCGGACCCCGCGGCAAAGCTGGCTGGAGCTGAAATGACCGCATCGATTGTGGCGCGCCTTAACCTGGCGCGCGACGACTTTACCCTGGACGTCGACCTGCACCTGCCCGGGCGGGGCATCAGCGCGCTGTTCGGCCACTCGGGCTCCGGCAAGACCAGTTGCCTGCGCTGCCTGGCCGGGCTGGAGCGGGCTGCCAGCGCCTACATCGAGGTTAACGGCGAAGTCTGGGAAGACAGCGCCCGCGGCTATTTCCAGGCACCGCACTTGCGCCCGGTTGGCTATGTGTTCCAGGAGGCCAGCCTGTTCCCGCACCTGTCGGTGCGCGGCAACCTTGAGTTCGGCTGGCGCCGGGTGGCCGCTGCCGAACGCAAGGTCAGCCTCGACCAGGCCTGCCAGCTACTGGGCATCGGCCACCTGCTGGACCGCCGCCCCGCTACCTTGTCGGGCGGCGAAGCGCAGCGGGTGGGCATTGCCCGTGCCCTGCTCAGCAGCCCGCGCCTGCTGCTGATGGACGAGCCGCTGGCGGCCCTGGACGGGCCGCGCAAGCGCGAGATCCTGCCCTATCTGGAACGCCTGCACGACGAACTGGACATTCCGTTGGTGTACGTCAGCCACGCCCAGGATGAAGTAGCGCGGCTGGCCGACCATCTGGTGTTGCTGGAACAGGGCCAGGCGGTGGCCAGCGGCCCGATCAGCCAAACCCTCGCCCGCCTCGACCTGTCATTGGCCCAGGGCGAGGATGCCGGCGTAGTGTTCGAGGGCATGGTGGTGGGGCATGACCCGCACTATGATCTGCTCGACCTGCGCTTACCCGGCAGCGCCGGGCCGCTGTTGCGCATCGCCCACCCGGCGCATGTGATGGGCAGCACCCTTCGGGTCAAGGTGCAGGCCCGGGACGTCAGCCTGGTACTGGCGGCTGAAAGCACCTCAAGCATCCTCAACCGCCTGCCCGTGCGGGTACGCGAAAGCCGCCCGGCCGATAACCCGGCCCACGTGCTGGTGAGCCTGGACGCAGGCGGCAACGCCTTGCTTGCCCGCATCACCCGCTTCTCGGCAGACCAGCTTGGCCTGCACCCGGGCCAGGCGCTGTTTGCCCAGATCAAGTCGGTGGCCCTCTTGGGCTGAGCATCCTAGGCACGGGCGTTGTCCATTGATCAGTGACCTGATCGAGGCCTGCCGCCCATGCTCGACTGCCCCCTGCCGCGCACCCTGCACTATGTTGACGACAGCCAGCCGGGCCTGACCCGACGACGCTGGCGCGACCGCTTCATCTATCTGGATGCCGACGGCCAGCGGGTGCGCGACAGCGAAACCCTGGCGCGCATAGCCGCGCTGGTGATTCCGCCGGCCTACACGCAGGTGTGGATCTGCGCCGATCCACAAGGCCACCTGCAGGCTACCGGCCGCGACGCCCGTGGCCGCAAGCAATACCGCTACCACACGCAATGGCGCGAACTGCGCGACCAGCACAAGTACGGGCGCATGCTGGCCTTCGCCCAGGCATTGCCCAAGTTGCGTGCGCAACTGGAGGCTCACCTGGCACGGCCTGGCCTGGACCGGGAAAAGGTAATGGCGCTGGTGGTGAGCCTGCTGGACCACACCCTGATCCGCATTGGCAACCAGCGCTACCTACGTGACAACCAGTCCTACGGGCTGACCACCTTGCGCAACCGCCACGTGCAAGTGAAAGGCAGCAGCATCCGCTTCCAGTTCCGCGGCAAGCGCGGCGTCGAGCACAACGTCACCCTCACCGACCGGCGCCTGGCCAACCTGCTCAAGCGCTGCATGGAGCTGCCCGGCCAGGCATTGTTCCAGTACCTGGATGAAGACGGCCAGCGCCACAGCGTCGGCTCCAGCGAGGTCAATCAGTTCCTGCAACAGTTGACCGGTGCCGACTTCACCGCCAAGGACTACCGTACCTGGGCCGGCAGCAGCCTGGCCCTGGACCTGCTCAGGCCTTTGGCCTGGGAGCCAGACACCGAGGCCAAACGCCAGGTAGCAGCCATTGTGCGCCAGGTCGCCGCACGGCTGGGTAACACGCCTGCGGTGTGCAGGCGCTGCTATATCCACCCGGCGGTACTTGAACATTATGCGCTGGGGCGCCTGGGTAACTTGCCAAAGCGCCGTATACGCAAGGGCCTGGACCCCGAAGAAGTGGCCTTGCTGCTATTTCTTCAGGCGCTTGAGGAACAGGATGATCATTAAGCCTGTCTATTCATGCCATGATGCGAAGAAATTTCCCATTGGCCGCCAAGCCCCCTATCCTTGCCATCGAGCACCTTGGCCGACAAACCCTTGGCGGTTTGCTTCGGCACCTGCAACTGAAGACACGCAACAGAATTTGTCTGTCGGGGAATTACTATCCGCCGAAAGCGTCTTTAATGAGAAGGAAGAGGGACTAGCTCCCACCGCAGTGGCAACTGGCCCGGCGGATTTTTACATCACCAAGGAGAACTACATGCTGATACTCACCCGCAAGGTTGGCGAAAGCATCGTCATCAACGATGACATCAAAGTCACCATTCTGGGCGTCAAAGGGATGCAGGTGAGGATAGGGATCGATGCACCGAAAGATGTCCAGGTTCATCGCGAAGAGATCTTCAAGCGTATCCAGGCTGGCAGCCCGGCCCCGGAAAAGCACGACGACTCGCACTGAGCGACCCGCCTCAAGCCGCACGGACGCGCTTGATCGCCCCACGCCTCAGGTGCCGAGCAGCTCGCGCACCTTGGCGATCATACTGTCCATGTCGAAGGGTTTGTCGAATACGGCAGCAAACAGCTCCGGGCACCCCTGGTTGGCTTGCGCGCCACTCATGAGAATAACGGGCAACTCGCTCAAAGCCGGGGTCTTCGCGCATCGAACGCACCAGCTCTTCACCGTTGAGCAGGGGCATCATGTAGTCGGTAATCACCAACTGCACACGTTTTTCCTTGAGCGCCTCCAGCGCCTTGCAGCCATTGCTCGCCTTTTCAACCAGATAGCCTTCGTCCTCCAGGGCAAAACCGAGGATATCGGCAATCAGGTATTCGTCATCGACGATCAGGATGGTGTTCATGGGCCGGCGTCCTCACCCGCCCCCTTGCGGCACCGGCGTTCCCGACAGCACGCCACAGGCACCTTCGAACGCCTGGCGCAAGGTAATGCCTTGCGGCCCGATTACCAGCTCGTGCAAGGCAGGGTCATGGTGGCTGTCGCGCACCTTGAGGATCGACAGCATGCGCCGCAGCTGCGAGTCCAGCTCAACGAAACGCATCAGCATCAAGTTGTCGACGATGCTCGACAGGTCCGGGGCCGGCGCGCTGATTTCAGAGCCGAAGATATCGCGCATCTCCCAGGTCAGCATCACACTGACATCGCGTGCACGCAGCTCGCCAGCCAAGGCGCGGAAAAACGCATTGAGCCGCGCCGGGTCGACGGCCAGCCGACTGAACGCTCCGAGGCTGTCGATCAGTACGCGCTTGCTGCCCTGCGCCTCGACACGCTCGAGCAGGCGCGCACCGACCTGGTCCAGCAGGCCCTCGGTTGTCGGTTGCCAGCACAACTGCAGGCTGCCGGCCTGCTCCATCGCTGCAAAGTCGTAGCCCAGCGACGCAGCCTTGCTGCGCAGGCGCTCGGGCGTTTCGTAAAAGCCGAAATGAAGCCCCGGCGCCTGCGCGGTACTGGCGCCAAGAAAGGCCAGCCCCAATGAGGTCTTGCCAATACCTGAGGGCCCGATCAGCAAGCTGACCGAGCCCATGGACAGCCCACCATCGAGCATTTCATCCAGGCTTGGCACGCCACTGCCAATGCGTGCCGGGGTGGCGCTGCCCATCTGGCTGGGGTGGCTGAACAACGCCTCCAGGCGCGGGTAGACATGCATGCCGCTTTCATCGATAAGGCATTCATGGCGCCCCGATAATGCGGCACTGCCACGGGTCTTGCGCAGCTGCACATGGCGCACCGCGCGGCTACCCACCAGTTGCTCGCCCAGCTCGATCACGCCATCGACCATGGTGTGCTCCGGGCTACCCTCGTCCAGCCTGGCACTGGTAAGCAGCAGCACCGTGCAGCCAGCAAACGCTGCATGGCCTTGCAACTCGGAGACAAACTTCTTGGTGTCCAGCGCCGTTTCCGCACGCACCCGGGCGTTGAGCACGCCGTCGACGATCAACAGGCTGGCCTGCTGCCGGGCGATTTCCTGGCGCAACAGCCGCACCACGGCATCCAGGCCCTCCTGTTCAAGGGTGTCGAAGGCACTGACGAACTGGATCTGGTCGCCGACCAGCGCGGGGTCGAAAAAGTCCAGGGTGCCCAGATACTGGAACAGCCGTTCATGCGACTCGCTCAGCAAGGTCGCCACCAGCACCCGGCCACCGCTGCGCACGTGGCCGCAGGCCAACTGGTTGGCGAGAATGGTCTTGCCCGCGCCCGGCGGGCCCTGAATGATGTAGGAGGCACCGGCCACCAGGCCACCCTTGAGCAGCGCATCGAGCCCTGCGATACCTGTCACCAGCCGCTTGAGTGACTGCGCCATGATGATTACCTGTCGAGATTGCTGGGGGGCTTGTCCTGATACGTTGGCAAGTAAAGCTGCATGGAAGTTCCATGGCCGGGCTCGCTATCGACAAAAATGGCACCGCCGCTCTGCCTGGCAAAGCCATAGACCTGGCTTAGCCCCAAGCCGGTACCCTTGCCAAAGGGCTTGGTCGTAAAGAATGGCTCGAAGATGCGCGGCAGCACCTCGGGGGCAATGCCCTCGCCGCTGTCTTGCACCACGAAACGCACGAAACGGCCGTGCAGCCCTTCCACTTCTCCAGCCAGGTCCACCACCTCGGCGGTCAGGCCTATGCGGCCCTCCCCGGCGATGGCATCACGGGCATTGAACAGCAGGTTCAGCAGCACCATCTGCAACTGCCCTGCATCCACCTCGATCAACGGCAAGCCAGCCTGCAACTGCACATGAAGTTCAATCGAGCCTGGCAACGCATGCTCCAGCAGCCCACGGGTAGCGGCAACAAGGTCGGCCGGGGCAACACAGGCCACGTCCAGCTGGCGATGGCGGGCAAAGCTGAGCAGTTGCTGGGTCAGTTCCGTGCCGCGCTGCCCGGCATCGATGATGTGTTGCAGCATGCGCTGGATACGCACCGGGTCGTGGCTGCCCAGTGCCAGGCGCGCCGAGCTGAGGATGATGGTGAGCATATTGTTGAAGTCATGCGCCAAGCCGCCGGTCAACTGGCCGAGGGCCTCCAGCTTCTGCGCCTGGAAGAGTTGGGCGCGCACGGCGTCCAGTTGCATCGCCGAGTCGCGACGGTCGGTGATATCCCGGGTCACCTTGGCCAGGCCAATAATCTGGCCCTGCTCATCGCGAATCACGTCCAGCGCCGCCAAGGCCCAGAACTTCGTGCCATCGTTGCGCACGCGCCAACCTTCATCCTGCGCCACGCCCTGCTCCAGCGCCTGGCGGAGCAAGCGTTCGGGACGGCCCTCGACGCAATCCTGCGGGGTGAAAAAAAGCGAGAAATGCTTGCCGATCACTTCATCGGCGCGGTAACCCTTGATCCGTTGCGCGCCAGCATTCCACGACACCACATGGCCGGAGGGGTCGAGCATATAGATGGCGTAATCCACCACCGACTGAACCAGCTGTTCATAGCGGTGGGCAGGCATGACGGGGTGATCAAGGCAGTCAGCTGAAACCATGCAAACTCCATTGGCACAGCAGGAGGGACGATATGAGCCTGGCGAGGCTCAGCGCTCTGGCTCGATCAACACGGGGCTGATGCGCCGTGGCATGGCCACTTTCAGCAGCCACAAGCCAACCAGCATGATAACCCCACCGCCAGCCAAAGCCAGCAGTCGTTGCGCCTGAGGGTGCTCGGCATCGAAACCCAGCATCAGTAGATATCCGCCCAGGCTGATCAAGCTGAGGAACAGAAACGCTCCCAACACGATCACCTGCGCAAACAGCACCCGCCAGAAAAGCCGTGGGCGCACGACACGCTCGCAAGGGTCAGGCTGAGTCATCGTCGCGTACCATTGGATCCAATAAAACAACAACAGTGGCGTAATGACAGCAGCGTGTCAATTACCCGTGCAACCAGCCCCTCATGCTGTTGATCATAGGTGCTGTGGTTGACTCAACTATAACAATGGGTTATAAAGCGCCCTTGATTGCAAAGCCCTTCTGCTTAGAAGCGAGCTGGTCGCTGCGACCCCTTCAAGCGTGCGAGTGTGGTGGAATTGGTATACACAGCAGACTTAAAATCTGTCGGCGTGAGCCTTGCGGGTTCGAGTCCCGCCACTCGCACCAAACTTCGTTGAAAAGGCGCCCCTGCGGCGCCTTTTTGCTACCTGCCAGCAATGTTTCGCGCAACTGCTAGAGTGGAGCTTGTCCCCGTCCACTGGAACGCCACCATGCGCTACTCCCTGTTCGATGGCCAACGCGACATCATTATCCTGATTGCCCGCGTGCTGCTGATGATCCTGTTCGTCTTGTCTGGCTGGGCCAAACTGACCGGCTTTGATGGCACGGTCGGCTACATGACGTCACTGGGCGCCCCCGCCCCCATGCTGGCGGCAGCGATTGCCGTGATCATGGAGTTCGTGGTTGCCATCCTGCTGATCCTTGGTTTCTACACGCGGCCGCTGGCGTTTCTGTTTGCGCTGTTCGTGCTGGGTACAGCGCTGCTGGGCCACCCGTTCTGGAACATGGTCGACCCCGAGCGCAGCGCCAACATGACCCAGTTCCTGAAAAACCTCAGTATCATGGGCGGCCTGCTGTTGCTTGCCGTGAGCGGCCCAGGACGCTTCTCGGTAGATGGGCGCTGAGTCAGTCGTCTTCGCAGTCGTCAAACCACGCTGGGTGATCACGCTCCTCGTCGTCGAGGTCATCCAGCATTTCCTCGTGTTCTTCCACTTCATCCTCGGCGCCTTGGGCATCCGCCTCATGCTCAACGTCGTCGTAGAGAAATTCATGGTCAAGCAGGTGATCGTGCTCGGGTTCGTGCAGGTCGTCTTCGTCGCGCATGCTGGCTCCTGGGGGTAATGGCAGGCCTGTATAGGCCGAACAGGTTCCGAGGTCAATGCGTTGCCAGTTAATCCTGGGTTAACCCACCAGGTGCAGCCTGCAGGCTCTCCCTTCAAACGTTTTTTGCCCGCCCATCATGGCGGGCTTTTTTATCGCAGTGCGCACATCACAGCCTCATGACCTGCAGTTCACGAAATGCTGACAAACGGATGGGCACACTGGCCCTGCTCCGTACGTTCTTGCAGCCCGCCGCATTGTTGCCGCGGGCTTTTCTTTTTGTGGCGAACTCCTTCAGCCATGACCTGAAGCAGTTTTGCCTGGCGACGCAAGGGCTATGCTGATCCGGCAATAACCCAAGCTCACTCGGATAGACACGGAGGCTCTTATGAAAGCTGCTGTTGTTGCGCCAGGCCGTCGCGTGGATGTGGTGGAAAAGACCCTGCGCCCTCTCGAACACGGCGAAGCGCTGCTTAAGATGCAATGCTGCGGTGTTTGCCACACCGACCTGCACGTGAAAAATGGCGACTTCGGCGACAAGACCGGTGTCGTGCTGGGCCACGAAGGCATTGGCGTAGTCCAGGAAGTCGGGCCGGGCGTGACCTCGCTCAAGCCGGGCGACCGCGCCAGCGTTGCATGGTTTTACCAGGGCTGCGGGCATTGCGACTATTGCACCAGCGGCAACGAAACCCTGTGCCGGGAAGTGAAGAATTCCGGGTACACCGTGGACGGCGGCATGGCCGAAGCCTGCATCGTCAAAGCCGATTATTCGGTCAAGGTACCTGACGGCCTCGACTCCGCCGCCGCCAGCAGCGTTACCTGCGCCGGCGTGACCACCTACAAGGCGGTAAAAATCTCCAACATCCGCCCCGGCCAGTGGATCGCCATCTACGGCCTCGGCGGGCTGGGCAACCTGGCGCTGCAATACGCCAAGAACGTGTTCAACGCCAAAGTGATCGCCATTGATGTCAACGAAGAGCAACTGCGCTTTGCCAGTGAAATGGGCGCCGACCTGGTGATCAACTCACGCACGGAAGACGCAGCGAAGGTTATCCAGGCCAAGACCGGGGGCGCCCACGCAGCTGTGGTCACCGCTGTTGCCAAAGCCGCCTTCAACTCGGCCGTGGACGCGCTGCGCGCAGGCGGCCGCCTGGTTGCCGTCGGGCTGCCGTCAGAGTCCATGGACCTGAACATCCCCCGCCTGGTGCTGGACGGGATCGAAGTGGTCGGCTCGTTGGTAGGCACACGGCAAGACCTGCAAGAGGCCTTCCAGTTTGCCGCTGAAGGCAAAGTAGTGCCTAAGGTAACCCTGCGGCCGATCGAGGACATCAACCAAATCTTTGACGAGATGCTGGAGGGCAAGATCAAGGGCCGCATGGTGATCCAGTTCGAAGGTTGATAGCCTGAGGGCTAATGCCAGTCAGTCAAGACTGCCGGGGCTGCTGCGCGGCCCATCGCAGGCAAGCCAGCTCCCACACCGATTGCACTGAACTCAAGCCATGCGCCGTACTTGTGGGAGCTGGCTTGCCGGCGATGGGCAGCAACGCGGCCCCAAATTGCTTAACTGACCGGCATTGGGCCGATCATTTCGAACGACCCAAAGCCCGTGGATGATCATTCACGGGCTTTTGCCCTTTCAATCGTCAAGGAGCAGACCATGAGCTTCGACTGGCACGCCGGGCCGATTACCCGCACCACGCCACTGGACAAGCACTACCGCAACACGCAGAAAGTGCGTCAGTTTCTGCTCAGCGAGTGTGGCCAGGCATTCAGGTTCGACCGCGCCTTCATGGCGTGGATCAAGAGCGGCACGCCGTCCACAATGGGCGACGTCGCGGATGAATGGCTACGGATGCATCGGTGAGATTCATCAGCTGATACCTGCACGCATGCCTGCGATGCAGCTGCTTCCTCCAACATCTTGTCCAATGCTTCAACCATGCTGGAATAATCCATTTCCTGACTACCTCGCTGGTGGAATGGGCTTGAGGTCAACTCTAGCTTGCGAACATTTCAATACGTGGTACGGGGACCGGTGCGTATTTACCCCCTCCCTTCTGATGACCCGCGTAAGGGTGGTGCGGTTCAAGAAAAGTGCTCAAGATGCAGCATCGAGCCTGTGCACACGAGGAGATGGGCATGTCTATCCGAAGCTTGGCCAAGCACCTACCGCCAGACCCTTCCAGAACGGGCTGGGTGATGGGATGGGGCGTTCTGAGAGACAGGCATCCATGGCATTTCGTCGACGTCTATGCCGACCAGAAAACGGCCGAAGCGGAGGCAAAGCGCCGAGGGGAAGGCTACGTCGTGGAGTTCGGCTCACATCGCCTGGGGTCGCGTGAATTTGTGTGCGGCGTAACCTTGCCTGAAGGCTAGCGCCCAAGCGGAAACGATCAGATTTTCGAGCGCGCAAATAAAAACCCCGCAGACGTTAATCTGCGGGGCTTTCGAATGGTGGAGGCCGAGGTCGGAATCGAACCGGCGTAGACGGATTTGCAATCCGGAGCATAACCACTTTGCTACTCGGCCTCAAAGGTTGGATCTAGCTGCTTACGCTTTGCTATCTCCTTGAAACGCTGAACCTTTTTCAAAGTTTGCTGCGTTTCGATGGGCGCCATTATGTCTTCATTCTTTTAACCTTGCAACCCCCTGAACGAAAAAAAATTTCAACGGGTTCAAGGTGTTAGCGCAGGCGGCCGAGTTTACTCCACAAACCCACCACGGTGTTCTCCACCGCGCCACTGGCTGCCACGCCAATTCGCTCTTGCAGGCTCTTGCGTTCGGCATAGTGCAGGTGGAACAGGTTGGCGTTGCGTGCGCGCGCGCTGAGGTATTCGTCGCTGGTCTGCAATTCGTCCACCAGTTGGCGGTTGAGTGCTGCCACACCCAGCCACACTTCGCCGGTAGCCACTTCGTCAATATGCAACTGCGGGCGGTAGCGGGCAACGAAGTCCTTGAACAGCTGATGGGTGATGTCCAGGTCTTCCTGGAACTTCTCCCGGCCCTTCTCGGTGTTTTCGCCAAACACGGTCAAGGTGCGCTTGTACTCGCCAGCGGTCAGCACCTCGAAGTCGATATCGTGCTTCTTCAGCAGGCGGTTGACGTTGGGCAACTGCGCCACCACGCCGATCGAACCCAGCACGGCGAACGGCGCGCTGACGATCTTTTCGCCGATGCAGGCCATCATGTAGCCGCCGCTGGCAGCCACCTTGTCGATGCACACGGTCAGCGGGATGCCCGCCTGACGAATGCGCGCCAGTTGCGACGCCGCCAGGCCATAGCTGTGCACCAGGCCGCCACCGCTTTCCAGGCGCAGCACCACTTCGTCACGCGGGGTGGCGAGTGTCAGTAGCGCGGTAATCTCATTACGCAGGCTTTCGGTGGCAGAGGCTTTGATATCGCCATCAAAGTCCAATACGAAGACCCGGCCCTTCTCCTCGGCCTTGCCTTTCTTGTGCTTCTTTTCCGCCTTGGCCTGCTGCTTGCGCAATGCCTTGAGCTGGGACTTGTCGAGCAGGCCAGACTCCAGGCGCTCACGCAGGTCCTTGTAGAATTCGTTCAGGCGGGTGACCTGCAATTGCCCACCCGGTTTGCGCCGCCCTTTGCCGCGCAGCCCGGCGATGGCCGACAGCACCACCAGGATGGCGATGACCAGGGTGGCGGTTTTGGCGAGAAAGCTTGCGTACTCGGCAAGAAACTCCACGTTGACTCCTTGAATACTTGCGCCACTGCGGCGCATGACTGTTGCAAGCATACCGTTGCGCCTGAGGTGCTGCCAGCCGGTGCAAACGCTGGCAACATCTTTCAAACAACCTTTTCAAACGCTTGTATGTTTTTTCGTTGACAGCCCGTGTGCTGCATCCTAACCTCGCAGCAACCTCCAACAGGCCGGAAACTTCAGTGGGCAACCTCTACCTTATCCGACATGGCCAAGCCTCCTTCGGTGCCGACGACTACGACGTCCTCTCGCCCGTGGGCATCCGCCAGAGCCAGGCCTTGGGTGAACACCTCGCCCAGTTGGGGGTAAGGCTGGACCGCTGCCTGGCGGGCGACCTGCGCCGCCAGCAGGATACCGCGCAGCTGGCCATGCAAGCCTTGCAAGCCAGTGGCTGCGCGGTGCCGGCTGTTGAGACCGACGCGGCGTTCAATGAGTTCGATGCCGACGGCGTCATTCGCACCTTGCTGCCCGGCTTGCTGCCGGAAGAACCAGGCGCCCTGCACATCCTGCGCAATGCTGCGCAGCACCGCAGTGAGTTCCAGCGGCTGTTCGCCTTGATGGTGCAGCGCTGGCACGATGGGGAACATGCCGACGACGGGCTGGAAACCTGGCAAGCGTTCACTGCCCGCGTAAAAGGTGGCTTGCAACGCGTACTGGATACTGCTGGCAGCGGCGACAATATCGCCATATTCACCTCGGGCGGCACCATTGCCGCCCTGCTCCACCTGGTTACCCGTATCACCCCCAGCCAGGCGTTCGCGCTGAACTGGCAGATCATCAACACGTCGCTCAGCCAGCTGAAGTTCCGCGGCCGCGACGTGGCACTGGCTTCCTTCAACAGCCAGGCCCATGTGCAACTGTTGAGGGCGCCGGAGCTTGTCACCTACCGATGAGCCCGGTTTGTTGTGTCCCTGCGGGGACGTGTAAATAACTCTATAAGGAATGCGCCATGACCTCCGTAGCTGATGCCGTCAAAAAGATGCAAGAGAAGTTCAACCCATCCGCTGCCGCCGGCCTGGACCTGGTGTTCGGCTTCAACATCACTGACGAAGGCAAGCAATACGCGCTGATCGTCAAGGACGGCACCTGCGATCTGCAGGAAGGCGAGAACCCGGACGCCAACTGCACCCTGGTGATGGACAGCGAAACCCTGAAGGGCATCGTCAGCGGCGAAACCGACGGCATGCAGGCTTTCATGGGCGGCAAGCTGCGCGTTGAAGGGGACATGATGCTGTCGATGAAACTCAGCGAGCTGTTCCCGTCCTGAGGACTGGGAATACCGGATGATCAAAAACCGAAGCCTTGCCGGCTTCGGTTTTTTTTTGCCCTGCATTCGGTGCAGTGATCCACCTGCAACACCCTTACCTATTTGGCACCTGGCACGCTTGTTCCAGCCTCGGCAGGCCATTAGATTAGCCAATAGTCCTTGCGATCGAGAATAAGGAAAACGCATGACGCTCACCGACCAGTCCACCCAGGTACGCCCCGGCGAAGAACTCGACGCGGCCGTCATCGACCCTTACCTCAAGGCGCATATCCCCGGCCTGGATGGCCTGCCCGGCATCAGCCAGTTCCCAGGCGGTGCCTCCAACCTCACCTACCTGGTCAGCTACCCGGGCCGTGACTTCGTACTGCGCCGCCCGCCATTCGGGCAAAAGGCCAAGTCGGCCCATGACATGGGCCGCGAGTTCCGCATCCTCAACCAGTTGAACGACGGCTTCCCCTACTGCCCCAAGGCCTATGTGCATTGCACCGACAGCAGCCTGATCGGCGGCGAGTTCTATGTGATGGAGCGGGTCCAGGGCATCATCCTGCGCTCGGATATCCCCGCCGAGCTGAACCTGGACGCCGGCCGCACCGAGGCCCTGTGCAAAAGCTTCATCGAGCGCCTGGTCGAACTGCACCAGGTGGACTACAACGGCTGCGGCCTGGCCGACCTGGGTAAGCCGGAAGGCTACGTGCAACGCCAGATCGAGGGCTGGAGCAGCCGCTACGAAAAAGCCCTGACCCCGGATGCCCCGCGCTGGGAACAGGTGATCGCCTGGTTACACGACAAGATGCCCGCGGACCACCCCAAGCCCGCCATCGTGCACAACGACTACCGCTTCGACAACGTGATCCTCGACGCCGACAACCCCATGCGCATCATCGGGGTACTGGACTGGGAAATGGCCACCTTGGGCGACCCGTTGATGGACCTGGGCAACAGCCTGGCCTACTGGATCGAGGCCGACGACCCCGCACCGGTGCAACTGATGCGGCGCCAGCCGAGCAATGCGCCAGGCATGCTCAGCCGTCGCCAGTTCGTCGATTATTACGCCGAGCGTGCGGGCATCCAGCTCGACAACTTCGATTACTACTATTGCTATGGCCTGTTCCGCCTGGCCGGCATCGTGCAGCAGATCTACTACCGCTACTACCACGGCCAGACCCAGGACAAGCGCTTTGCGCAGTTCATCCACATGAACCGCTTGCTGGAGCAGATGACCCTGCAGGTCATTGCCAAGTCCAGCCTGTAAGCCACGACCACGACGACGGATAACAAGGAAAACAGCATGTCCAAGACCCACCTGTTCGACCTCGACGGCAAGATTGCCTTCGTTTCCGGCGCCAGCCGTGGCATCGGCGAGGCCATCGCCCACCTGCTGGCGCAGCAAGGGGCTCATGTGATCGTTTCCAGCCGCAAGCTCGACGGTTGCCAGCAGGTGGCCGATGCCATCATCGCCGCAGGTGGCAAGGCCACGGCAGTGGCTTGCCACATCGGTGAACTGGAGCAGATCCAGCAGGTGTTCGCCGGTATTCGCGAGCAGTTCGGCCGCCTGGATGTGCTGGTCAACAACGCCGCCACCAACCCGCAGTTCTGCAACGTACTGGACACCGACCCGAATGCCTTCCAGAAGACCGTGGACGTGAACATCCGTGGCTACTTCTTCATGTCGGTGGAAGCCGGCAAGCTGATGCGTGAGCACGGTGGCGGCAGCATCATCAACGTGGCATCCATCAACGGTGTGTCCCCCGGCCACTTCCAGGGGATCTATTCGGTAACCAAGGCGGCGGTCATCAACATGACCAAGGTCTTCGCCAAGGAGTGCGCCCAGTTTGGCATTCGCTGCAACGCCCTGCTGCCGGGCCTGACCGACACCAAGTTCGCCTCAGCCCTGGTGAAGAACGATGCCATCCTGAACGCCGCACTGCAGCAGATCCCGCTCAAGCGCGTGGCCGACCCCAGGGAAATGGCCGGCGCAGTACTGTACCTGGCCAGCGATGCGTCCAGTTACACCACCGGCACGGCACTGAATGTAGACGGCGGTTACCTGTCCTGATCAGGCTTTGACCGCCACCAAGCTGTAGCTCAGGGGCAAACGTGCGGGATGTTCGCGCAAGCGATACTCACCGTCGTTGCCCTTGACCATCTGCCCCGGCAGCGCCTCCCAGGGGATGCTTTGGTGCTCGACCAGTGCCACCAGCTGCAACCCATGCGCAAGCAAGGCCGTGATGACTTCGCCCAGGCCGTGGTTCCATTCGTGGGTTTCGGTGTGGGCAAGGCGCTGATCGGTTTCGACATACGTCTGATCGTTGTGCCACACCGTTGGCGCTTCGTGCTCGAAGTACGGGTACTCGAGCTGCAGGCGGTCCTGGTGGTCTTCATTGACGGCCATCAGCATCGGATGCCCATCGCGCAGGAACAGCCGGCCGCCAGGCTTGAGCAGCGCTGCGACCGTGCGTGCCCACGGCTCGATGCGGGGCAACCAGCACAATGCGCCGATACCGGTGTAGACCAGGTCGAAGGTGCCGGCCGGCAGCACATTGTCGGCGGCATAGACGTCGGACTCGACATAGTCGATGGGTGCCGCGCAACGCTCGGCCAGTATACGCGCCTCGGCCAGCGAAGCTGCGGAATAGTCCAGCCCGCAGACCTTGGCACCCAGGCGCGCCAGCGAGAGGGTATCGGTGCCGATGTGGCACTGTAGGTGAACGGTGTTCAACCCGTCGATATCGCCAAGCAACGGCAGGTCGAAGCGCACGGTTTCGGAAAGGTGCCCGGGGCGCTGGACCAGAAGTTCGACTTCGTAGTCTTTGGAAGCAGCGTGCAGCGGGGCGCGTTCGTCCCAGCTGGCGCGGTTGAGTTGCAGTGAGCGGTCCATGGTGTCGTCCTTGAGGGGTAGAGGCTGATGCTAGCGTCCACCTACTTCCCTGCGACACCACTACCTTGCTAAAAATTGTAAAGCTGGTCTCCATACTTGTGGGAGATTGCCCAGCCCACTGGGCTGCGCTGTCGCGCAGGGAACTGATGCCGGGCGCACCGCGTACCCTGTGGGAGCGGGCGTGCCCGCGAAGAATCCAACGCGATGCATGGCACCGGCTGCGCCGGTGTTCGCGGGCATGCCCGCTCCCACAGGGTATGCGCGCTCCTACAGGATATGCGCCAGCTTTACAGGCAAGTAGCCGCCGCCGCGCGGCGCTGCAGGGCCACGCCGTCATTCTTCTGCGCGTAGTAGTCGACCCGCGCCCCACCCGCCTGCGGGTAAACGTCGACAAACGCTTCGGCCTCGCGGGTATACACGGTAAACCCACCCTGCTTGCGCGGTTCCAGGTAGCCACTGGCATCGTCGCCGAACACCTTCTCTTCCTGCCAGCTGAACTGGATGCACTGCGCCACCAGCTCCGGCGCCTTGTGCGAGTCGAGCTGGGCGGTGGGCTTGCCGCCGCGGGCCGTATCCATGGTCGCAGAAGCACAACCGACCAGCATCAGCGCCGCAGCCATCGGCAGAATCGCACGCATGTTCCATCCTCGGGGGTAAAAAAGAACGCGACTCTAGCACCGACGGCTATCGCGAGTGAATTGTCACGCGCATGCCGCTGTCGCAGATAAGGTACGCCGCCATAAGGAGCACGACATGAAACTTGCCTACCTGCTACTCGCCGCCCTGCCCTGCCTGCCGCTGGCCGCCAGCGCCGCGCCCTCCAGCGAAGAAAGCATCACCGCCCCGCAAACCCACAATCGCGAGCTGAGCGTTGGCGACAAGGCACCGGACCAGTACAAACGTGACGACCAGGCGATCAAGGACTGGAAAGCCAAAGGCCTGCCCGCCCCCGAGAAAGAAAGCCACTGGGTACGCATGGGCGACCACTACGTGCTGGTGCAGATAACCAATGGTGTGGTGCTGGCGATCCAGCCAGCGTCCTGATTCAACCCGCCTCGACCATTGCCGCCATGTGCACCGTGTTGCGCCCGGCGGCCTTGGCCTGGTACAGCGCCGCATCCGCCTGGGCCAGCAAGCTGGCGGTGTTGTCCTTGGGCCCAGGCACGCCACACCACAGGCCAACGCTGAAGCGCAACTCGATCTGGTCACCGGCAAAACACGCCGGGCTGCGCGCAATGGCCTCGCGCAGCCCTTGCAGCGCGGCCATCGCCCCACTGCGGTCAGTGCCGGGCAACAACAGCAGGAACTCCTCACCGCCATAACGGCCCAGGCAGTCCCCCTGGCGCAGCCGCTGCTGCAACTGGCGCACGCAGTGGCATAACACCTCGTCGCCTGCCAGGTGCCCGTACAGGTCGTTGATGCGCTTGAAATGGTCGATGTCGATCATCGCCACGCCCAGGCTGCCTTGTTGCTGGCGAGCCCGGTCCAGCTCCACGGCAAACCGCTCCAGAACTGCCCTGCGATTGAGTGTGCCAGTCAGCACATCGTGCAGCGCCAGGTGCTGCAAGCGGGACTCACTGCGCTCCTTGGCCATCAGGACCAGCCCGAGCGAGTACATCATCACCGTGGCGGTACCGATCGCCACGGAAATGCTCTGCTTGAGGTTGCTGGTGTCATAGCGCATTTCCACCGCCGTGCCACTGGCAACCGCCACCACCCGCATACCCAGGCCGACCAGACTGATCAATGCACCGATCTGCAGCAACAGGTGGGCCTTGCCCGGCCGCTCGGCATGGCGCCGCGCCCAGTACAGGATCATTGCGCATTGCAGCATCAGCACCAGCGTCGCCAGGAGCATGCGCGGTTCCAGCGTATCGAGCAGCAGCATCAGCCCCACCAGCATGCAGGCGGGGATGACGAAAATGACGCGCCAGGGCACCACCTGCTCACGCACCCGGAACAGGCTGGCGGTGTAGAACGCCAGGGCCAGCGACAGCAGGCTGTTGCCCAGGCCATAGCTGAGCCATAGGGGCGCCTGGGCATACACGGTGTAGCAGACGTAGGCCAGGGCATGCACCAGCAGCCCGCAGCCAGTGAGCAGAAGGTTGTCGCGCCGGTTACTGCGCCCTACCAGCAACAAGCAGAAGGCCATGATGGTTGCAACCAGGGCAACGGCGGCGAACAACGTGGGGGTATGGGCGATCATCGTGATTCACCGTGTGGCAGATTGCCGTCTTGGCTGCGGCTTACCTCACAGTTTAGAGGGGCATTAGCGGATCGACCATGGCCGAGTGGGACAGAACAGCAACCCACAAGCACGCCACTCATCGCTGGTGCGACAATTTTTTGCCCGCTCGGGAAACCAAATGGATCATTCCCAGTCTCAGCAAGTGCCCTGTAAACCATTGCGGATCAAGGACCTATATCGTGATGACCCGCCTTGCAAGCCTTTCTCTGATTGCTGTTGCCCTGCTTACCGCAGGCTGCCACAGCCATCGCTACCATGACGACGATGACGGCTGGCGTGACCGCGACCGCGGTCATCGCCACCACCACCGCCATGACCGCGATGACGACGACGATCGTCAATACCGCGGTGACCGCTACTACCGCTGAAGCGTCTTTACACCCCTGACCCGCCGCCCGTTGCGCGGCAACTTAACCTGATGATTCCTTTGAGGTTCGTATCATGCGTCTGACTCTGCCTTCCCTTGCCCTCGGCCTGCTGCTGTGCCAGGGCGCTTTCGCCGGTGACGGTACTGCCGCCATTGGTGGTGGCCTGGGTGGTGTCCTGGGTAACGTTGTTGGTCAACAACTTGGCGGCAAGACTGGCGCGGCCATCGGCGCCGGCGTCGGCGGTGCCGCTGGCAGTGCGGTAGGTGCACGTAAAGGCAACCGTACCGAAGCAGCTATCGGCGGTGGCCTGGGCTCGGCGGGCGGTTCGCTGCTGGGCGGCGCGGTGGGCGGCAAGACCGGCTCTACCGTAGGTGCTGGCCTGGGTGGTGCGGCCGGTGGTGCCATCGGTAACCATCTGGGCGACAACAACGGCAGCAAGAAGCACCGCCGCCACCGCCACTAATTACCAACAAGGGCCGCTTTGCGGCCCTTTTGTTGCAGCACATCAACACCCCCTTCATTACAAGCCGGCACACTGGCTGCTACTGTCTATCGTGCCCCCGTGTGAAGGAACACCCCCTCCCCATGAACCCAGCGCTGCTCTGCGTCCTCGGCCTGCTGGCCATCGTCATCGTCCTGTTCGTCATCAACCGCCCACGCATGGACGTGGTCGCACTGCTGGTGATTCTGGCCCTGCCGCTACTCGGCATCCTTACCGTGGAGCAGGCCCTGGCCGGCTTCAGCGACCCCAATGTGGTGTTGATCGCCGCCCTGTTCGTGATTGGCGAAGGCCTGGTGCGCACCGGCATTGCCTACCGCATCGGCGAATGGATGAGCGAGCGGGCAGGCAACAGCGAGGCACGCCTGCTGGTGCTGCTGATGGTGGCCGTGGCCGGGCTTGGGTCGATCATGAGTTCCACCGGCGTGGTGGCCATTTTCATCCCGGTGGTGCTGAGCATCGCCGCGCGCCTGCAGCTCTCGCCCAGCCGCCTGATGATGCCGCTGGCGTTCGCCGGCCTGATCAGCGGCATGCTCAGCCTGGTGGCCACACCCCCCAACGTGGTGGTGCACAGCGAGTTGGTGCGCACAGGCGAAGCGGGCTTCAGCTTTTTCAGCTTTACCCCGTTCGGCCTTGTGGTGCTGGTGCTGGGCATCGGCTACATGCTGCTGACCCGGCACTGGCTCAATGGCGAAGTGCGCAAGGATGGCCGCGTGGAAACCCGTCGGACACTGCTGGACCTGGTGCTGGACTACAAACTCAATGGCCGCGAACGGCGCCTGCGCATCCGCCCCCACTCGCCGCTGATCGGCCACACCCTGGGCGAACTGGAGTTGCGCACCCGGCACGGCGCCAACGTGATCGGCATCGAGCGCCAGCACAAGTTCACCACACGCGTGATTGCCGCCGACTCCAGCACCGTACTGCACCAGGGCGACGTACTGCTGCTCGACCTGTTCGCCAACAGCGACGACCTGCGCAGCCTGTGCCAGACCATGCAACTGGAACCGCTGCACTTCAAGGCTGCCTATTTCATCGACCAGTCCCAGGAGCTGGGCATGGCCGAGGTCTCGCTGCCGCCCGGCTCACAACTGATCGGCAAAAGCATTCTGGAACTGGCCTTTCGCACCCGCTTCGGCCTCAACGTGGTCGGCCTGCGCCGCGAGCAGGCGGCAGTCGAAGAACAACTGGTGGAAGAAAAGCTGCGCCTTGGCGACACACTGCTGGTGGTCGGCCCCTGGAAAGCCGTTCGCCAATTGCAAGGTAAACCCAAGGACTTTCTGGTACTGAGCCTGCCCGCCGAGATCGATCAGGTGGCACCCGCTCGCACCCGTGCGCCACAGGCGTTGCTGAGCCTGGCGGTGATGGTGGGGCTGATGGTGAGTGGCGCCGTACCCAATGTGATGGCGGCGCTGATCGGTTGCCTGCTGATGGGTGCCGGGCGCTGCATCGACATGAACAGCGCCTACAAGGCCATTCATTGGCAAAGCCTGGTGCTGATTGTGGGTATGCTGCCATTTGCCCAGGCCTTGCAGAAAACCGGCGGCATCGACCTGGCGGTGGGTGGGCTGGTCAGCGTGCTGGGGGGCGCCGGGCCCGTTGCCATTCTTGCCTGCCTGTTCGCCGTCACTGCGGTGATTGGCTTGTTCATTTCCAACACCGCCACCGCGGTATTGATGGCGCCGGTGGCTATCAGCACTGCGGCGCAGCTGGGCATGTCACCCTACCCGTTCGCCATGACCGTGGCGCTGGCCGCGTCAGCCGCGTTCATGACGCCAGTGTCATCGCCGGTCAACACGCTGGTGCTGGGCCCAGGGCAATACCGCTTCGCCGATTTCGTCAAGATTGGCGTGCCGTTCACCTTGCTGGTAATGGGGGTAACCGTGTTCATGGTGCCGTGGTTTTTCGGGCTGTGAGAAACAGCCGGCCGCAAATCCCGGGAATTTGACATTATGTCGACGGATCGCGGCAGATTGACATCAACTACCTTGACGAAACACACTGCGGGTCATTGCCCCAGGTGCTTCAAGGCGTTGTCCTGGATTTCGTTTCCGCTTGTCGGTCGAGCCCATGGTTTTTCCTGCACAATCGCGCTTGTTGCCTTATGTCGTTCTGCTTTGCCTGACCTTTGCCCTCACCCTGGGCGGCATCCTGGCACGCCCGATCGAATCACTGTCGCTGTTCTGGCCGGTTAATGCGGTGTTGGCCGGGGTATTGCTGCGCTACCCCCGCCAGGCCACGCTGACCGGCTTCAGCCTGGTGTGGCTGGCCATGGTCGGTGCCGACCTGCTGTGTGGCAGTGCCTGGGCCCCGGCCCTGTGGTTCAACCTGTGCAACCTGGGTGTTGTGGTTACCCTTTGGCAATTGCTGTCCCGCCTGCCGCGCCTGCACCGGCGCATGCGCACCCCACATGGCGTGCTCAGCGTGTTTGCCGCCTGCGCCGCCGGCGCCATGGTGGCCGCCAGCATGGCAGCCGCCATGGCCGCACCGTGGTTCGAACAGTCGTTGCGTGCCACCTGGCTGGCGTGGTTCAGCGAACAGTTCTCGACCAGCGTGCTGGTGCTGCCTGTGTTGCTCACCGCACCCTCGGCAAGGGTCCTGGTACGCAGTGGTGCCCACCCCATCCGCCTGGCACCGCTGCTGGGTCTGCTGGCCTCGCTGGCGGTCAGTATTGCCTTTGGCGGCCCCGGCGCCATCGCCTTCCCGATTGCCGCCCTGCTGTGGTGTGCCTGGACCTACTCACCGTTCATGGTGTCACTGCTCACACTTACCGCCGGCAGCACCTTGATTGTGGCGGTGGCGCAAAACCTCATGCACTTCAGCGTGCCGCAAAGCGAGCCTGGGGTGACCACGTTGATGTCGGCACGCCTGGGCATTGCCATGCTGGTGCTCGGCCCGCTGGTGGTGGCCTGCGTCAGCCAGGCCAACCGTAGCCTGATGGCCCGCCTGGCGCACCAGGCCACCGTCGACCACCTTACCGGCGTACTCACCCGCAGTGCCTTCACCCGCCGTGCCAATGCACTGCTGGACAGCCGCCAGCAGTATACCCAGGCACTGCCGCTGACCCTGATGATGCTGGACATCGACCACTTCAAGTCGATCAACGACGCCCATGGCCACGCAGTGGGTGACCAGGTGCTGCGCCAGTTTGCCAGTACCCTGCAAGACCAGTTGCACAACGATGAACTGCTCGCGCGCCTGGGCGGTGAGGAGTTCGTGGTCATTGTCCCGGGCCTTGCGCCAGAACGGGCCAAGTTCACCGCCGAACGCCTGCGCCGCGCCGTACAGGACCTGCACGTGGTACAGGCTGACCAGGGCCTGCAGATTACCGTGAGCATCGGCCTGGCCGGCTGCGACGCCGACCGCCCGGCCCCCAACCTGGACGCGTTGCTGGCCAGCGCCGACCAGGCGCTTTACCGGGCCAAGGCCCACGGCCGCAACCGCGTCGAGCAGGCCGAAACGCAGCGCCAGGTGATCTGAGCTAACCGGCCAGCAAGTCCCATGACAGCTTGGCGATCAGCACGCACAACAACACCAGGAACAGCCCGCGGACAAAGCCGGCACCCTTGCGTACCGCCAACCAGGTACCGGTCAAGGCACCGAGGATGTTGCATACCGCCATGGGCAGGGCAATGGCGTACAACACATTGCCCGTAGGCACGAAGAACACCAGTGCCGCCAGGTTGGTGGCAATGTTCACCACCTTGGCCGAAGCCGATGCGTGCAGGAAGTCCAAGGCGAAGAACCGGATGAACAGGAAGATCAGGAAGCTGCCGGTGCCCGGGCCGAACAGGCCATCGTAGAAGCCGATCGCGCCGCCGATCAGCACCGCCAGGCACTGTTCCTTGCGGCCGATATGCGCAGGCTTGTGCAGGGTGCCGAAATCTTTCTTGCAGAAGGTGTAGACGGCCATCAGCACGATCAGCACCAACACCGCCGGGCGCATCACGCTGGGGGGCACCAGCGACACCGTCGCGGCGCCGGCAAACGACATGACGAAGGCGCTGAGCGCCGCCGGCACGATCAACCCCCAGTCCAGCGTTACCTTGCGAATGAACGAGCGTGCAGCGAAGGCTGTACCACAGACCGACGCCAGCTTGTTGCTGCCGAGCAGTGCCGCCGGCTGCGCAGTGGGCAGCACGTTGAACAAGGCAGGAATCTGGATCAGCCCGCCGCCACCCACGGCGGCGTCGATCAGCCCAGCGGCGAAAGCGAACACGGAAAGTACAGCGATATCCATCATCATGCAGGCCCAAAAGCGGTGAAGTCGCCTGCAAGGCTAATCAAAAGGCCGCGCTTGTGTTGAAATGCCATATTGCAAAAACTGCAACAAGGGGCAGGCAATGGCATTGGACATGCTGCGGGAAATCCAGGCGTTCGTCAGCGTGGCGCACAAGCGCAGCTTCGTGGCCGCCGCACGCTCGCTGGGGCGCTCACCCAGTGCGGTAACCCGTGCAGTACAAACCCTGGAGGACAACGCCGGCACCAGGTTGCTTAACCGCAACGCCAACGCCGTCACCCTGACCGAAGCCGGCGAGCGCCTGTTGCCACATGCCGAACGCTTGCTGGATGTGCAACGCGATGCCGCCGATGAACTGGCTGCACTCAGCGGCAGTGCCCAAGGCTGGATACGCTTTGCCGTGCCGCAACTGCTCGGTGAACACGTACTGCCGCACGTGCTCGCCGAGTTTTCCCGCAACCACCCCCACGTAACCCTGGACATCCAATACAGCGACGCAGCCCTGGACCCGTTGCAAGGCAAATTCGATTTCGTGGTGCGCGGTGCCTTCCCGCAATCGAGCGAGCTGATCGGCTACCCCCTGTGGACTTACCAGCGCCACCTGTATGCCAGCCCGGCGTACCTGGCGTTGGCCGGCATGCCACAGCACCCTGAAGAGCTGCAAGGGCATGCGCTGATCCTGCACACCGCCCCGCGCATTCTCAAGGACTGGCACTTTTGCCGCGACGGCGAAATTACCAGCCTGCACCCCCGGCCCAGATTGCGCCTGGGCTCGGGCGCTGCCGTGTATCACAGCACCCTGGCCGGTGCCGGCATCGCCCGTTTGGCAGCCTGGGTGGGCGAAACGCAGGTGAAGGCCGGGCGCCTGGTGCGGGTATGCCCTCGCTATCGCCTCACCTCCAGCAGCGGCCAGGACCCGCAGCTGCATGCCCTGTACCCTGCTGGCGAGTTGCCAGCGCGGGTGCGTGACCTGCTGGCAGCGTTGCGCCGTGCCGGTCAGAGCTGCTGAATCAGCCCCCTGAAACAGCTGTTCAATTTCTGCTCAATTTAACAGAGCCCGCCGTGGGCTTGGCTTCCAGAACTTTATCCACAGACCTACCCACGTTTTTTGTGGACAGATTTCCCAGCGCAAAGAATGACTTATCACAAATCCAGCAAGGCCGTATTGGCCAGTTTGACCAGCTCGATCCACTCCGGCGTGCTGATCACCCCTGCTTGCTCCAACGCCTCGGCACTGCGCAGCGCCTGGTCATAGCCCTGCTCATCAAGTGTGCCTTCGGCGAGAAAACGGCTACGCCACTCCAGCATGGCTGAAGTGCCTTTCTTGCATTCCATTAATGTGTCGACTCCAACGCAAAAAGACCGGCTCGAATGAGCGGCGGCGGGAGACTACACGAGGTTTCTGGACTTGAGAATGACTTGCACCTACCGCTGATCCAGCCGTGCAAGGAGAGGAAATAATGGCCATTTGCCAAGAATTTGGGCCCATCGTTGAAGTAGACGGGCCGCGGAGGAATAACCCCAGTGGAACTCAGCTTGGCGGAATCGTGCCAAGAAGACCGATCAGAATGGTCAGCAGCAGAAAACCACCCAGGAACAGCGCCATCTTGCCCATTGGAACCTCTAGAGTTGCGATGCGGGAATGGGCCCATTGTCGGGCTTGGGCTGATACGGTTACAGATTCAGGTTCATGGAAAAAAAGCGTATCAGATGAGCGCGGGCATTTGCTGCGGTACCCCTTATTTGTATCGCTGTGTGTACAAAATGAGACCTGATACACAAGAACGTTTGCAGCTGGCCATGCGGACACATCGGCGATACAGGCGTCACCTTAACTGGCACCCATCAACCTGCACCGCTGGTTTTGCCAAGGAGATGACCGATGCCTGCCCGCCACTCGACCACCAACCTGCCACGCCGTTTCAGCCGCACCCTGTTCGCCTGCGCCCTGTTGCCGCTGGGTCTGGCAGCCACCCACAGCGCCATTGCTGCACCGCAAAAGCCGCCAGTAGCAGCCGCAACCGTGGATGCTTTCGGCCCGCTGAAACACATCAATGCGGGCGTGCTCGATGTGGCGTACGTAGAGCAAGGCCCGGCCGACGGCCCGGTGGTGATCCTGCTGCATGGCTGGCCCTACGACATTCACAGTTTCGAAGCCGTTGCCCCTGCCCTGGCCGCAAAAGGTTACCGGGTGCTGGTGCCTTACGTGCGTGGCTACGGCCAGACCCGTTTCCTGTCCGCAGCCACCCCACGCAACGCCCAGCCCACAGCGCTGGCCAGCGACATCATTGCCTTCATGGACGCGTTGCATGTCCAGCATGCCGTGCTCGCCGGCTTCGACTGGGGCGCGCGCACCGCCGACATTGTCTCGGCACTGTGGCCCGAGCGGGTGAAGGCCCTGGTATCGGTCAGCGGCTACCTGATCAGCAGCCAGGAGGCAGCCAAGGCGCCGCTGCCGCCCAGCGCCGAACTGCAATGGTGGTACCAGTACTACTTCGCGACCCCACGCGGCCAGGCCGGCTACGAGCAGAACCGGCATGCCTTCGCCAAGCTGATCTGGCAAACCGCTTCGCCCAAATGGGCGTTCGACGATGCCACGTTCGAACGCAGTGCCAAGGCGCTGGACAACCCCGACCAGGTGGCGATCACCGTGCACAATTACCGCTGGCGATTGGGGCTGGCCCAAGGCGAAACACGCTACGACCCGCTGGAGGCCAGGCTGGCCCGGTTCCCCGCCATCACGGTGCCCACCATCACGCTGGAAGGCGATGCCAACGGCGCCCCACACCCACCTGCCGAAGCGTATGCAAAGCGCTTTACCGGCAAATATGAGTACCGGCTGATCAGCGGTGGCATTGGCCACAACCTGCCGCAGGAAGCGCCGCAGGCGTTTGCCCAGGCGGTCGTGGATGCGGATCACCTGTAGCCTGCTGGGGCGCAATTGCTACATGAAGTGTCAAACGGCTTAGCAGGGCTTGGAAAGCCCGTTGTGCAGGACATGCGTTGGCCAAACCCCATTGTGGCCAGCTATCACGCGGGGTTGAGCCGGGTTTGAATGACACGGTTTGAAATGCGACTTGTAGGATCTTTTACCGTGTAGCGTAGGAAACTTCGAGCACGAGGGATTTCCCTGTATGAAATATCAGTTTCTACAGCAAAATCGAGCTGCTACGGTCCAGCTTTCCTACAACGGCATGGACGCCGACAGCGTGAGAAAAGCATGGACCCGTACAATGCCTCGGCACTGAAACTGCAGAAGAATTTGCTTAACCTGCGCCTTGAACGTGATCGCCTGAGAAGGGAGGGTAAAGACAAGGAAGCGGACGTGTTGGCTGAACCGATCGCCAAGATCGAGGCGGCGATCCAGCAGTTACCGGATAGCTTCAAGCCCGTGACCTTGCAGTGACCTTTAACATTCACTGACCCCACAGGGTTGCGCCACAGATGAAATCAAGCGCAGAAACCTGTGGGAGCGGGCGCGCCCGTGAACACCGGCGCAGCCGGTGCCATACACCGCGTCGCCTGCTTCGCGGGCATGCCCGCTCCCACAGGTTCAGTGCTTACCTTCAGGCATGCGCAGTACTTGTGAGCGGCTTCAGCCGCGAACACCGGCGCAGCCGGTGCCATACACCGCGTCACCTGCTTCGCGGGCATGCCCGCTCCCACAGGTTCAGTGCTTACCTTCAGGCATGCGCAGTACTTGTGGGAGCGGGCGCGCCCGCGAACACCGGCGCAGCCGGTGCCATCTACCGCGTCGCCTGCTTCGCGGGCATGCCCGCTCCCACAGGTTCAGTGCTTACCTTCAGGCATGCGCAGTACTTGTGGGAGCGGCTTCAGCCGCGAACACCGGCGCAGCCGGTGCCATCCTCCGCGTCGCCTGCTTCGCGGGCATGCCCGCTCCCACAGGTTCAGTGCCTACCTTCGGGCATGCGCAGTACTTGTGGGAGCGGGCGCGCCCGCGAACACCGGCGCAGCCGGTGCCATACACCACGTCGCATTCTTCGCGGGTGAACCCGCTCCCACAGGGACCCTGCTAGATCTTTGAATTGTGTGCAACGCCTGGCCGGGCAAGCCTGGCCCCCGCCCCCAGGCACGTCACAGCAAAGGCGATGACCAAAGCCCCGGTCCCCAGCAGGAAAATCAACTGCTGGTTGGAGCCCTCCACCAACATGGCAATCAACGCCGGCGTCACCGCCGCAGCCCCCATCAAGGTAATGCTGACCAGTGACGTCAGCTTGCCAGTCGGGTCGTTGGTAGTGATCAGCGCCATGTAGTACGACAGCGACAGCACCCAGCCAAAATTAATCAGCAGCAACGCGACAAACAACTGCATCGGTGTGCGGGTATGGCCCGTGAGCATGGCGATGGAAATGAACACTGCCACCAGCCCTACGGCAATCATCAGCTGGCGGTTGACCCGCGCTCCCAGCAAGCTTGGCAGCCCCGCCCCAGGCAGGCCACCAATGGCCGACAGGCCGAACGCCCAGCCAATGTCAACGCCGCTGATGCCCTGGTCCCGTGCCAGCTGGTCGATGAAACCCCACACGCAGTAGATGGCGATCTGCATGAACAGCATACCCACCAACGCCGTACGCCCCGTGCATACTGAGCCGCCCTGGGCAGCTGAGCCTTCGCCGCTGGCCAGCAACGCCGCTGGACGGCGCGGCAACACCAGGCTGGCGCCGCAGATCAGCAAGTACCACAGGCCGAATGCGCACAAGGCAGTCACCGTACCACTCTGCGCGACCAGCAACGGCAACGCTGCGGAGAACAACGAGTACTCGGGCGTTTGCAGCAACAGCATCAACCCGAACGATCGGTCCTGGTTGGGTAAGCGGCCTAGCATGCCTACCGCGTAGGCATACACCAGCCCTGCACAGGTGCCGGCCGCCAGGCGCACGAGCAGCAACATGGCGTTGGTGGTGGCAAAGGCGGTGGCAACGCTCAATGCCACGCACAGCGCGCCAACGCATAGGCACAGGTTACGCCCGCCATGGCGCTTCATCAGTAGCGGGCACAGCAAGGTACCGAGGGTCATGCCGATCATCTCGACCGACACCACCCAGCCCTGCTGGTCGAGTGACAGGCCAAGTTGCTCCGTGACCAAACCCATGAAGATGGGTTGTACGCCACAGACAATGAAAGAAGTACAGGCAATGAAAATCAGCGCGGCACGCAGCAGCTTGGAATCGTGGGTCATGGAAGGACTCCGACACGGCATTTGTTTTTATTGTGTGTGAGGGCCAGCCCTGGAAAGCGCCATGGCAGGCGGCTGGGCCGGTCTCGAGCACAATCCTGGGCCGTGATCGAACGCTTTGAAAGTTAATTATCGGAATCGAATGCAGTGGGCTTTTTAATGCAGGGCAACTTCCCCTGCCTGCATCCAGAAATGCACTGCACCTGATCCTGATAATTAATTGGAGACCTGCCCGCATCCGCCCTACCGTGGTACGTCACCCAAGCCGTTAGTAAAAAAGGCCCGACCATGAACGACCGTGAGTTCATCAACGCCATCGACGCCGATGGCCTGCCCCTGCACATTGCCGTAGCCAACGGCCGAATCACCCACATCGGCCCGCAGCGCGCCAGCACGCCCGCCCGCGAAACCATCGACCTCGAAGGCCTGCTGGCGCTGCCGGGCTTTGTCGACGGCCACATTCACCTGGACAAAAGCTTCGTCGGCGACCGCTGGCGACCGCACCAGCCCGTGGCCAGCCTGCGCGAGCGCCTGGCCGTGGAAAAACGCGAACTGGCCAGCGCCCCGCCCATCGTCGAGCGCGCCGATGCACTGATGCGCCAGGCCGCCTCGTTCGGCACCCTGGCCATGCGCTGCCATGTGGATGTGGACGCCACCACTGGCCTGACCAACCTGCACGCCATGCTCGAAGCCCGGGACAAATGGAAAGACCTGCTCGACATCGAACTGGTAGCCTTCCCGCAGGCCGGCGTGGTGACCTGCCCTGGCACCGCAGAGGTGATGGAAGCCGCCATCCGCGAAGGCGTGCAGGTGGTCGGCGGCATCGACCCGACCACCCTGGACGGCGACGCCGATGCCCAGCTGGACATCGTGTTCGGCATCGCCGACCGGCATGGGGTAAAGGTTGATATCCACCTGCATGAGCCCGGCGACATCTGCATCGCCCAGCTCCAGCGCATCGCCGCCCGCACCCAGGCATTGGGCATGCAAGGGCTTGTGGCCGTCAGCCACGCCTATGGCCTGGGCGATGTATCCGATGCCGTGCTCGACGCCACCGCCGAAGTGCTGGCGGGTGCGGGAATTTCCATCATGACCAACGCCCCTGGCGAACACGCCTTCCCACCGGTGCTGCGCCTGCGCGCCGGCGGTGTGCGGGTATTTACCGGCAACGACAACATCCAGGATGCCTGGTGGCCGTATGGCAATGGCGACATGCTGCAACGGGCCATGCTGGTCAGCTACCGCTCGGGCTTTAACACCGATGAGGAACTGCGGGTAGCGCTGCACATGGCGACCGAGGCCAGTGCCGGGGTGATGGGCAAGACGGATTACGGCTTGAAGGTTGGCAACGAAGCCAGCTTTGTTCTGTTCAGGGCACCAAATGCAGCTGCGGCGGTGGCGGCGGCGATTCATGAACGGGTGATCGTGCGCCACGGGGCTTTCTGGGGCGGGCCTGCGCAGTTGCAGTTGAAGGCAGCGCAGTTTGCTGCGGAAATGTGCCGCTAAGCTGCACCGTACTTTCACCACTGCGGCACTCCTCGACACGAAACGAAACACCCCGGCTCGTTCATCCGCCCATCCAGGTGCAACAGTTGCGGTATGCTACCCTCCGCACCCAAAGCGGCGGACTATAGCGAACGCGCTGCTATATTTGGGGTGAGTGTTCAGGCAATGCGTGGAAGAGGAGTGATTGCATGAGCCACAAAAACATCTGGGAAACCCTGCTGCAATGGGTTTCCCCTCCTTCAGAAGAGTCCTTGGCAATCGCCAGGCGACTCAATGCAGTCGCCGAGCAAGTGCAGGTGAGTGACCACGGCGCCGTCTCCATTTCGGCATCCACCATCCTGCAAGATGCAGATTTCGCGCGGGCCTGTGAAGCAGCCAGGCAAGCGATTTCGAAGTCGAACTAAACCTCTGCAATGGGTTTTCTCCTCGTCCTTCCCATCCTGATCTGCGGCTTCATTTACTGTAAATACAACTTCTACGACAAGACACTCATTGCGAAATATGAAGGACAATCACTGTACCTGCATATCGCAATGAGGGGGCTTGTCCTCGCATTGCCATGGCTGACATTGGTGTTTTTCAGCGAGTGGTTAACCGAGGGTTTTTTTGGCCTGGCCGCACTGCTTGAGCAGCGGGGCTTTACCAGCGCTAAAGATCAGCATCTGTTTTCGACGATGTTGGTCGCTATTCTCACAGCACCGCTGTACGCCTACCTGGTGGCAAAGGTCCGGTTTAAAATCACCCGTTATCGTCACGGCCTGAACAACGATTACCTTACCCGCTCCTTCATTCTTGAAACCATGTTGCCTACCAGCACCCACCAGGCGTTGCTGCTTGACTCACTCTTCAACAAGCGCCTTTACATGTTCAGCATGGAAGACCGTAAGGTGTACATCGGCTGGGTGAAAAATTTCGGCAACCTGCAGGATCACGATTCGAACAACGATGAAGGCTTCTCGATCATCCCTATCTACAGCGGCTTTCGTGACAAGGATCAGCTGACGGTCGAGTTCACCACGTTCTATGACAGGGTATACGACGCGGTCAAGAAAGGTCCGGCTTCAGGTATTGACGATGGCACGGAAGACCGCTGCGCTCGCGCTAGCAGAGCCGATGAGATCGGAAGCCTTTTCAGCATCAGCCTTCTGCAAAAGAACATTGTTTCCATGACCTTTTTCGAAGGCGCGTATTGGCAGGAATTCAAAAAGAACGAGATCAAGCCAGAGAAGGACGCCACAAGAATCTGAACATTCTGGTGGGGGTACTCGCGTGATTACAACAGCACCCACTTGCCTTCACCAGCCGCTCACTCAGCCCGCAGGATACCAATCAAAATCTCAGCCAGCTCCATGACCATCGGGTCCGCCGTAGGCCGATGAAAAATCGCCGCTTCAAACACCTTGATCGGCTTGAACCCTTCTTCCGCCCCCAACACCCGATGCCCCGCCGTCACCACCCGCGATGGCAACAGGCTCACTCCCAAACCATTGGCCACCGCCTCCTGAATCCCTGCCAGGCTCGAACTGGTGAATGCAATACGCCAGCTGCGCCCCATGGCCTCGACCGCACTGATCATGTCATCGCGGTACAACCCACGCGGGGGAAAGGTCACCAGCGCAATCGGGTCCTGGGCAAAACACGGGTACTGAGCACTGTCGATCCACTCGATGCGCTCTGGCTGGCAGGCATTGGCCTCGCGGCTGTTGCGTCGCTGCTTGATCAACACCAGGTCCAGTTCGCCCCGATCATAGGTGCTCATCAGATCACGGCTAAGGCCACCGGTAATTTCCAGCTTCACCGTCGGATTACGCCGGTTGAACGCCGCCAACGCCTGCATCGTCTTGCCCGCAACAAAATCGTCCGGCAGGCCGATACGCACGGTCACCGTCACCCCGCCCGACATCGCTTCGGTCAGCTGGCTGCTCACCGCCAGCAGGTGCCGCGCGTACCCCAGCAGCGTTTCACCGGCATCGGTCGGGTGCACCTCGCGGTTGCTGCGGTCAAGCAACTGGTGGCCGACCATTTCTTCCAGCCGGCGCACCTTCTGGCTCACCGTAGACTGGGTGGAATGCAGGCGCGCGGCGGCGGTGGTGAAGCTGCCGCAGTCGGCCACCATGACCACGGTGCGGAGCATGTCCAGGTCGTAGATAGCACGGTTGGGGTTGGGGGATTCTGGCATTTGGCGCGTTCAGCTTTTCGAGGGGGCTGGGTACATGATGCCTGAAGCCGGGGTGCATGATGCATTGCCCTCGTGCGAAGCATGCTTTGTACGCATGCACGACCGGCCTGTCAGGGCACCAGGGTCTTCTCGAAATAGACGCGCCTGAAACCGTCTTCCGTACGTTGCCCCACGTTCACATAGCCAAGCCTGGGGTAAATCGACAGGTTCTCGGTCATCTTCTGGTTGGTGTAGAGATGGACGGCGCCTAGCCCCTGTCGCCGGGCGGCATCCTCGCAGAAGCGGATCAGCGCCTTACCTGTACCCTGCCCGGCTGCGCTGGGCAGGACCGCGACGTTTTCCAGCAGCATGTGGCCCTGCTCGGCAAAGAACACAATGAAACCCTGAAAGACCGCTTGATCATTCGTCGCAACGTAGACCACACCTTGCGCTATCTGCCTGGCGAAGTCGGCAATCATCGGCGCGGGCTTGCGCCCGATCAGTGGCACATAACGGGCGTAGGCCTGTTCGGCACAACGCCTGACTTCAGGCTCATCAGCTGCCACGGCCTGCCGGATCATCGCGGTCTCCGTGAGGGGAAAAAATGAGGGGAATAGACGGTCAGCTGGAAAGTGGCAAATAGCCTGCGGAACTGCTCGCACATCGCACAACAGTTCGATAATCGCACGAATTCAGCCAAACCCTCTCTACTGTTGCCCTATCTTGCGGCACGCTATGGCGAAAGTCAGCAAGGAATTTCAAGTGCTGACAGGCCCCATCGCGTCACGCGCTCCGGCCAGCCCGACAACCACAACTCCAGGAACAACCAGGAGCTCGCCTTGATCAATAAAACGTATGAGTCCATCGCCAACGCGGTGGAAGGGATTACCGACGGTTCGACCATCATGGTCGGTGGCTTTGGCACGGCCGGCATGCCGTCCGAGCTGATCGACGGCTTGATCGCCACCGGTGCCCGCGACCTGACCATCATCAGCAACAACGCCGGCAACGGTGAGATCGGCCTGGCCGCCCTGCTCATGGCAGGCAGCGTGCGCAAGGTGGTCTGCTCGTTCCCGCGCCAGTCCGACTCCTACGTGTTCGACGAATTGTACCGCGCCGGCAAGATCGAGCTGGAAGTGGTGCCGCAGGGCAACCTGGCCGAGCGCATCCGCGCCGCGGGTTCGGGCATTGGTGCGTTCTTCTCGCCGACCGGCTACGGCACCCTGCTGGCTGAAGGCAAGGAAACCCGTGAGATCGACGGCCGCATGTACGTGCTGGAAATGCCACTGCACGCCGACTTTGCGCTGATCAAGGCCCACAAGGGCGACCGTTGGGGCAACCTGACCTACCGCAAGGCCGCCCGCAACTTCGGCCCGATCATGGCCATGGCCGCCAAGACCGCCATCGCCCAGGTCGACCAGGTTGTCGAACTCGGTGAACTGGACCCGGAACACATCATCACCCCGGGTATCTTCGTCCAGCGCGTGGTTGCCGTTACCGGTGCTGCCGCTTCTTCGATCGCCAACGCTGTCTGAGGCCTGCCATGACCATCACCAAAAAGCTCTCCCGCACCGAGATGGCCCAACGCGTGGCCGCAGACATCCAGGAAGGTGCCTACGTAAACCTGGGCATTGGCGCACCTACCCTGGTGGCCAACTACCTGGGCGACAAGGAAGTATTCCTGCACAGTGAGAACGGCCTGCTGGGCATGGGCCCAAGCCCCGCGCCGGGCGAGGAAGACGATGACCTGATCAACGCCGGCAAGCAGCACGTCACCCTGCTGACCGGTGGTGCGTTCTTCCACCATGCCGACTCGTTCTCGATGATGCGCGGCGGCCACCTGGACATCGCCGTACTGGGTGCCTTCCAGGTGTCGGTGAAGGGCGACCTGGCCAACTGGCACACCGGCGCCGAAGGTTCGATCCCGGCCGTAGGCGGCGCGATGGACCTGGCTACCGGCGCTCGTCAAGTATTCGTGATGATGGACCACCTGACCAAGACCGGCGAAAGCAAGCTGGTGCCCGAGTGCACCTACCCGCTGACCGGGATTGCTTGCGTCAGCCGTATCTATACCGACCTGGCCGTGCTGGAAGTGAGGCCTGAAGGGCTGAAAGTGGTCGAGATCTGTGCGGATATCGATTTTGACGAGTTGCAAAAGCTGAGTGGTGTGCCGCTGATCAAATGATCAACTGCAACCTTCTGGCGAAACGCAAACCCTGTGGGAGCGGGCGCGCCCGCGAACACCGGCGCAGCCGGTGCCATACACCGCGCGGGGTTCTCCCACAGAGATCGCATCAGGGCTGACAGGTGTTGGCCACAAGATATGCAGCGCCTGTGAGACCGAGCGCCGCCCGCGCGGCGCTTCGCGGGGCAAGCCCGCTCCCACATTTGTTGCAACGTGCCAAGCCTGACAGGCCATGGCTGCCCGCCTTGTTGCCCTGACTGGATTTCTCGACTGGCGCATCC
>NZ_JBIVXJ010000042.1:0-48234 GCF_044769185.1 Pseudomonas sp. NPDC090592
ACGCCGCTTCTACAGGCATGGCCACGTTGCAACAAATGTGGGAGCGGGCTTGCCCCGCGAAGCGCCGCGCGGGCGGCGCTCGATCTCCCAGGCGCCAAACATGTCATGGCAAGCACTGCTGGCCCAAACCCCCACCAACTCCGCTATCATGCCCGGCACGTTCCACCTCGCGAGTCCGCCATGCGCCGCCTGTTTTTCCTGCTGTTCCTGCTGCTGGCCAGCCCTGCCTTTGCCACGGGCCTGCTCGACAACCGCCCCAGCGCCACCCTCGGCGCCGCTTCGCTGGCCAACAATGCCGACTTCCTGCCGGTGCACGAGGCCTTCAAGCTCAACCTGGTCCAGGCCGATGCACACACCATCAGGCTGCGCTTCGTCGCCACCGAGGGCTACTACCTCTACCGACACCGCTTGCAGTTCCGCACCGAGCCGGCCGACATCTCCCTGGGTACGCCCAACATCCCCAAGGGCGAGGCCAAACACGACGAGTTCTTCGGCGACGTTGAGGTTTACCACGGGGTGCTCGACATCGAACTGCCGCGCACCGACCCGCGCGCCTTCACCCTGCTGGTGGGCTACCAGGGCTGCGCCGACAAGGGCCTGTGCTACCCACCGGAAACCGCGCGGCTGAGCATCGATGGCGAAGGCGGCGCAAACGCCCCTGCAACCGCCGAACCCGGCTGGAACTGGAAATCGCTACTGCTGTTCTTCCTCGCCGGGGTCGGCCTGACGTTCACCCCCTGCGTACTGCCGATGCTGCCGATCTTGTCTGGCGTGGTGCTTCGTGGCCAGGTCGGCGGCCTGCGCGGGCTGTCGTTGTCACTGGCGTACGTGCTGCCAATGGCCGCCAGCTTCGCGGCGCTTGGCGCGCTGATGGGCCTGTTCGGCGCCGGCCTGAACCTGCAGGCACGCCTGCAATCGGCCTGGGTGCTGGTACCCTTCGCACTGTTCTTCGTGGCGTTTGCCCTGGCCATGTTCGGCCTGTTCGAACTGAAGCTGCCACAGGCCCTGAGCAACCGCCTGGATAACGTCGCCAGCCGCACCAAAGGCGGTTCACTGCTTGGCGCGGCCGTGCTGGGCGTGCTGTCCAGCCTGCTGGTTTCGCCGTGCGTATCGGCGCCCCTGGCCGGTGCCCTGCTGTACATCAGCGCCAGCGGCGATGCTTTGGGCGGTGCCCTCAAGCTGTTTGCCCTGGGCCTCGGCATGGGCGCGCCACTGCTGCTGGTAGCCACCGGTGGCGCAGCCTGGCTGCCGAAGAGCGGCCCCTGGATGAATACCGTGAAGAACGCCATCGGCGTGCTGCTGCTGGGGCTGGCCATCGGCCTGCTCAGCCGCGTGTTGCCGGGCCCGGTGACCTTGCTGCTGGTCGGCTTCCTCGCCGCTGGCGTGGCGCTGTTCCTCGGTGCCCTGGAGTTCGTCGTCAAGAGCCCACGCCAGCGCCTCGCCCAACTGCTGGGGCTGGCCTTGCTGGTGTACGCCCTGGCTTGCTGGTACGGCGCCCTCAGTGGCCAGGGTGACCCGCTGCGGCCACTGCCGGCGGCAACGGTTGCGGCCAGTGCCAGCAGCGCGGCGGCCAAGGCCGATGCCTGGCAGACCATCACCACCCCCGAGGCCCTGGACGCGGCCCTGGCCCAGGCCAAGGCGGCTGGCCAGCCGGTGTTGCTGGACTGGTACGCCGACTGGTGCATCAGTTGCAAGGTGATCGAACACGAAGTACTCAACGCACCACAGGTGCAGCCGCAACTGGCGGCCTTCAAGCTGCTGCGTTTCGACATCACCGAGAGCAATGCCGAGCAACGCACGCTGTTGGACCGTTACCAGCTGTTCGGCCCCCCCGCCCTGCTGTTCTTTGCCGCGAACGGCAGCGAAATGACCGCCGATCGGGTGATTGGCGAGATAAACGCCGGTGAATTTGCGCAAATTCTGACACGCGTGCGCGGCAAAGTCGGTCTATAACTTCCCGCGTGCCGGGAAAAATCCTGAAACGAGTGACCAGATTTAATTATTTGGTCACATACTTCGCGCGAATCTCGGACATCGTGCTGGCTACTGCCGGGAACTGGACACCTGCCGTCGCTTTGCGGCACACTCGCCGCGCTGTGTCGAATTGCCCTACAAATCCAAGGAATCCGCAGATGGCAACGCTACTGGTGCTCCACGGCCCCAACCTCAACCTGCTCGGTACCCGCGAGCCAGGCCACTACGGCGCCGTGACCCTGGCCCAGATCAACCAGGACCTGGAGCAACGTGCCCGCGCCGCAGGCCACCATCTGCAGTACCTGCAGAGCAATGCCGAATACGAACTGATCGACCGCATTCACGCCGCACGCAACGAGGGTGTGGACTTCATCCTGATCAATCCGGCTGCTTTCACCCACACAAGCGTCGCATTACGTGACGCATTGCTTGCGGTGAGCATCCCATTCATCGAAGTGCACCTGTCCAACGTGCACAAACGCGAACCGTTCCGTCACCACTCCTACTTTTCCGATGTTGCCGTAGGAGTGATCTGCGGCCTGGGCGCCAGCGGTTATCGCCTGGCCCTGGAATCCGCGCTGGAACAACTGGCTGCCAACGCACAGCCCAAATGATGAAACCCTGGCCTCAGTGGGCCAGGGTTCGATAGAAACGTATCGATACGTTTTTTGTATTTCGCCCCCTGACCGAACCTTTGGGAGTTGATGATTAATGGATATCCGTAAAGTCAAGAAACTGATCGAGCTGCTGGAAGAGTCTGGCATCGACGAACTGGAGATCAAGGAAGGCGAAGAGTCGGTCCGTATCAGCCGTCACAGCAAGACCCCAGCTGCCCAGCAGTTCTACGCACCTGCACCGATGGCTGCCGCACCTGTTGCTGCCCCGGTCGCTGCAGCTGCTGCACCGGCTGCCGAAGCTGCCGCTGCTGCCCCAGCCCTGAAAGGCACCGTGATCCGTTCGCCGATGGTAGGTACCTTCTACCGCAAGCCTTCGCCGACCTCGCCAAACTTCGCTGAAGTTGGCCAGACCGTGAAGAAAGGCGACACCCTGTGCATCGTCGAAGCCATGAAGATGATGAACCACATCGAAGCCGATGTTGGCGGTGTCATCGACGCCATCCTGGTAGAAGACGGCCAGCCGGTTGAGTTCGACCAGCCGCTGTTCACCGTCGTTTGATTCGCGGAGAGCCAACGATGTCTGGGAAGCTGGAAAAAGTCCTGATCGCCAACCGCGGGGAAATTGCCCTGCGGATCCTGCGTGCCTGCAAAGAGCTGGGCATCAAGACCGTCGCCGTGCACTCCACGGCCGACCGCGAACTGATGCACCTGGGCCTGGCAGACGAGTCGGTCTGCATTGGTCCTGCTTCGTCCAAAGATTCTTACCTGCACATCCCGGCGATCATCGCCGCGGCTGAAGTGACAGGCGCTACCGCCATTCACCCAGGCTACGGCTTCCTCGCGGAAAACGCCGATTTCGCCGAGCAGGTGGAAAAGTCCGGTTTTGCCTTCATCGGCCCGAAAGCCGACACCATTCGCCTGATGGGCGACAAGGTTTCGGCCAAGGACGCGATGATCAAGTCGGGCGTACCGACCGTGCCGGGCTCTGATGGCCCACTGCCGGAAGACGAAGAAGTCGCCCTGGCGATTGCCCGTGACGTCGGCTACCCGGTGATCATCAAGGCCGCCGGTGGCGGTGGTGGTCGCGGCATGCGCGTGGTGCACAAGGAAGAGGACCTGATCGCCTCGGCCAAGCTCACCCGTACCGAAGCCGGTGCTGCCTTCGGCAACCCGATGGTGTACCTGGAGAAGTTCCTGACCAACCCACGCCACGTGGAAGTGCAGGTACTGTCCGACGGCCAGGGCAACGCTATCCACCTGGGCGACCGCGACTGCTCGCTGCAGCGTCGTCACCAGAAGGTACTGGAAGAAGCACCAGCCCCGGGCATCGACGAGAAAGCCCGCCAGGAAGTGTTCAAGCGTTGCGTCGATGCGTGCATCGAGATCGGCTACCGCGGTGCCGGTACCTTCGAGTTCCTGTACGAAAACGGCCGTTTCTACTTCATCGAGATGAACACCCGCGTGCAGGTTGAGCACCCGGTGTCGGAGATGGTGACCGGTATCGACATCGTCAAGGAGATGCTGAGCATCGCCGCTGGCAACAAGCTGTCGTTCCGCCAGGAAGACGTGGTGATTCGTGGCCACTCGCTGGAATGCCGTATCAACGCCGAAGACCCGAAGAAATTCATCCCGAGCCCAGGCAAGGTGAAGCACTTCCACGCCCCGGGTGGTAACGGCGTACGTGTTGATTCGCACCTGTACAGCGGTTACTCGGTTCCGCCGAACTACGACTCGCTGATCGGCAAGCTGATCACCTACGGCAAGGACCGCGACGAAGCCATGGCGCGCATGCGCAATGCCCTGGACGAGATCGTCGTCGACGGCATCAAGACCAACATCCCGCTGCACCGCGACCTGGTGCGTGATGAAGGTTTCTGCAAAGGCGGCGTCAACATTCACTACCTCGAACACAAGCTGGCCAACGAGCATTGATCGAGTAGTGTGATGTACCAGAACCCCGGCCTTGTGCCGGGGTTTTTATTACTTGCCAGGGCCTCATCGCTGGCAAGCCAGGCTCCCACAGGTATTGCGCATGGCTTGAAGCCTGCGCGGTCAAGGTGGGAGCTGGCTTGCCGGCGATGGGCTGCAAAGCAGCCCCATGGCCCTACCCCTTCATCCGCGGCATCTCGATGCGGTGCTCATGGACCCGCCGATACAAGGTCGCCCGCGATATCCCCAACGCCCGCGCCGCATCAGCGGGCTTCCAGCGGTGGCGAATAAGCGCATCCAGCAACAGCTGCCGCGCCGGGCACGACACGGCGCTTTCAGCTGTGCCAACCACCTCACCGCGTACTTCCTGCGGCAAATCCTGCACCCGCACCTGCCCACCCTCGCTCACCGCGCAGGCATAGCGCAACACCTGCCGCAGCTGGCGCAGGTTCCCCGGCCAACGGTAAACCAGCAATGCGTGCAGCGCATCATCTGCCAGCATCACCTCGACAGCACACGCATCGGCCTCTTCGGCCAGTAGCTGATGAATCAGCCCCAACCGATCCTCACGCTCACGCAGCGGCGGCAACTCGAACCGGGCGTTGGCCAGGCGGAAATACAGGTCCTCACGAAAACGCCCATCTTCCACCATCGCCGCCAGGTCGCGGTGGGTGGCGCAGATCACCTGGATATCCACCCGCTCACGCCGCGCCGCACCCAATGGCGCCACTTCACCCTCGGCCAGCACCCGCAACAGGCGCGTTTGCAGGTTCAGCGGCATGTCGCCGATCTCGTCGAGAAACAGCGTGCCACCATCAGCCTGCTGCAACAGCCCCTGCATGCCTTTGCTGGAAGCCCCGGTGAAGGCCCCGGCCACGTAGCCGAACAGCTCGCTCTCGATCAGGCTCTCCGGGATAGCCGCGCAGTTCAGCGTCACAAATGGGCCGTCACGCCGTTGGCTCTGCCGGTGCAACTGGCGGGCGAACACTTCCTTGCCCGCGCCTGTCTCACCCTGCACCAGCACCGCCAGGTTGCAGTCCTTGACCCGCGTGGCCAACCGCAGGTGCTGCTCGATACGGGCATCCTGAGCCTGGTGCAAAGGCTGCGTGCGCTGGCGCTGCTGCGGCGCGCTTACCCGGCCATACAAGCCGCCCAAGCCAGGCAGGCGCTGGGCGGAGGCAGCGTTCACGCGGCGCAGCTGGTCCATGTCGAACAGTTCGCCAATATGTTCGGGCAACCGCCCCAGGCGCTCCACCAACCGTTGCCGCGCCAGGCTGTTGATGGCCTGCAGGCGGCCATCGGCATCCCAGGCCAGCAGGTAGTCAGGCTGGCTTTCCACATAGCCCGGCGTGCCGTGGGCGCGCATCACCCAGTGGCCCTGGGCGCTGTGCATGAAGAAGGCGTTTTCGATTTCACGGGCGGTCTGCTCGACCAGTTGGCGGATCAGGTGCTGGCTGCGGCGGTCATCCGGCGACTGCAACGCCGAAACATCCACCACGCCCAGCAACTCGCCCTGTGGGTCGAATACCGGCGCCGCGGTGCAGGTCAGGCCGATGAAGGCAGCGCGAAAGTGATCGCGCTTGTGCACCGTGACCGGCGCCTTGCTGGTCAGCACCGCCGCCACGCCGCAGGTGCCCTCCTCGCCCTCCGACCAGCAGGTACCCAGGTACAACCCGGCCTTGCGACAGTCGTTGCGTATGGCCGACTCGACCCGGTAATCGATGGTGCGCCCCTGGGCATCGGTCAGCAGCACGCAATAGTCGGCGCCGCGTACGCGCTCGTGCAGGCGTGCCACGGCATCGCTGGCGATGCGCAGGAACAGTTCGGCGCGTTCGCGGCATTCGTTGAGCAGGCTTTGGGAAAGAATACGCGGCCCCTGCTGGGACCCAGGGTCGAGGCGGTACAGCTCCATGGATCGGCGCCATGAATCGAGGATCAGCGGTGGCACCGGCGCCTGTGGCAGGCGCTCGGCATTCTTCAGCACCCGGCTGACGCAGTCGACATGGGCTCGGGAGTTCGCGGCAAGCATTCAGGCCCTCCGGTTCTCGTTGCTGTTTTTATCGTTGTCCGGCCATTAAGCGCTTCCAGGCATGCCCCGACAAGCACTGCGTGATTACCGGCTGGCTTGAGACGCTGCGTCTCAGCGTCTCGCCCAGGTTAGCCCAGCGCTGGCACCCCGCGTCTCGCTCGCGCTGCCAATGGCCGCTGCCGTGGAACGCAACAACTGCTCTGCCAAAGGCTTTTCAGCCAGTCACAACAAAGCTGGCACCGCGCTTGCTCCTGCTCTGGCAAACAAAAAATACGAGGTGCGCCATGCCGCTACCCGCCCCGATCGTCGGGATCATTGCCAACCCTGCCTCTGGCCGCGACCTGCGCCGCCTCACCGCCAATGCCGGGCTCTATTCGAGCACCGACAAGGCCTCGGCCATCCAGCGCCTGCTGGCGGCCTTCGGCGGCACCGGTATCGGCCAGGTCCTGCTTCCCAGCGACATGACCGGCATCGCCGCCGCCGTGCTCAAGGCCAGCCAGGGCCCGGTCGCCGCCGACCAGCACTGGCCGGCCATCGAAATACTCGACCTGCCGCTGACCCAGACGGTTGCCGATACCCGCCTGGCCACTCGACGCATGGTCGAGCGCGGCGTGGCGATGATCGCCGTGCTGGGTGGCGACGGCACCCACAAGGCGGTCGCTGCCGAAGCCGGTGACGTGCCGCTGCTGACCCTGTCTACCGGCACCAACAATGCCTTCCCCGAACTGCGCGAGGCCACCAGCGCGGGCCTGGCGGGTGGCCTGCTTGCAAGCGGCCGGGTACCGGCCAGCATCGGCCTGCGCCGCAACAAGCGCCTGCTGGTGAAGGTGCCAGAACAACAGCTTGCCGAATGGGCCTTGGTGGAGGTGGCGGTATCGCCCCAGCGCTTCATCGGTGCCCGTGCACTCAGCCGCAGCGAAGACCTGTGTGAGGTGTTTGCCTGTTTCGCCGAGCCCCATGCCATTGGCCTTTCCGCCCTGTGTGGCCTGTGGCACCCAGTGTCGCGCCAGGACCCGCATGGCGCCTGGGTACGCCTGAACCCCGGTGCCGAGCAGGCGCTGCTGGCGCCACTGGCGCCTGGCCTGCTGCAAGCCTGCGGCATCACCGCCAGCGGCCCGCTGACGCCCGGCGTGGCCCACCGCCTGAGCCTGGCCAGCGGCACCTTGGCCCTGGACGGCGAACGCGAGATCGAGTTCGCCGAGCACGATACGCCCACCGTCACCCTCGACCACCAAGGCCCGCTAAGCGTGGATGTCGAGGCCGTACTGGCGCACGCCGCCCGCCATCACCTGCTGGCCGTACCGCGCGGCCACCGGCTGCACCCTGCATACCCGCGTTGAGACAACCCTGGAGAACAACAAGATGTCCAATCAACTCAGTACCGAACAACTGCTGCATGCCTATGAAGTGATGCGCACCATCCGTGCATTCGAAGAACGCCTGCACGTGGAGTTCGCCACCGGCGAGATCCCCGGCTTCGTTCACCTGTATGCCGGCGAAGAGGCCTCCGCAGCCGGGGTCATGGCCCACCTGCGCGACAGCGACTGCATTGCCTCCACCCACCGCGGCCATGGCCACTGCATTGCCAAGGGCGTAGACGTGTACGGCATGATGGCCGAGATCTACGGCAAGAAGACCGGCGTGTGCGGCGGCAAGGGCGGCTCGATGCACATTGCCGACCTGGAAAAAGGCATGCTCGGTGCCAACGGCATTGTCGGTGCCGGCGCGCCGCTGGTGGCCGGGGCGGCGCTGGCGGCCAAGATCAAGGGCCGCGACGATGTGTCAGTGGCCTTCTTCGGCGATGGCGCCTCCAACGAAGGCGCGGTGTTCGAGGCCATGAACATGGCGTCGATCATGAACCTGCCCTGCATCTTCGTGGCCGAGAACAACGGCTACGCCGAGGCCACCGCCTCCAACTGGTCAGTAGCCTGCGACCATATTGCCGACCGCGCCGCCGGCTTCGGCATGCCTGGCGTCACCATCGACGGCTTCGACTTCTTTGCCGTGTACGAAGCCGCTGGCGCCGCCATCGAGCGCGCGCGTGCCGGGCAAGGGCCATCGCTGATCGAGGTCAAGCTCAGCCGCTACTACGGCCACTTCGAAGGTGATGCACAAACCTACCGTGCACCCGATGAAGTGAAGAACCTGCGCGAAACCCGCGACTGCCTGATGCAGTTCCGCAACAAGACCACCCGTGCCGGCCTGCTCACTGCCGAGCAACTGGACGCCATCGACGCCCGCATCGAGGACCTGATCGAAGACGCCGTGCGCCGTGCCAAGTCCGATCCCAAGCCACAGCCCGCCGACCTGCTCACCGACGTCTACGTCGCCTACCCCTGAGCCGCGGATTACAAGAACAACAGGAGAACCACCATGGCAAGAAAGATCAGCTACCAGCAGGCCATCAACGAAGCCCTGGCTCAGGAAATGCGCCGCGACAACACGGTGTTCATCATCGGTGAAGACGTGGCCGGTGGTGCCGGCGCGCCCGGCGAGGATGACGCCTGGGGCGGCGTGCTGGGCGTGACCAAAGGCCTGTACCACCAGTTTCCGGGCCGCGTGCTCGACGCGCCACTGTCGGAGATCGGCTACGTCGGCGCCGCCGTCGGTGCCGCCACCCAGGGCCTGCGCCCGGTGTGCGAACTGATGTTCGTCGACTTCGCTGGCTGCTGCCTGGACCAGATCCTCAACCAGGCTGCCAAATTCCGCTACATGTTCGGCGGCAAGGCGGTCACCCCGCTGGTGATGCGCACCATGTACGGCGCCGGCCTGCGCGCTGCCGCCCAGCACTCGCAGATGCTCACCTCGCTGTGGACGCACATCCCCGGCCTGAAGGTGGTCTGCCCGTCCTCGCCCTACGATGCCAAAGGCCTGCTGATCCAGGCGATCCGTGACAACGACCCGGTGATCTTCTGCGAGCACAAGCTGCTGTACAGCATGCAGGGCGAGGTGCCGGAAGAGGTGTACAGCGTGCCGTTTGGTGAGGCCAACTTCCTGCGCGATGGCGACGACGTGACGCTGGTCACCTATGGCCGCATGGTGCATGTGGCCCTGGAGGCCGCCAACAACCTTGCCCGCCAGGGCATCGACTGCGAAGTACTGGACCTGCGCACCACCAGCCCGCTGGATGAAGACAGCATTCTGGAAAGCGTGGAAAAAACCGGCCGGTTGGTGGTGATCGACGAAGCCAACCCGCGTTGTTCCATGGCCACCGACATCAGTGCGCTGGTGGCGCAGAAGGCCTTCGCTGCGCTCAAGGGCCCCATCGAAATGGTCACTGCCCCGCACACCCCGGTACCGTTCTCCGATGCCTTGGAGGACCTGTACATCCCTGACGCGGCGAAGATCGAAGCGGCCGTGCGCAAGGTGATCGAAGCCGCAAGGAGCGCCGCATGAGCCAGATCCATACGCTGACCATGCCCAAGTGGGGCTTGTCGATGACCGAGGGCCGGGTAGACACCTGGCTCAAGCAGGAAGGTGACGAGATCAACAAGGGCGACGAGGTGCTGGACGTCGAGACCGACAAGATCAGCAGCAGCGTCGAAGCCCCTTTCAGTGGTGTGCTACGCCGCCAGGTGGCCAGGCCGGATGAAACCCTGCCGGTTGGCGCGTTGCTGGCCGTAGTGGTGGAAGGCGAAGCCGAGGAATCCGAAATTGATGCGGTGGTACAGCGCTTCCAGGCCGAGTTCGTTGCCGAAGGCGGCGCCGATCAGGCACAGGGGCCGGCCCCGCAGAAGGCTGAAGTGGGCGGGCGCCTGCTGCGCTGGTTCGAACTGGGCGAAGGCGGCACGCCACTGGTGCTGGTGCACGGTTTTGCTGGTGACCTCAACAACTGGCTGTTCAACCACCCGGCACTGGCAGCCGAGCGCCGGGTGATCGCCCTTGATTTGCCGGGCCATGGCGAGTCGGCCAAGGCCCTGCAACGCGGCGACCTGGATGAGCTGAGCGAAAGCGTGCTGGCCCTGCTCGACCATCTGGACATCGCCAAGGCGCACCTGGCCGGGCACTCCATGGGCGGCGCGGTCAGCCTGAACGTGGCGCGCCTGGCACCGCAGCGGGTGGCCAGCCTGAGCCTGGTGGCCAGTGCCGGCCTGGGCGAGGCGATCAACGGGCAGTACCTGCAAGGCTTCGTCAGCGCTGCCAACCGCAATGCCCTGAAACCGCAGATGGTGCAGTTGTTCGCGGACCCGGCTCTGGTCACCCGGCAGATGCTGGAGGACATGCTCAAGTTCAAGCGCCTGGAAGGTGTGGATCAGGCCCTGCAACAGCTGGCATCAACAATCGCCGACGGCGAGCGTCAGCGCCACGACCTGCGCGGGGTGCTGGGGCAGCATCCGGCACTGGTGGTGTGGGGCGGCAAGGACGCGATCATCCCGGCCAGCCATGTCGAAGGCCTGGAGGCTGAAGTGCTGGTGCTACCGGAGGCCGGGCATATGGTGCAGATGGAGGCGGCTGATGAGGTGAATCGGAAGATGGTGGAGTTTTTGCGGGGGCGTTGAGGGAGATGAGGTGTATGTCTTGGGGTGGCGTTGGGGCATGGAGGTGCATGCCTTGGGTCTTTCAGCGCCTGTGAGATCGAGCGCCGCCCGCGCGGCGCTTCGCGGGACAAGCCCGCTCCCACATCTGTTTCGAGCCAATTATTCCTGTGTCAGGTGGGTTGCAGCCTTGGTGCATGGCTGGAGATGGATGAAGAGCAGTTGCCTACCTCGATATCGAATGGAACAAACAAGGCGGGCAGAGGTGACCTCACAGGAGTGACTGGCCCGAAACAGATGTGGGAGCGGGCTTGTCCCGCGAAGCGCCGCGCGGGCGGCGCTCGATCTCACAGGCGCAGACCAACTCAAGGCATGCACCTGTCAGCCCCCACCCAATCCCCCGACATGCCCCTCACCACCATCACGCGATCTGCATTGAGGTTGAGCCGACCGGCCTCATCGCCGGCAAGCCACACAGGTACTACACAAGCCCCAAGGGCAGCACAAATCCTGTGGGAGCGGGCATGCCCGCGAAGCAGGCGACTCGGTGTATGGTACCGGCTTCGCCGGTGTTCGCGGGCATTCCCGCTCCCACAAAAAAGCGCCGGCGCATGACCCATCGGCTTATGCCATATCTGTCTCAGCCCCCCATTCTGCGTCATACTCGGCAGACCTATTTCCCGGTCCTCGCCATGCGTCCACTGCTCCCCATCACCCTGGTCCTGCTGCTCGCCGCCTGTGGCGATGGCGAATCGCTGCTTCCTCCAGACGCACGCCTGCCTGACGGGGGGCGTTACCGGGGCGAGGTGGTGGATGGCCTGCTGCAGGGCGAGGGCCGTATCGACTACCCCAACGGCAGCTGGTACGCCGGCAGCTTCAAGGACGGCCAGTGGCATGGCCAGGGCGAATGGCATGGCCAGAACGGTGAGGTGTACCGTGGCCAGTTCGCCGAAGGGCTGTTCCAGGGGCTGGGCGACCTGACCACGCCGGGTAGCCACTACGGCGGCACGTTCAAACATGGCCGCCGCGACGGCGAAGGCACCCTCAAGCAAGCGGACCAGACCTACCGTGGCCAGTTCAAGGACGACCAGTACGACGGCGCAGGCGAGCTGGAACTGGCCGACGGTAGCCGCTACCAGGGCCTGTTTGCCAAGGGCAAGCCCAACGGCGCCGGGGTGCGCAGCGATGCCAGCGGCAACCAGTTCAGCGGCCACTTCATCAACGGCCAGTTGCAAGGCAGCGGCACCTACGACAGCGTCGATGGCGAACAGTACATCGGTGAGTTCAAGGACAACCGCCTGGAAGGCCGTGGCCGCTATGAAAACGTCGATGGCGATGTGTGGATCGGCGAATTCAAGGACGGCTCATTAAATGGCGAAGGTGAACTGCTTGGCAGCGATGGCAGCCACTACAAAGGCTCTTTCGTCGACTGGCGCCTGTCGGGCGAAGGCAGCCTGCAACTGGCCGACGGCAGCAAGTACATCGGCGGTTTCCTCAACGATGCCTACCACGGGCGTGGCCGGTTGATTCTGCCAAGCGGCAAAGTCGAAAGCGGCGTGTGGGCCAACGGCGTGCGCGTGCGCGACCAGAAAGGCACGCTGCTGCCCGACCCGTTGGACATTGCCCTGCTCAACCAGGGCCGCCTGCTGGAAGAGGCTTTGGCCCGGGTGCCGCGCTCGGCGGCACCGATCCAGCTCTACAGCCTGGTGGTTGCCGGTGACGGCCAGCAGAGCGTGTTCCTGCGCGAGGCCGACTACGTCAGCAACATGCTCAAGGTGCGTTTCGGCGCCCGTGGCCAAGTGACCCTGGTCAACCACCGCGACCACATGGCCACCCGCCCCATGGCCACCCGCGAAAACCTTACCCGCGCCGCGCAGACCCTGGCCGAGCGCAGCGGCCCCGAGGACCTGGTGTTCATCTACCTCACCAGCCATGGCAGCGAAGACCACCAACTGGTGCTCGACCAGCCGCGCCTGCAGCTGGCCGACCTTTCCGCCGACGAACTGGCCACTGCCCTGGCGCCGCTGAAGGACCGCGACAAGGTAATCGTCATCTCGGCCTGCTATTCAGGGGGCTACATCGCCCCGCTCAAGGATGACCGGACGCTGATCATGACCGCCGCGCGGGCTGACCGGGTGTCGTTCGGTTGCTCGGAAGAAGCCGACTTCACCTACTTTGGCGATGCCTTGTTCGCAGAAGCGTTGAACCAGACCGACGACCTGAAGCAGGCGTTTGAACTGGCACGCACCAGCGTTGCCGAACGGGAACAAAGGGAAGGCTTCGAGGCCTCGGAACCGCAGTTGTGGGCACCGCCTGCGGTGCTTGAGCACTGGCAGCAGCTGCGTCGCCAACAGGCCGAAGAAGCGTTGCGTAACGCCACACAGGCCAACGTGGGGCCACGGGCAAAAACGCCCGGCAACCACTAGACTTGTGTGTAACAAGGGAGAGACATCATGTATTTGACGCCTCAGCATGTCCTGCTTGCCGGTGCCACCGGCCTGACCGGTGAACACCTGCTAGACCGCCTGCTCAACGAACCCACCATCACCCGCGTGCTGGCGCCTACCCGCCGGCCGCTGGCCGAGCACCCGCACCTGGAAAACCCGGTGGGTGACCCGGCCGTGTTCCTGCCGCAGCTGGCCGGGCGGGTTGATATCGCCTATTGCTGCCTGGGAACCACGCTGAAACAGGCCGGTTCCGAGTCGGCCTTCCGCGCGGTGGACCTGGACATGGTGGTGGCCTTCAGCAAGCGCGCCCGGGAGATGGGGGCGCGGCATCTGCTGGTGGTCAGTGCGCTGGGCGCCGACCCGAAATCGTCGATTTTCTACAACCGGGTCAAAGGCGAGATGGAAGAGGCGCTGAAGGCGCAGGACTGGCCACAGCTGACCATCGTGCGGCCGTCGTTGCTACTGGGCGAGCGGATCGAACCGCGGCTCACCGAGCAATTGGTTTCGCCGTTTTCCAGGCTGATACCGGGTAAGTACCGGGGGATCGAGGCTTGTACCCTGGCCCGGGCCTTGTGGCGCCTGGCGCTGGAGGAAGAGGACGGGGTGCGGGTTGTGGAGTCGGATGAGTTGCGCAGGCTGGGCAAGATCTAAGCTTCACCTGAAAGGGCCTCTTCGCGGGCTTGCCCGCTCCCACAGGTACAGTGATCAGCTGAAGGACACACAATCCTGTGGGAGCGGGCGCGCCCGCGAAAGGGCCATCACAGGCCCCCTGTGGCCTGGAAGCCCACACCGGCCGCTGTCAGCAACGACAACGGCAGCAACAGGGTATCGAGCAACATGCTGCCAGGCAGGTCCAACCCAGGATAGGCCGGTGCTTCAGCCCCGTAGTGGTCCCGCGGGCAACACCCGCCATTGATCACGTACAAATCCAGCCGGGTACCGGCGTACACCACCGGCGCCCCGGGCTTTGCGGCATCCAGCGTACGCACCGTGGCGCAGCCACCCAGCAACCCCAGCGCCAGCAAACCCAGCAGCGCTCGCTTCAATCATCCACCCCGAAGTGGTGTTCGCCCCAACGCGGCAACATGTCCTGGGGAATATTCAGCAGGTTGAGAATGCGCGCCACCACAAAGTCGACCAGGTCGTCGATGGTCTGCGGCTGGTGGTAGAAGCCTGGCGCTGCCGGCAGGATAACCGCGCCCATTTGCGACAGCTTGAGCATGTTCTCCAGGTGAATGGTGGAGAACGGTGCCTCGCGTGGTACCAGGATCAACTGGCGACGTTCCTTCAGGGTGACGTCGGCAGCGCGCTCGATCAGGTTGTTGCAGGCACCGGTGGCAATTGCCGACAAGGTGCCGGTGGAACAAGGCACCACCACCATCGCCGCCGGAGCGCCGGAGCCGGAGGCCACCGGCGACATCCAGTCTTCCTTGCCGTACACACGGATCTGCCCATTGGCGGCGCCGGTGTATTCGGTGAGAAAGGCCTGCATCGCCTGGGGCTTGGCCGGCAGCACCACGTCGGTCTCGGTCGCCATCACCAACTGCGCGGCCTTGGAGATCAGGAAGTGCACCTCGCGGTCCTCGCGCACCAGGCAGTCAAGCAGGCGCAGGCCATACTGGGCGCCCGAAGCGCCCGTCATGGCCAGGGTGATGCGTTCCGGCCCGCTCACTTCAGGGCCTCGGCGAGCTTGCCGTGCAGGCCACCGAAGCCGCCGTTGCTCATGATCACCACGTGAGTGCCTGGGCGGGCCTGGCCCTTGACCCGCGCGATGATCGCCTCGAGGCTGTCGGCGACCACGCTCGGTACGCTGCACTTCGCCGCGGTGGCAGCCAGGTCCCAACCGAGGTTGGCCGGGGCGTACCAGATCACCTGGTCGGCGTCGTTGACGCTTTCCGGCAAACCGTCACGGTGGGCGCCAAGCTTCATCGAATTGGAGCGTGGCTCGATCACGGCAATCACCGGGGCCTCGCCAACGCGCTTGCGCAGGCCGTCGAGGGTGGTGGCGATGGCGGTCGGGTGGTGGGCGAAGTCATCGTAGATGGTCACGCCCTGCACTTCGGCAACCTTCTCCATGCGCCGTTTGACGCTCTTGAAGGCGCTGAGGCCCTCGATACCCATGGCCGGCACCACGCCAACATGGCGGGCAGCGGCCAAGGTAGCCAAGGCGTTGGCGACGTTGTGCTGGCCAGTCATTGCCCAGTCCACAATGCCTTGGGCCTCGCCCTCGAACAGCACTTCGAAACGCGAGCCGTCGGGGCTGAGCAGACGCGCCTGCCACTGGCCACCAGCGCCTGTGGTCTGCACCGGGGTCCAGCAGCCCATGCCGATCACTCGCTCCAGCGCTTGTTCGGTAGTGGGGTGAATGACCAGGCCTTCGCCCGGGATGGTGCGTACCAGGTGGTGGAACTGCCGCTCGATCGAGGCCAGGTCCGGGAAGATGTCCGCATGATCGAACTCAAGGTTGTTGAGGATCGCGGTACGTGGGTGGTAATGCACAAACTTCGAGCGCTTGTCGAAGAAGGCACTGTCGTACTCGTCGGCTTCGACCACGAAAAACGGCGTATCGCCCAGGCGCGCCGATACCGAGAAGTTTTGCGGCACACCGCCAATCAGGAAGCCCGGGCTCATGCCCGCGTGCTCCAACACCCAGGCCAGCATGCTGCTGGTGGTGGTCTTGCCGTGGGTGCCGGCCACGGCCAGTACCCAGCGGCCGTGCAGCACGTGGTCAGCCAGCCATTGCGGGCCGGACACATAGGGCAGGCCCTTGTTCAGCACGTACTCCACAGCGGGGTTGCCACGCGACATGGCATTGCCGATGACCACCAGGTCTGGCGCCGGGTCCAGCTGGGCCGGGTCATAGCCTTGGGTCAGTTCGATGCCCTGGGCTTCGAGCTGGGTGCTCATCGGGGGATAGACGTTGGCGTCCGAGCCGGTGACGCGATGGCCAAGTTCCTTGGCCAGCACTGCCAGCGAACCCATGAAAGTGCCGCAAATACCGAGAATGTGAATATGCATGGTCGACCTCGCAAAACATCGAGGCAGGGTAGCCCAGGGCGCGACAAATCGCACCCGCTGTTTCGCTCAGCCAGCCCTGGTAATGCCGTGTTTGCGCAGTTTTCGATACAAGGTATTGCGGCTGATGCCCAGGTGCTCGGCGACGCGGGTCAGGTGCCAGTGTTTTGCCTCCAGGATATCCATCAGTGCCTGCCGCTCCGCGTCCTGCAAAACTTCGGCACCCATTGTTTCACCGTCAATTCCTGACCTAACGCTGAACCTGTGGGAGCGGGCGAGCCCGCGAACGAGGGCAACGCCCTCGCCCTGTATTTCCTGATAGGACGCCTTCGCGGGCGCGCCCGCTCCCACAGGGTTGGCGCTGCTGCGGACAATTGCAGGGAGATCCGAAAATGCAATACAGGGTTCTTCGCAAAGCGCCACCAGGGTACGCAGCACATTACGCATCTGCCGCACGTTCCCAGGCCAGGCGAAGTCGAGCAGCGCCTGCCGTGCCTTGGGTTCAATGTCGATCAGTTGCCCTTGCGCCTCCTGGCGCAGCAGAAAGTCCAGCAACTGTGCCTTGTCACTACGCTCACGCACCGCCGGCAACGCCACTTCCAGACCATTCAGGCGGTAATACAAGTCCTCGCGGAAACTGCCTTGCTCCACCCGCTCCAGCAGGTCCCGGTGAGTAGCGCTGACAATGCGCACATCCACCGCTTGCGGTTCGCCGCCAATCGGCACCACCTGGCGCTCTTCCAGCACCCGTAGCAGGCGGGTTTGCAGCGCCAGTGGCATGTCGCCGATCTCGTCCAGCAGCAAGGTGCCGCCATCGGCCTGCAACAGCTTGCCGCGCATACCTTCCTTGCGTGCACCGGTAAAGCTGCCGCCGCGATAACCGAACAGTTCGCTTTCGATCAGGCTCTCGGGGATCGAGGCGCAGTTGACGGCGACGAACGGCTTGCCGCGCCGCCCACTGGCCTGGTGCACCGCCTGGGCGAAGGCCTCCTTGCCGCAGCCGGTCTCGCCGCGCAGCAACAATGGCACGTCACGTTCAAACACCCGAACGCTACGGCGGAATTCGCTCTGCAACGCAGGATCGAGCAGGCAGATGGCCGGCTCCGCCTGCTGCATGGGCAAGGGTTGAGCGACAGGCACCGACCAAACCGGCGCACGGGCCTTTCCGCGCATGCAGGCGAATACCTGGCGGCCATCGCGCGTTTGCAACGGCCAGACGGTACTGCCGGCAGGCGTCGCCCGGCTGAACAGTTCGTCGTGGCTACAGGCAAAAAAGCGCTCCACGGGTTTGCCCAGCACACCACCACGCACGCTGCCCAGCAGGTTCAACGCACTCTGGTTGGCAGCGCAGATCCGCCCATCGCCGTCGAACGCCAGCAAGCCCTCGCTGAACAGGCCGACCGACTCCGCTTGCAGGTGAAAGCGCAGCAGCCACTGCTGCTCGAAATGGCGCAGGAAATAACAGCTTTCGATCATCTTCGCCGACAGGTTGACCAGCGCCATGGTGTGGAACTGGCTCTGGCGGGAAGCGTCGGTCCGGGCCGACGACACATCGAGCACCGCCAGCAACTCACCATGCGGGTCGAACACCGGGCTGGCCGAGCAGGTCAGGCCGGTGTGGCGGCCACGGAAGTGTTCGTTCTGGTGAATGGTCAGTGCCTGGCGTTCGACCAGGCAGGTGCCGATGCCGTTGGTGCCCTCACGTGCCTCGCTCCAGTCGGCGCCCAGCCACAGCCCGGCACGCTCGAAACTGCGCCGCTCGGTGGGCGCGCTGACGCAATTGAGGATCACCCCACGGGCGTCGGTCAACAGTACGGCGTGGCCCGCCCCGGAAAGCTGCTGGTGCAGGCTGTTCATTTCATGGTCGGCAATGTGCAGCACCTGGCGCAGGCGCTCGCGGCTTTCCAGCAAACGCCCATGCTCAAGCACCACGGGCGCTTCGATCAGCGAAGGGTCGAGGTGGTAGTCCTCCAGGCAGCGCAGCCAGGAGCGGGCAATGGACGGGTCACTGCCGCCCTCCCCGGCGCCACCATGGGCCACGGTATGGACTTGCTGGGCATGACGACTGAAATGATTGCTCTGCATTTGTTGTAGTTCTCCGCAGATAGAGAGTACCGCCAGCATCCTCCACCCGGGAAGGCTTTGCAATGCACCCTCCCGTGACGTGTCGCAAATGGCACAAAGTGTCACCCCTGCGCGTACCGGGGCTGGCACACAGCGCGCTTACCGAACCCATCCGGATGACCCAAGTCATTGAATTCACTGGCGTGCGAAACGCTGGCCCAACCTTTGCTCTACGCTTCTCAACTCCTCAACAAAACTAACAGCCAGGAGACACACCATGCGTTACGCACATCCCGGTACCGAGGGCGCGAAGGTTTCCTTCAAGAGCCGCTACGGCAACTACATCGGTGGCGAGTTCGTAGCTCCGGTCAAGGGGCAGTACTTCGAAAATACCTCCCCGGTGAATGGCAAGCTGATCGCCGAATTCCCCCGTTCCACTGCCGAAGACATCGACAAAGCGCTCGATGCCGCCCACGCCGCTGCCGACGCCTGGGGCCGTACGTCCGTGCAGGACCGCTCCAATGTGCTGTTGAAGATTGCCGACCGCATCGAGCAGAACCTTGAACTGCTGGCCATTACCGAAACGTGGGACAACGGTAAGCCGATTCGCGAAACCCTGAATGCCGACATCCCGCTGGCGGTCGACCACTTCCGTTACTTCGCCGGCTGCATCCGCGCCCAGGAAGGCGGCGCAGCCGAGATCAACGAAGGCACCGTGGCCTACCACATCCATGAGCCGCTGGGCGTGGTCGGGCAGATCATCCCGTGGAACTTCCCGATCCTGATGGCCGCCTGGAAGCTGGCGCCTGCACTGGCCGCCGGTAACTGCGTGGTGCTCAAGCCTGCCGAGCAGACGCCACTGGGTATCACCGTGCTGCTGGAAGTGATTGGCGACCTGCTGCCACCTGGCGTGCTCAACGTGGTGCAAGGCTTCGGCCGCGAAGCCGGTGAAGCCCTGGCCACCAGCAAGCGCATCGCCAAGATCGCCTTCACCGGCTCGACCCCGGTGGGCTCGCACATCATGAAGTGCGCCGCCGAGAACATCATTCCATCTACCGTGGAACTGGGCGGCAAGTCGCCGAACGTGTACTTCGAAGACATCATGCAGGCCGAGCCGAGCTTCATCGAGAAGGCCGCAGAAGGCATGGTGCTGGCGTTCTTCAACCAGGGCGAGGTGTGCACCTGCCCGTCGCGGGCACTGGTACAGGAGTCGATCTACCCGCAGTTCATGGAAGTGGTGATGAAGAAGGTGCTGCAGATCAAGCGCGGCGACCCGCTGGACACCGACACCATGGTCGGCGCCCAGGCATCGCAGCAGCAGTTCGAGAAAATCCTGTCGTACCTCGACATCGCCCAGAAGGAAGGTGCCGAGCTGCTGACCGGCGGCAAGGTCGAAAAACTGGAAGGCTCGCTGGCCACCGGTTACTACATCCAGCCGACCCTGCTCAAGGGCAACAACAAGATGCGCGTGTTCCAGGAAGAAATCTTCGGCCCGGTGGTCAGCGTCACCACCTTCAAGGACGAAGCCGAGGCCCTGGCGATTGCCAACGACACCGAGTTCGGCCTGGGCGCCGGCGTGTGGACCCGCGACATCAACCGTGCCTACCGCATGGGCCGCGGGATCAAGGCTGGCCGCGTGTGGACCAACTGCTACCACCTGTACCCGGCGCATGCGGCGTTTGGTGGTTACAAGAAGTCCGGGGTTGGGCGTGAAACGCACAAGATGATGCTCGATCACTATCAGCAGACCAAGAACCTGCTGGTGAGCTACGACATCAACCCGTTGGGCTTCTTCTAAACCGCGTCGCCTTCTTCGCGGGCTCGCCCGCTCCCACAGGGACCGCGCAAGGCTCCCGACCTGCGCAGTACCTGTGGGAGCGGGCAAGCCCGCGAAGAGGCCAGACCTGCTCTGGCTCGCTTCCTGCAGTACCCATCACCATCGGCCCGGAACCCTTCCGGCCACCAAGAAAAACAACAGGTGAAACTATGCCAAGCGATCATTCCGCCGGCTCGCCGGCAGGCTCCTCTGTCGATTTCGAAAAAGTCGGCTCAGACTATTTCCAGCAACGTGAACTGAAAAAAGGCGCCGCAGGCTGGGTACTGCTGGTCGGCCTGGGCGTGGCCTATGTCATTTCCGGCGACTATGCCGGCTGGAACTTCGGCCTGGCCCAAGGCGGCTGGGGCGGCATGTTCCTCGCCACCCTGCTGATGGCCACCATGTACCTGTGCATGTGTTTCTCGCTGGCCGAACTGTCGTCGATGATCCCCACCGCAGGCGGCGGCTACGGCTTTGCCCGCAGCGCCTTCGGCCCGTGGGGCGGGTTCCTGACCGGCACGGCAATCCTCATCGAATACGCCATCGCACCCGCCGCCATCGCCGTGTTCATCGGTGCTTATTGCCAGTCACTGTTCGGCATCGGCGGCTGGGCGATCTACCTGGCGTTCTACATCGTGTTCATCGGCATCCACATCTTCGGCGTGGGGGAAGCACTGAAGCTGATGTTCATCATCACCGCCATCGCCGCCATTGCCCTGGCGGTGTTCCTGGTGAGCATGGTGCCCCATTTTGATGCAGCCAACCTGTTCGACATCGCCAAAACGGACGCCGTGGGCGCCAGCAGCTTCCTGCCGTTTGGTTACGTGGGCGTGTGGGCGGCCATCCCTTACGCTATCTGGTTCTTCCTGGCTGTCGAAGGCGTGCCGCTGGCAGCTGAAGAAACCAAGAACCCCAAGCGCGACCTGCCTCGCGGTCTGATTGGTGCCATGCTGGTATTGCTGGCCTTTGCCCTGCTGATTCTGGTGGTCGGCCCCGGCGGTGCAGGCTCCGAAGCACTGAAAGCCTCCGGTAACCCACTGGTCGAGGCATTGTCCAAGGCCTACGGCGGCAGCACCTGGATGGGCGGCTTCGTCAACCTGGTCGGCCTGGCCGGGCTGATCGCCAGCTTCTTCTCGATCATCTACGCCTATTCCCGGCAGATCTTCGCCCTGTCCCGCGCCGGCTACCTGCCGCGCAAGCTGTCGGAAACCAACAAAAGCAAGGCTCCGGTGCTGGCCCTGATCATTCCCGGCATCATCGGCTTTGCCCTGTCGCTGACCGGCCAGGGTGACCTGCTGATCCTGGTTGCCGTATTCGGCGCTACCCTTTCCTACGTGCTGATGATGGCCGCACACATCACCCTGCGCATCCGCCGGCCGAAAATGGAGCGCCCGTACCGCACCCCCGGTGGCATCTTCACCTCGGGCATTGCCCTGGTGCTGGCCTGCATCGCCGTGGTGGCCGGTTTCCTGGTCGACCCACGGGTGGTGATTGGCGCCGCAGTGATCTATGCGGTATTAATTGCCTACTTTGCTTTCTACAGCCGCCACCACCTGGTTGCGGGCACACCGGAAGAGGAATTCGCCGCGATCCAGAAGGCCGAAGAGGCCCTGCACTGATCGTCGCCACCCGCCGCGGGGCAACCCGCGGCTCTGGAGATTCTGTATGGCAAGTTTCGTACACACGGTCGGCCACCTGGTCTACCGCTTCGACAGCCTCAAGGACGTAATGGCCAAGGCCAGCCCGGCACGGTCCGGTGACTATCTGGCAGGCGTCGCCGCCAGCAACGACGGTGAGCGTGTCGCCGCGCAGATGGCGCTGGCCAATATCCCGCTGACGCACTTTCTGAATGAAGCGCTGATCCCTTACGAGGCCGATGAAGTCACCCGCCTGATCATCGACACCCATGATGCCCAGGCCTTTGCCCCGGTCAGCCACCTGACCGTGGGCGGCCTGCGCGACTGGCTGCTGAGCGAAGAGGCCAATGAAGACAGCCTGCGTGCCTTGGCGCCTGGGCTGACACCGGAAATGGCGGCAGCCGTTTCGAAGATCATGCGCGTACAGGACCTGGTGCTGGTGGCGCAGAAAATCCGCGTGGTCACCCAGTTCCGCGGCACCATGGGCCTGCGCGGGCGCCTGTCTACCCGGCTGCAACCCAACCACCCGACCGACGAGCCGGCCGGCATTGCCGCCAGCATTCTCGACGGCCTGCTGTACGGCAACGGCGACGCCATGATCGGCATCAACCCGGCCACCGACAGCATCGCCTCGATCTGTACCCTGCTGGAAATGCTCGACGCCATCATCCAGCGTTACGACATTCCCACCCAGGCCTGCGTGCTGACCCATGTCACCACTTCGATCGAGGCTATCAACCGGGGCGTACCGCTGGACCTGGTATTCCAGTCCATTGCCGGTACCGAGGCGGCCAATGCCGGGTTCGGTATCAACCTCAACGTATTGCAGGAAGGTTACGAAGCGGGCCTGTCGCTGAAGCGCGGCACCCTGGGGCAAAACCTGATGTACTTCGAAACCGGCCAGGGCAGCGCGCTGTCGGCCAACGCCCACCATGGCGTCGACCAGCAAACCTGCGAAACCCGCGCCTACGCGGTGGCCCGTCACTTCAAGCCGTTTCTGGTCAATACCGTGGTCGGCTTCATCGGCCCGGAGTACCTGTACAACGGCAAGCAGATCATCCGCGCCGGCCTGGAAGACCACTTCTGCGGCAAGTTGCTGGGCGTGCCGATGGGCTGCGACATCTGCTACACCAACCACGCCGAAGCCGACCAGGACGACATGGACACCCTGCTGACCCTGCTGGGTGTGGCCGGGATCAACTTCATCATGGGCATCCCCGGCTCCGACGACATCATGCTCAACTACCAGACCACCTCTTTCCACGACGCGCTGTACGCGCGCCAGACCCTGGGCCTGAAGCCCGGGCCGGAATTTGAAGCGTGGCTGGCCCGCACCGGCATCTTCACCCAGGCCGATGGCCGGGTGCGCTTTGGTGACAACCTGCCGCCGGCCTTCCGCCAGGCCTTGGCACAGCTTGCATAGGGATGACCATGGACCATCGCACGCCTACCCCCGACAACCCTTGGCTGGCCCTGCGCAACCTCACCCCGGCGCGCATCGCCCTGGGCCGCGCCGGCACCAGCTTGCCGACCGGGGCGCAGCTGGACTTCCAGTTCGCCCATGCCCAGGCCCGCGATGCCGTGCACCTGGCCTTCGACCATGCCGGCCTGGCTACCCAACTGCGTGACCAAGGGCGCGAAAGCCTGGTGCTGCACAGCGCCGCCAGTGACCGCCACCAGTACCTGCAGCGCCCGGACCTGGGCCGGCGGTTGAACGAAGAATCGATTGCCACCCTGCGCCAGCACGCTCAGGCCAACCCCGGCGGCGTCGACCTGGCCATTGTGGTTGCCGATGGCTTGTCGGCCCTGGCCGTGCATCGCCACACCCTGCCATTGCTGGCCCGCTTCGAGGAACAGGCCGCCGCCGACGGCTGGAGCAGCGCCCCGGTGGTGCTGGTCCAGCAGGGCCGCGTAGCAGTGGCCGATGAGGTCGGTGAACTGCTGGGTGCACGCATGACAGTGATGCTGATCGGCGAACGCCCGGGGCTCAGCTCGCCCGACAGCCTTGGCCTGTATTTCACCTACGCACCGAAGGTTGGCCTGACCGATGCCTACCGCAACTGCATTTCCAACATCCGCCTGGAGGGCTTGAGCTACGGCATGGCGGCGCACCGGCTGCTGTACTTGATGCGCGAAGCCTGCAAACGCCAGCTTTCCGGGGTGAATTTGAAGGACGAAGCCGAGGTCCATAGCCTGCAGAGCGAAGACAGCACCAACCAGAAAGGTAACTTCCTGCTCGGCAAAGGGTAAGAAACATGTCACGGAAGGCGGATTGCACTTGTGCAGCGCATTGGGCAGCATGCCCTTGAACGCTGCAGGCATTCCGCTGTTTCCCTAAATGGACTCTGAGGGCCGCACATGCGCATCATCAAGGCAACCCTGGAACACCTCGACCTGCTCACGCCGATGTTCGTCAAATACCGTGAGTTCTACGGGCAACTGCCCTACCCCGACAGCTCGCGCAGCTTTCTGGAAAAACGCCTGAAACGGGGTGAATCGGTGATTTACCTGGCGCTACCGGATGATGACGACAGCAAGCTGATGGGCTTCTGCCAGTTGTACCCAAGCTACTCGTCACTGTCGCTGAAGCGGGTGTGGATACTCAACGATATCTACGTGGCCGAAGATTCGCGGCGCATGCTGGTGGCTGACCACCTGATGCGTGAAGCGAAGAAAATGGCCAAGGAGACCAATGCCGTGCGTATGCGGGTATCGACCAGCGCGGACAATGAGGTAGCGCACAAGACCTACGAATCCATCGGCTTTCGCAAAGATACCGAGTTCGAGAACTACATCCTGCCGATCAGCCAGGATTGACTGTACCGGCCTCTTCGCGGCGGCTCGACGCCTCGATGAACCCGCTCCCACAGGTAAAGCGCTGCCTTCAAGGTTGGTGAGATCCCTGTGGGAGCGGGTTTACCCGCGAAGAGGCCGGCACAGGAATGCACCCTCACCGTAACCCCCCGCTACAAACTCCCCGGGCATGTTCTTCACTTAGCCGTATAATGCCCCTCCTGTCATGTGTGAAAATTTACCCATCCCCAGGTAACCGAGCCTACGCCCCAGAACACAGGTGCTGTACATGGATTTCAACCCGCTGGACCTTATCCTGCATCTCGATGCCTATCTCGATCTGCTGGTCACCAATTACGGTCCCTGGATCTACGCCATCCTGTTCACCGTGATCTTCTGTGAAACCGGGCTGGTGGTCATGCCCTTCCTGCCGGGCGATTCGCTACTGTTCATCGCCGGCGCCGTGGCCGCAGGCGGGGGTATGGACCCGGTACTGCTGGCTGGCCTGTTGATGGCTGCCGCCATCCTCGGCGACAGCACCAACTACGTGATCGGCCGAACGGCCGGCGAGCGGTTGTTCAACAACCCCAACTCGAAAATCTTCCGCCGCGACTACCTGCAACGCACCCACGAATTCTATGAACGTCACGGCGGCAAGACCGTGACCCTGGCGCGTTTCCTGCCGATCCTGCGCACCTTCGCACCGTTCGTCGCCGGCATCGCCCGCATGCATTACCCGCGTTTCCTCGGTTTCAGCGTTGCCGGTTCGCTGCTGTGGGTCGGCGGCCTGGTGACCTTGGGCTACTTCTTCGGCAACGTGCCGTTCATCAAACAGCACCTGTCGCTGATGGTGGTGGGCATCATCGTGCTGTCGCTGGTGCCGATGATTCTTGGCCTGCTGCGTGGCCGCCTGGGCCGTGCGGCCAAGGCTCACTGAACGCCTGAAAATGTGGTCCTTCAGCGCCTGGCGGCGCAAGCGCACCCTGGCGCGCTACCCCATCGCTCCCCAGCAATGGCAGGCCGTGCGCCAGCGCCTGCCGATGCTGGACGGCATCAGTGACGAAGAAGACCACTGGCTGCGCGAAGCCTGCATCCTGTTCCTGCTCGACAAGCACCTCACCTGCCTGCCCGGTGTCGAACTGGACGACGAGCAGCGCCTGTTGCTGGCCGCCCAGGCCCAGTTGCCGCTGCTGCACCTGGGTGAGTTGAACTGGTACCAGGGCTTTCACGAAATCATCCTGTACCCCGACGACTTCAAGAGCCCGCAACGCCACCGCGACGCCAGCGGCGTGGAGCACGTGTGGGACGGCGAGCACAGCGGCGAGGCCTGGCAACAGGGCCCGATCATCCTGGCCTGGAACGGCGTGCTGGCCAGTGGCGGCTGGGAGGCCTACAACCTGGTCATCCATGAACTGGCGCACAAGCTCGACATGCTCAATGGCGATGCCAACGGCCTGCCGCCATTGCACAGCGGCATGCCAGTGGATGCATGGGCAACGGCCATGCAGCAGGCGTACGACGACCTCAACCGCCAGCTGGACAACGACCCCGACGCCGAAACCGCCATCGACCCGTATGCCGCAGAAAACCCGGCAGAGTTCTTTGCCGTCACCAGCGAATACTTCTTCAGTGCCCCCGACCTGCTCCAGCAGGCTTATCCACAGGTCTACCAGCAATTGTCGCTGTTCTACCGCCAGGACCCGCTGGCGCGCCTGCTGCGGCTGCAGGCGGATCACCCCGAATACCGCGAAAGCCACGCCTGACGGGGCCGCACATCAGGCCAGGCGTGGCATGCCCCGGCAGAATATGCCTATAATCGCCGCCACTTTTTTGGTCAAACACGGGGGCACTGCCCAATGAGCTACAGCAAGATTCCGGCGGGCAAAGACCTGCCGAACGACATCTACGTCGCCATCGAGATCCCGGCTAACCACGCGCCGATCAAGTACGAAATCGACAAGGACAGCGACACTCTGTTCGTCGACCGTTTCATGGCCACCCCTATGTTCTACCCGGCCAACTACGGCTTCATCCCGAACACCCTGGCCGACGACGGTGACCCGCTGGACGTGCTGGTCGTTACCCCTTACCCGGTAGCACCAGGCTCGGTTATCCGCGCCCGTCCGGTTGGCGTACTGAACATGACCGACGACGGCGGCGGCGACGCCAAGGTCATCGCTGTTCCTCACGACAAGCTGTCGCAGCTGTACGTTGACGTGAAGGAGTACACCGACCTGCCAGCCCTGCTGATCCAGCAGATCGAGCACTTCTTTGCCAACTACAAAGATCTCGAGAAGGGCAAGTGGGTCAAGATCGAAGGCTGGGAAGGCGCCGACGCCGCCCGTGCCGCGATCACCAAATCGGTTGCTGCCTACAAGGGCTGATACCGGTTTGAAAAAGAACCCGCTTCGGCGGGTTTTTTTATGCCCAAAGCGACGTCGAAATCCTTTATCGGTAAAAAATCCTACGCAGTCCTACACCAACGCCCTACAAGCAGGCACATTTCCTACAAATACCATCAACAAGCGGTTCATTTCCTTGCGGGTACCCCATCGCTAGACTCGCGGCATGAACACTTCCGGCGACCGCCTCAAAGCCCTTCTCCACGAATGCGGCCTGACCTCTTCCGATTTCGCCGCCCAGCGCGGCGTTACACCGCAACACGTCAACAACTGGTTCAACCGCGGCGTTCCGCTGGCCCGCCTGGACGAACTGGCCGACCTGTTCTGTGTGCATCGGCGCTGGCTGCGCACGGGCGAAGGGCCCAAACACCCAAACCCTATCCAGCGCAACTGCCCGCCACGGCCGGCCCCCGCCAACCCGCCCAGCCCACTGTGGGCGCACCGTGCCCGGGAGCTGAAAGTACCCTTTTACGAACTGCGCAACGGCCTGCTTGCGCCGGTAGCAAACAAGCACCTGCGCCTGCCCGAAAAAGCCCTGAGAAGGTTGGGCGTGCATGCGGACAACGCGATCTGCATGGCCATGCCCGACAGCAACATGGTGCCGTTGATTGCGCAGCAGGCTACCCTGGCCATCGACCTGGGCATGAAACGGGTGGTGGAGGGTGAAACCTATGCCCTGCTGCACAACGGCGTGCTCAGGGTCAACAACCTCAGCATCGGCCCGCAGAACACGCTTTATCTGCACAGCCATGACCGATACAACTACGCAGTCGAACGCTACACCCCTAGCCAGCGCCATGCGCAGGGTCTGGAGATTATCGGCTGGATATTCCACTGGTCGCATTTCCGCCAGCAGCGGCCCGGCTGAAACAACCTGTGCCATTTTTTGCTGGGCATCCTGCGCGTGCCCTTGTATGCTACGCCGCACATTCAGCCCCGACCGGCGCGAGCCGCGGTCCAGAGGGCTCGGCGATATCCCACACGGGTGTCTGCCATCTCTTTCAGGCCCTTGATGGCCACACAGTTAAGGCGATTGCGGCTTACCATAAATTAGTCGGAAGCGTCCCCGAGAAGCCGGCCACAAGCCGGCTTTTTATTTGTCCGAAGAAATCCCCACCAGTCCTTTCCGCCGATGGCCGAAGACTCTACAAAAACTCAGGCCCTAGGGGGGAGCAATTGGGTTGCAAGGGACTTCATACAGAACCTAGGAAACGAGTTATCAAACCTAGCCGACCGTGGGTTAAGGTGGTCATAAATCGTAGGCCGGCCAAGCCAAGTCTTCTCTTGGACCTGTTTCAAGCGCAACACACGACCTGAGCTGTTAACTGTTACCATGGCTTCCTCCGTCTTCACCAAACAGAACAAGCCTAGCCAGGTGTGACTGCCAACAAAACCACGGTGCCATGGCAGCTGTAGATTTTAGTCCCGACGAAGCCCAAAAATTTGGTTCCCAACTCCCACAAATTGGTTCTTCGCCGCGTTCTTTGGGCAGCCCTCAGGCCAAGCTCGCTGCTACCGGCTGAAAGCCTACCATCTCCACATTGATCCGAGTTTGTGCTCACCGTCGTCTGTGGATCTCCCCTCAAACAGCGAAATGTCGTAGGATTTCTGAAGGGCGGGCCTATCTGGACTCAGGCTCAGAATCTATCCGGCAAGACCGGGCAAATACAAGAAGGATTCTTATGAATTCTAATTTCTATCTGCCACGCAAATTATCCAACAACAATGACTTATTCACCGAAGACGCGCTCTTAAATACCTCAAAATTTGTCGTAATACTAGCTGAGCCGGGCGCTGGCAAAACGGTACTCATGGAGAGTATCGCGCAGAAACTGGACACGATCGTTTTGACGGCCAATCGTTTCAAGCACTCTCCCTTAAGAGAAGAGAACTCCCCATTAGTTATTGATGCATTCGATGAACTCGCCAAGGTCGATCCCTCAGGAATCTACGCGCTACTAAGCAAAGCGGAGTTATCGAAGCCCACACACGTCTATCTATCCAGCAGATCAAGCGAGTGGGGAAATGCTAACAACGTTGCTTTTAAAGAGTTTTTTGGCTGTGAGCCATTCATTGCAAGACTCTGTGAATTCACAGAATCAGAGCAAAAACTAATTTTTGAAAACTACTCACCTGAAGAAAGCTTTTTAAATTTCCGATCTGAAGTTTCTAAGTTCGACTTACAAGATCTTCTTCCAAACCCTCAGTTTTTAAAGCTCTTCGCAGATGCGTACATTGAGAGCAATCGACACTTCCCTGATAAGAAGTCAATTTTTTCTCTAGCAGTGGAACGTCTAGCAAAAGAAGCAAACCTTGGCACATCTAGAACAACAAATACACTCTCCACCAGTAAAAAAATAGACCTTTCCTCAGAAGTTTTTGCCAAACTGCTTCTAGCGGGCTCAGATGGTGTATGTATAAGCGAATCTACCGAAGAGCGAATGTATCCAGCGCTAGAAGCCTTATTTATTCACCAACAGCCGAACAGCAGCATATTAGCAACCCGATTATTTAAACCTGGTGATTGTGTGGATCATCACCGGCCTGCTCACAAAATAGTCGCAGAGTATTGCGCCGCCGATTATCTTACCAAGCGGGTAGTAGATCCAAGCGACTCACTAAATTTAGCAAAGTGCCTTCCTATTATAGCGCCAAACTCAGCGGTAAGGGATGAGCTTCGCGGCCTTCTAGGCTGGATGGCCTCTTTAGGCGATAAGTCAACTCAAGAACAAATAATTGAATTAGATCCATACGCAGTACTAGCGAACGGTGATCCTTCGCAGCTATTTAGCTCTTCAAAAAAACTACTCATTAGTAAACTTGTCGAAATTGAAACAACTGACCCATACTTTCGACGAAGTGACTTATGGCGCAGATTTAGCGTTGCAGGATTCTTTACGGGCGAGACAATAGAGGATATAAGGCCATTACTAAAAACAAAAAGTGACGGCCATTTACGAAATCTTATACTCGAGCTTCTGATGGGTTCATCCGCAGCTAGCCTCCTGAGAGATGAGCTCCGCCACTTGCTTCTTACACCCGAGGAGAGCCAAAGCACTCGAACATTAGCAATGAGGTGTCTACTTGAGGTTTCCGACTATGATCACCTTGGAGATTTAGGTGTTTTAATATTCGAAGCTACTAGCATCTCCCTTACTCTTTCGGCCAAAATAATTGAAAAACTACTTCCATCGTCAATCAGCCACGATCATATTGCTGCTTTCCTGAGAGTCTGCGCTCATCTTTATCCTGACACTGAATATCGCGAACGAACCGTAGGCTCTCGATATTTCATTAAAAATCTAATTTCCGAATTAAATCTAGAAACCACTGAAGTTCTTCTAGACAAGCTAACCGAAGGTTTGGTGTGTACCTGCAAAAAAAAATCGTTTGAATGCAGTTGCCGCAACGGCATAAGTAAAATTATCGGGTCTCTTCTAGACAGGTACTTTGAGCTCTCTGCCCCACCATTTGACTCCATTCGGATTTGGGGCTGGGTCGAAAATTTAAATTTCATCAATCAACATGGAGCTAACCAGAGCATAGCGGTCAGTACGCTTCAAGAAAACATTAGACTACGATATGAAATAATAGCATATGTATTTTCCAGCCTTACTGACAGTGATGAAATATTTCAAACCAAGCTTCATCACTTTGATTTATATGCGCACTCTGGACTAACCCTAACAGAAAAAGATTATAGATTCATAATTGACTTAGCTTTTGAAATAAACAACCCACGATTATGGGCAAGCTTTATAGCCCATCACAAATTTTATAGGGTCATCAGCGATCGTGGCCCAGACACCTTGCGTAGCCACATGCGCGAGCAAGCAAATATCAAACCTACATTTATGCGTGAGTGGGCTAAATCAAACCGCGTTGCAATTAGTCATGCCCGTGAGTACGACACTTATCGACTATTGCGCAGCAGGAAATTTAAACGCCACAAAATTAGAGAAAAAATATCCACGCACGAAATATTGAATACATAAAGAGTCACCGTGAACTCATTGAGAATGGGCACCACTGGAGTCTACTAGTTCGCTTCGCAGAGCTTACTCTGATGCAACCTGACAAAATCATAGAAGAATTTGAAGACAATGAATTAGTGCGCAAGTCATTACAAAATTGCCTTGACTTCATATCATCCACCGTACCTACTCTAAAGGAACTTTCAGAACTTCATGGATCCTCAAGATACAATCAATCTGAAGTCGTACTTTACGCTGCATGCTTAGAAATCCTTAGAGAGCAAGGATCTCTAAAAAAAGTTGAATACAGATTACTGCAGGCTCTTCGCACCGGCCTAGACATGCACTACCGATCAGTATCTAGCAAAGATCGAGACGTATTAAAGAAAGAAGTCGACAGCATTCTCTTCGCCGATCCTGAAAGCGCAGAATACTTCCTAAGAAAATACGTTGAACCTCAACTTTCTTCTCATTCTTCCCGCGCGAAAGTCTCGCTACTGAGATATGATGAAAAATTCAAAAGCCTGAGACATAAGCTTTCTCTTGAATGGCTCAAAAAATATTGCAACGCACCTTTAGAATCGCTCAATACCTTATTTGACATCGCCATCGAAGAAGCTCCTAAAGACGAACTGAATGAGTTAATTTTTCAACGATGCTCAGAGCTAATGCCTGAAAATTTTATTACAGTGGATAGTCAAGAAACTACACAGAGACGCGCTTTCTGGCTGCTACGTGCCTGGTATTTCCTTGAACATCCTCCAGAAGAATACTGGGCTTGGCTTAAGTCTGATAAAAATATTGTTCATGCGTTTAGTAGCTACTCTGGAAACATGAGTAACCATGACAACATCCATTGGCCAAAGCTCAACTCTATCAAAATTGAAAAAATCTTAGTAGCGTTTATCGAAGAATGGCCAAAAGTTCATTTGCCCACCCTATGGGGGTCCGACAGTCCGCCCGAGGAAAAGGCATATCGTTTCCTGAGCGAGATCTCTTGGTCAATAAGCTCTGACTCTCCAGTTAGAGCCATTCCTGTTTTGAACCGACTCCTTTCAGATGAAAGGTTTCTCGATGCACACTCAGATTTGAAGAGCATACATGCAGCACAGATTCGTAAAAAATCTCTGGAAGCATTCGATCCACCCTCAACACGAGATGTAGTTAACAGACTTGATCGTGACTCCATAGTTACCGTGGAAGGTCTACGACAACTCATAATCCAAGAACTACAGGAATATCAGAAATACATTTCTGGAGGCGAATACAATTCGGTAGACCGATTCTATAGCAATGGAGCAAGACTTGGAGAAGAATCATGCACCGAAATAATTGCTGAAAGGCTTAGCCTAATTCTTAGACATCAAAACATCATCATAACTCCTGAACACCATCTCAAATCAGAAAAACGAAGTGATTTCACCGTCGCAAAAATAATCAACGGGAAACGACGACTACTTGTAACCGAAGTAAAAGGACAATGGCACAGAGAGCTTTATAGCGCAGCTTCAACTCAGCTTTACGAGCGCTACGCCATTCATCCAGAGGCGGAGGCACAGGGTATATACCTCATACTTTGGTTCGGCGAGACGGAATCAGTCGCCGAACGTAAGAATCATGGAATTACATCCGCTCAGGCTCTAAAAAATAGCGTTGAGGAAATGCTGCCACAAGATCTTAAAGGGCTAATTGACATATTTGTATTAGATTTATCAAAAAATAGCATAATATAAGCACTGCCTCTACAGCTTGACATGTACTGGAATTGCACTAGCTCATGCCAATCTGCAGAGGTGGGCCTGCGCATCACCGGTGGTGCTCTTGAGGCACGCAGTTCCACGCAGCGAGGCTTCGTAATCCTCAACTTAGGCGAACAGTAAACCGGCCACAAGCCGGCTTTTTAATGCCCCTCGGTTTTACAGGCGATGGCAACTTTCCCTGTGCCACCGCCTTCACCTTCCCTCAGAACCGCGACGTCACGCCCACCCGCAGCGTCCGCCCCGGTGCCGGCATGAAGCTTTGCGCCAGCGGGTCCAGGTAGTAGCGGTCGGTCAGGTTCTGCAGCGACGCATTCACCTCGGTGTTCTCAAGCAACTTGTACTTGAGGAACAGATCGAACAGCGCAACCGAGCGGTATTCGATCTGCGGCGTGGTGGCGCCGGACTGCCAAGGCTTGTCGAGGGTATTGGTAGGCCCGGAGGTGTAGGTCACCCGTCCACCCACGGTCAATGCCTCGTCAAAGAAGCGTACGCCGCTGGTCAGGTTGGCGGAAAACCGCGGCGGGTTCTGGGTGTTGGTGTAAGAGCCCATGAAACTGCCCGGCGTACAGTTGGGTGTGTTCTCGGTCTTCTGGTACGGGTTGGCCGTGGCGCGCAGTTTGCCGGCAAATTCCGCGTCGCAGGTCTCGGTCTTCAGGTAGTAGGTGGCCGACAGGTCGGCGAACACACGGCCGGCGTCGTAGTGCGATTGCAGCTCAAGGCCGCGGGTGCTGAAGCTGTCGGTGTTGCTGAAGGTCATCAGGCCCCAAAGCCCCGGGCTTGGGTCGTAATACCGGGTGATGTAGTTCTTGATCACGTTGTCGAAGTAGGCAAGCTTGATCGCGGCCGAATCGTGTTCGGTAAACAGGTTGTCGCGCAGCGCACTGACGCCGACCTCCCAGCTTTGCGAGCGTTCGGGCTTCAGGCTTTTGCCGGGGGCGACTTGCTGGGTGCCCTGGCTGGTCTCGAACAGCGACGGCAGGCGCAGCCCTTGGGTGTAAGTGACATAGAAGAACGTGTCGGGCATCAGTTCGACGTTGATGCCGAATGCCGGCGAGAAGCCGCCGCCACTGCTGCTGCCCTGCGGGCTATGGTCGTAGCCGGTGACCACGCTGCTGATGCCTTCGGGGTTGACCTCCACGCTGGTGGCGCCGAAGTCGTTGAAGCGCACGCCATTGAACGGCTCGTTGCTGTTGCCGAAGACGATGCCGTTGTTCAGCCTGGGGTCGGTGGCATCGGTGTACTGGCCGTTCTGGTCGGGGAACCAGGTCATGCTGCCCCAGCCTTTCGGGCCACTTGCCGAAATGTATCGCACCTCACGGTCCTCACGTCGGGCGGTGGAGAGCACGGTGTTGTCCTTGGTGTGGAAATGGCTGTAACGGCCACCACCCCAAAGGGTCAGCTGCTCGGTCGGCTGGTACTCGAGCTTGCCGTTGAAGCTGAACTCCTGCCGGGAGGCATCGCGCAGGGTGCGGTTGGCATCGATGTCATGCTGGGTGATCAGCACACTTTTCTGCGGTTGCAGGTCTTCGAGCTGGAAGGCGCCACCCATCTCGAGTTTGAAGTCACCATGGGCCGTCTCGAACCGGGAGACGTTGTTCAGGTCGCCACCAATTCGGCGGTTGTCCTGGCGGGTCCAGCTGCGGTCAGACCGAAACAACTGCGAAACAGGCGCCGTCCAGGCCGAGCTCAGCAAGCTGGTCGTGGCATCGGTCATCCACAGGTTGCTGGTCAGGTCGACCCACGGGTTGCCGGCAGGCAGGTAGTGGTAGCGTGCCGTATAGGTGTCGATCTTCACCTCGCCCAAGGGGTACTGGTAGATACCCGCAGTGCCGAAGCGGTAGATGTCCGAAGGCATGATCTCGGAAGTGCGGCCATCGTAGCGGCGATAGCCCAAGTCCAGCGTATGGTCGTCGGCTATCCGCCAGGTAGCCTTCAGCAGGTACGAGTCGGTTTTCGATGAAGAGTTGAGCACTTCCTCGCCGGCGTTGTAGGTCATCGCCACGCTCGGCTGCTCCCGGCCGTATTCGTCGTGGATGCGGTAGCGGTCCTGGCCTTTCTTGCCGGAAAAGTAGTTGCCCTGGTTGCGGTGCGCATACGCTGCCACCACGTCCAGCCGCTCGGTGGTGAAGGCAAAAGCCGCGCTGCCAGATTCGGCCTCGGAGCCAAACAGGCTGCCGCGGCTGTCGCGTGGGGGCGCGGACAGGCTTTCATCTTTGGAACTGGTGCTGCGGTGAACGGGGGCTACGCCGTTGTTCCAGAAATCGCCCTTGAGGCGTACGCCGACCTGGTTACCGTCCAGCAGAATGTCCTGCACACCAATCGTCTGCATCTCCACCGTGCCGCCAATGGCCCCGGACCTGGTTGACGGCCCTTTGTTCACGGTCAGGCTGCTGATCAGGTCGGGGTCGATATAGCTGCGCTGCTGGGTACCGCCATAACCTCGATAAACATCCAGGGCCTGCTCGGAACCATCGACCTTGACCGCCACCCGGCTCTGGCCCTGGATGCCACGGATGTTCACGTCCAGGGCGCCGCCATTACGGGTGTCGCCCACCTGCACGCCGGGGACGCCGTTAAGCAGGTCGCCCGCAGACACCCGGCCGAAGCGGTCGATCTGCTCGCCGGTCAAGTGCACTGACGAGCGCGGCGCCCTGTAGGTGTCCACCTGCGGGCCCTGCGCGGCAGCCTCGACCATTGTCGGCGACAACTCTGCCGCAGCACCGGCAGGCGTACCCTGTGCCATCAACACGTAGGTCCCGGTAGCACTTGGCACCAGCTGCAACCCGCTGTTGGCGAGCAACCGCTGCATGCCCTCGCTGACCGTGTACCGCCCTTTCAGGGCCGGCGCCGTTCGCCCGCGGGTGAGCTCAGGCTCGTACGACACCAGCAGCCCGGACTGGCTGCTGAAGCTGCCCAGGGCTGTGCCCAACGGGCCTTGGGCAATGTTGTAGTCACGCAGCGTGGCGTCGTCCAGGCGGGTAGCCGTGAGCGCAGCCCTGTCGGCACCCTGGGCCAGAACCACGCTGGTGTTCAGCAGGCCTGCGCCGCAGCAGCTGATCATGGTGCAACGCAGGGCAAAGGTGATGGGCGACAGGCAAGGCCGAAGGCGCGGAACAGGTGAAGGAGAACGTACTGGGAGCATGCTTTTCTCGCTCGTAGGGTTTGCGCCTGCCACTGGCGGCGGGCTGTTACCTCCTCTGTCGCACGAGATCGAAAAAAGGATATGAAAGAACGGGAAGGGTCCGAATTTACCGAACTGGCCTTGTGAGTTGAGCAATTCTAGTGATAATGGTTTGCATTTGCGACAGCCTCCTAATCAATTCAATCGACGATGAATGCCCCCTTCTCCCCGCCGAACAGTACCGAGCCGTGCAGCATCGAAACGCTGTACATCGAGAATCATGCCTGGCTGCGTAACTGGCTTGCCTACCGGCTGAGGTCGTGGGGACGCGGGGTGGCCGATGATCTGGCCCAGGATACGTTCCTGCGTGTGCTGGCCAGCCGCCAGGGCGCGCGGGTCGAGCCGATTCGTCAACCCCGTGCCTACCTGACGCGCATCGCGAACTGCGTGCTGGTCAGCTGGCGGCGCCGGCAGTCGCTGGAGCAGGCGTGGCTCGAAGCGCTGCTGTTGCTGCCAGAGCCCGAGCAGCCTTCGCCGGAGCTGCAATGCGTGATCCTCGAAACCCTGCATGAGATCGACGCAGTGCTGGACAAGCTGCGACCGCGGGCAAGGCAGGCATTCCTGATGGCGACACTGGACGGCATGAAGCAGAAGGACATCGCCGTGGCCTTGAACATCGCCCTGCCAACGGTGAAGAAGTACATCCACGAAGCCTACCTGGCCTGCCTGACGCAAATGCCCGATGAATAACGCTTCTGCAACGCCCGACGATGCCATCGCGCAGCCAGTGCTTGCCCAGGCTGCCTCATGGCTGATGCTGATGCAGGAAGCGCCGCTGCTGCCTGCCCAGCAGCTCGAACTGGAACGCTGGCGGCTTGCCAGTGAGGAGCACGAACGTGCATGGAAAAGGGCGCAGCGCCTGCTGTCCCGCCTGGGCAGCCTGCCACCAACGCTGGCCAGGCCCACCCTGCAACGCCCGTCGGGCAGGCGCGCGGTGCTGCGCGGCCTGGTGCTGCTGATAGGCGCCGCCCCGCTTGCGTGGTGGGGCTGGCGCTCGCAGGCAGGGCGTTTTGCCAGTGACTACCAAACGGCTGTGGGTGAGCGCAAACACGCACGGCTCGCCGACGGCACGCAGATCATCCTCAATACCGACAGTGCCTTGGCGCTGCTTTTCGACAGCGCGCAACGGCTGCTGCACCTGCGCCGTGGCGAGGTATACATCGTGACCGCTGCCGACCCACGGCCGCTGAGGGTGCAAACCTTGCAGGGGCAATTGCTGGCGCTGGGCACACGGTTCAGCGTGCGCCAGCTGGCCGATGAAACCTTGCTTGAGGTGCATGAAGGCGCCGTGCAGGTACGCCCCGAAAGCGCCAGCCCGGCGGCAGGCGAGAACATCATCCGCGCCGGACAGCAGGTTCGGTTCAGCCGGGAGCGTATGGGACGTATCGAGGAAGTGCGCGACACCAGCCTGGCTTGGCAACGCGGCTTGCTGGTGGCTGATGACATGCCATTGCAACAATGGGCGCAAGAGCTGATGCGCTACGCCGACCCGCGCCTTGAGTGCGACCCTGCCCTGCGCGAGCTGCGGGTGTCTGGCACCTTCCCGGTCGACGACCTGCCGCTGGCGTTGGCCATGCTGGCGCAGACCTACGGGCTGCAGGTTCGACAGGCGGGTGGGCTGGTGGTTATCAGTCGCTGATCGGCTGGCCGGTCGTCAGTCCTGGTCGGCGCGCGGGCTGGCAGAGAGCTTCAGGCTGCTCTTGAGGAACTCCTCGCGCACCTGATGCATCTGCAAGTGAGTTTTCCCCGTCGCATAATCCAGCCCCGCGAGCCCCATTTCCAACGCCAGTTCGGGCTGCCGGGCAGCATGACGAATGCGCTCTGCCAGGCTGGACGGGTTCCCGGTTTCAAACGTCAATGCGTTGTGCTCGCTGGTGATGTCCAGCACCCCGGAGGTGTCTGAACCTATGACGGGAACGCCCTGGCTGAACGCGTCAAAAATGATGCGGGGCTGTTCCTGCTTCAATGTCGGCACCAACAGCCAGTCATGCTGGGCAATGATGCTGAAAAAGTCTTTGCCATAATCAACTGCGTTCAAAAACTTCACCTGGACGCCGCCACGCTTTTGCGCGGCAAAGCGCAGGCAGTGCGCTTTCAAATCACCCTCCCCCATCAGGGTGAAGGTGCTATCAATGCATTCGACCTCCAGCTGCTCAATGGCTTCAAGCACTACCAGAACACCTTTATCCAGCACGAGACGTGACGGGTAAAGCAAGTGGAGTGCACGGCCACGCCTGCCGTCGAATCGTTTTCTGACAGTTTCAGGGGCCGCCATGAACTTTTTATCGAGCCAGCTGGCAGGGTTGATCAACGTGCGGCTGTTGTTGCGCCCCAGAAAGTAATCCTTGTAGAAGGACTGGGTAAATATTCTGGCATTCGCCAGTTTCACGCAGCGCTTCAACAACACGGTGTGTACATGGTGGTCAATGAGTGCCCTGAGGGTTCGCGCCTGCCCCTGAGCCAACATCCAGAAAGAAGACTCTATGACAATCACCCATTGAAAGCGCAACAACGGCTTGAGCGGCAACACATAGAAGGACAAGGGGAATGCCCAACCGGCCCCGTCCGAATGGACGATCCTGGCACGCTTGCAGGCGATGAAAACGGTGACGAAATTCGGAATGAAATTCTTCAGGACTGACGCAAGCCCATAGTCTTTGCGCAACCCGTAAATCCGTTTTATATCCAGATGACTGATGCTTTGCAGCCCGTCAATGCTGCCATCGTGCTCTACAGGGCAGCACATGCTGAAGTGCTTTATGTAGCCCAGATGCAGCGCTATGTCTTTGACCCACAGGGGGTCTGTGAACACATTGCCTTGCTGGTCTACGACAACAGGAATTCGGGTGAAGAGGATGTATGGGTCTTCAATCATATTCCCCTCGCAGGGATGCCAGGACACTCTCGATTTCATTGTCTACATGGGGCTTACTCCTCATTACCAGCCGTCCATCTCAACAACGTTCCAGCGTCCTTGCAGACCTCCTGCCTACACAGCAAGCGCTCCGTTGGGCATTAACTCTAGTGCGCCTTTGCCGATTGCACACGCCAAGCGGCAAAAATTTGTCATGGCTCCAGGCGGCCGGGGCAAGCCCTTGTTTTCATTGGCCTAGCTCCTGAAAACACCCACCCGCCTGGAGCCTGCCCTGTTCACAGGCGGCGGTCAGAAGTCATACCGCGCCCCAACCATCATGCTGCGCGACGGCCCATAGAAATTGAATGTCGAAGTCGACCCCACACGCGACAGGTAATCCCGGTCGAACAGGTTGTTGACGTTGAAGGTGGCGGTCAGCTTCGGGGTAACCGGGTACGACAGCATCGCGTCCACCGTGGCATAGCCCGGTGCATCGATGCGCACGCCGCCGTTCTCGGAATAGAAGTTGCTCATCGCCGATACACCGCCGCCAATGGCCAGGCCGCTCAGCGGGCCTTGGCTGATGGTGTATTGGCTCCACAGCGACGCCTGGTTGCGCGGCATGATGAAGAACGTGGTTTCGGCATCACCCTTGAGGGTTTCGGTTTCCATCCAGGTGTAGCCGGCCAGCAGTTCCCAGTTCGGCGTGAGCTTGCCGCTCACTTCCACTTCGGCACCTTTGACGCGGGTTTTGCCGGAGGCAACCGAGAAGTTGGTGTCTACGCCATCCTCGTCATATTCGGAGGTGGCGCGGTTCTTGTCGGTCAGGCGGAACACCGAGAAGCGGGTGTTGAGGTCGCCGCCGAAGTAACTGCTCTTCAGGCCGAATTCGTACTGCTCGCCTTCACGCGGCTTCAGCACCCGGCCGTTGCTGTCGGTGTCGGACTGCGGCTTGAACACCTGCGAGTAGCTGGCGTACAGCGCGTACAGGTGTTTCCACCGATTCATTTAAGCCACCCGGCTTCATTTACCTAGAGCGAGTTCTCGCTCGATATCCTCGATACTAGGCAAACTAGTTTGCAGTTCAGGTGGTAACGATTCAATCAATTGATACTCAGCCACACCCATGGGTCTTCGACTGTCGCGCAACGCATACTCCGCAACAACCTTGTTTTTGCTTTTGCACAGAAGCAGACCTATTGTCGGTCCGTCCTGTTGATGCTTGACCTGAGCGTCAACAGCGGTCAGATAGAAGCTCAACTGCCCTAGATGCTCTGGCTTAAACTTTCCTGCCTTCAACTCAATCACCACGTAGCAACGCAGCTTGAGGTGATAGAAGAGCAGGTCGATGAAGAACTCGTCCCCGCCAACATCCAGCAAGACCTGACGCCCTACAAAGGCAAATCCGGAACCGAGCTCGAGTAGAAAGTCTGTCACATGCTTGACCAGAGCCTGCTCAATTTCTCTCTCTTGAGAATCAGCCGTCAAAGTAAGGAAGTCGAAGCGATATGGATCTTTGAGCGACTCGCGTGCGAGGTCAGACTCGACCTTGGGAAGGCTCTGCTCAAAATTACTCAGGGCCTGCCCTTTACGCTCCATCAGCTGGCTTTCAATCTGAATGACAAGAATATTTCGCGACCAGTTGTGTTCGATCGCCTGGGCCGCGTACCAACGACGTGACTGTGCATTGGACAATTTCTCCAGCAGCGTCAACTGGTGATACCAAGGCAATTGTGCAAGCGTCTCTTGCACAAACTGCGAATCTGGCCAGGCTGCAGCAAATGCCCGCATGTATTTCAGATTGCGTGGTGAGAAGCCCTTCATCTCTGGAAATGCAACACGCAAATCCACGGCTAACCGATCAATCACCTTGGCGCCCCAACCTTGCAGGCTCTGACGAACCAGAATGTCATGGCCGATCTGCCAGTAGAGCAGAACCAGTTCTCGGTTGACCGCCAAAGCTGCACGCTGCTGCGCGCTTTGAATGCGAACCTTGAGTTCGGACAACCAGTCGCCATAGCCTTCGGGTGGTGCTGTCAGGTTTGTAAACAGGTCGGTCATGGTTTCTCCTCTTCAATTGCCGCCTGCGGGGCATAGCGTTGGCCTGAGTTTATAGGTTACTCCAGAGATGAACGGCGTCCCTTGTTACAAGCTTTTCAGGACATATCCAGCGCTCAATGTCTCATGCCGAGCTCATTGCGGGTTTACCCACGAAAGGCTCGACACAGCCGAAAGATCAACTTGGCCTTGGTGCAAAGCCCGAGGCCTGAGTGAGGTTGTATTCGAGGGAGTGAACGGCGTGGGGTGGATCGGGAACAATATTTAGCATGATGACACTCTCTATAGATTGGCTAGAGCTGCCACCCATGACTTGCAGTGTGATGGGTGGCGGCCACGTACGGGTCTGCAAGACCGGCAGAGAGCAAAACCCGGCAGGTTCGAAAACCTCCCATACGTAGCCACCATCAAGCGCGCGCAATGGCCTGCCATTGGCTATCGATAGTGGACATTTTTTGCTCTCTACGGGCTTGCAGACCCGGTCGCTGATTTGGCAACGACAGGGCCAGACTAGGCCGCCGAGAACACCACCGCAATGGCGCAAAGGCGATAGGAAGCTATTTCAGAAACGACCTACACGCAACGGGAAAAAACTGATTTTTAGAAGTCATACCGCGCCCCAACCATCATGCTGCGCGACGGCCCATAGAAGTTGAACGTCGAGGTCGAGCCCACGCGCGACAGGTAGTCCCGGTCGAACAGGTTGTTGACGTTGAAGGTGGCGGTCAGCTTCGAGGTCACCGGGTACGACAGCATCGCATCCACGGTGGCATACCCCGGTGCATCGATGCGCACGCCGCCATTCTCGGAATAGAAGTTGCTCATCGCCGATACACCGCCGCCAATGGCCAGGCCGCTCAGCGGGCCTTGGCTGATGGTGTACTTGCTCCACAACGACGCCTGGTTGCGCGGCATGATGAAGAACGTGGTTTCGGCATCACCCTTGAGGGTTTCGGTTTCCATCCAGGTGTAGCCGGCCAGCAGTTCCCAGTTCGGCGTCAGCTTGCCGCTCACTTCCACTTCGGCACCTTTGACGCGGGTTTTACCGGAGGCAACCGAGAAGTTGGTGTCTACGCCATCCTCGTCATATTCGGTGGTGGCGCGGTTCTTGTCGGTCAGGCGGAACACCGAGAAGCGGGTGTTGAGATCGCCGCCGAAGTAACTGCTCTTCAGGCCGAATTCGTACTGCTCGCCTTCACGCGGCTTCAGCACCCGGCCGTTGCTGTCGGTGTCGGACTGCGGCTTGAACACCTGCGAGTAGCTGGCGTACAACGCGTGGTTCTCGGTCAGGTCGTAGACCAGGCCGCCATACGGGGTGAAGTGGCCATCCACGCGCTTGCTGTCGTTGGTGGTAGCACCGCTGCTCAGGGTGGTGGTGTAGAAGTCACCGCGATACCAGCTGAACCGGCCACCGGCGATCAGCGCCAGGCGCTCGATCGGGCGGAAGGTGACTTTGGAATACAGGCCGTATTCCTCTTCCTGCATGCCGGTCTCGGTGCTGTAGTTGGGCGACGGTTTGGCGAACTGCTTCGGCGAGTAGGTGTTGACGTTGATGGCCCCCAGGTTGGTGGTGCCGTTCAGGTACTCGGTGTCGTAGTTCTTGTAGTCGGTGCCGACCACGAATTCGCTGACCTGGCCAAGCGCTTCGAACGGCTGGCTGTAGCTGGCGTCCAGCGAGTAGGTGTCCTGGGTAAAGTCACGGGCGCTGGCGCGCTCGGAGTTGGCACCGGTAGTGGCGTTGGTTGCAGTGAAGGCGTACAGGTAATTGGTGTCGCGGTGCGAACCACGTGCGGCGACACGGCCATAACCGCCGTTGTCGAAGCGGTGGGTCAGCTCGGCGACCAGGTCGGTGGTATTGCCGTCGAAGTAGTTCCAGTCAGCACCCAGGAAACGCGAGTGGCTGAAGTCGGGTACGTCGCCAGACAAGGTTGCCGGGTAGCCGTTGTGCGGGGTGATGTTCTTCACTTCGTGCATCAGGCCGAACGACAGCGTGGTGGCGTCGTCCAGGTCGATATCCAGCGCGCCGTAGTAGCTGTTGCTGGTGTTGGCGTTGTAATCGACTTCGCCATTGGTGTCGTCACGGGATGCGATGAAACGCCCGCGCACGCGGCCGGCGTCATCCAGCGGCCCGCTCAGGTCGATTTCTTCGTGGTTGGTGTCCCAGGTGCCGTAGCTGCCTTCAATGTGGCCCTGGAACTCGGCGGTCGGGCGCTTGCGCACCATGTTGACGATGCCACCCAGTTCACTGGTGCTGCTGAACAGCCCGGCCGGGCCACGCATGATTTCGACACGGTCGAACGCCGCCAGCGACGGCACGGTGCCGAAGATGCTGGCCATGGGAGCCGGCAGGCCGTCGATGTTGAACTCGCTGTACTCGTAGCCACGGGCGTAGATCGACGAGCGGCCGCTGTCGTTAGTCAGGGTGCGCAGGCCGGCGGTGTACTTGGCCAGGTCGTCCAGGTGCACGAACTGGCGGTCCTTGACGTAGTCCTGGGTGTACACGGTGATCGATTGCGGGATGTCCTTGAGCGCCGCAGGCGTCTTGGTGCCCACGGTCGCGGCATCGACACTGTAGCCACCGGTCGCTTCCGAGGGCAGCATGTCGTACAGGCGGTTGCCTTCGATGGTCAGTGCCGGCAGGTCGAGTGAGCTGTCTTCGGCGGCCGCCTGGGTCGCTACCGTTTCAGCCAGCGCCGACAACGAAAACGGCGCCAGCAACCCCAGCACCAGCAAGCCCCGTACCCGTCGCGGGCTCCCCACACGTTTGAAACCGGTCATGACACACCCTTTGCCCAAATGATATTAATTCGCAAACGATACAAGTTGCTTTTTGCGAACGATACCGGAGGAAAAACGGGGGTGCAGCATCATTAACCTTCTTAACACATCAAGGCGTTGCCCTCTGGCCACGCGCAATGGGATGATTCGTAACTGATACAAGTTCTCATTCAAGGCTCGCCGTGCCCACCTCACTCCTCCTTGCCGAAGACGACGCAAGCCTGCGTCATGACCTGGAACGCCATTTCCTCAACCGCGGCTTTCAGGTACAGGCATGCGCCAGTGGCACACAGGCCCTGAATGCCATACGGCAATCGCAGTTCGAGCTGGTGCTGCTGGACATCATGCTGCCAGGCATGGACGGCCTCAGTCTGCTCGACGAGCTGCGTCGGCAACAGGCGGTGCCGGTCATGCTGATGTCGGCGCTGGGGGCCGAGCAGGACCGCATCAGCGGCTTTACCCGGGGTGCGGACGACTACCTGCCCAAGCCCTTCAGCCTGGCGGAGCTGGACGCACGGGTCGACGCCTTGCTGCGGCGCGTGGCATTCGATCGCGGCACGGCGCTGCGGGCCGACGTCGGTGAGGTGATGCTGGACCACGACCGCCAGGATGTTATCCACAACGGCAGTGCCGCGGGCCTTACCGCGTCCGAGTTCCGCTTGCTGGTGACGCTGCGGGCGCATCCCGGCGAAGCCTTGAGCAAGCCATTCCTCTACCAGACCGTGCTGCACCGGGCCTATACCCGCCTAGACCGGGGCCTGGATGTGCACGTGTGCAACCTGCGCCGCAAACTGGCCGACATCAATGCCCAGCACCTGCAGATCCAGGCTGTGCGCGGCCAGGGGTACATCCTGGTCGACGCGGAGCAGCCCTGATGCGGCGCCACCCGTTGTTGTGGAAACTGGCCCTGCTGCAGGTCAGCTTCTGCCTGTTGCTTGTCTGGCTGATCTGGACATGGGGCCTGTCGGTGGAGCGCAGCACCTATTTCCTGTCCCAGGCCGACCAGGACTACCTGGCGCGCTATGCGCAACAAGCTGAAGACGCCTGGGAGCAAGGCGGTGCAGTGGGCGTCGAGACCTGGCGCAGGCAACTGGAACAAGCCGAGGACACCTGGGTGGCGGTTATCGGGCCGCACCTGCAAAGCCTTGCCACCACGCCGCTGAGCGCCGAGCAGGCCAGCCACCTGACCTTCATGCGCAAACTCGATTGGCCAATGAGCCGGCGACTGCGGGATGAGCTGCCATACGTCAGCATCGAATTCCCGAAACACCCCGAACACGGCCGCCTGGTACTGCAACTGCCCGAACGCCTGCTGCCCACCGGCCTGACACCTTGGACCCATGTGGTTACCCACGGTGTTGCCCCTGCCCTGCTCGCGCTGCTGCTGGGCCTGGCGCTGTACCGGCATCTGGTGGTGCCGCTCAACCGCCTGCGCGACCGCGCCGACGCCCTGCGTGCCGATGACCTGGACAGCCCCACCCTGCCCTTGCAGGAGCGCCGCGATGAACTGGGTGAACTGGCACAAGCCTTTGAACACATGGCCGGGCGGCTGCGCCAGAGCCTGGAGCAACAGCGCCTGCTGCTGCGTACGCTGTCCCACGAATTGCGCACCCCGCTGGCGCGGCTGCGCATTGCCCATGACAGCGATTTGCCGCCGCCGCAGTTGCGCGAGCGCCTGGACCGCGAAGTGGCCGACATGCAGAAGCTGCTGGAAGACACCCTGGACCTGGCCTGGATGGACACCGAACAACCCAGCTTGCCGAGCGAGCCGGTGTTGATGGTTTCCGTCTGGGAAGCCCTGTGCCAGGACGTCTGCTTCGAAAGCGGCTGGGATCCTGCACGCCTGCCATGCTCGCTGGGAACCGACTGCCTGGTAGAGGCTCACCTGGACAGCCTGGCCCAGGCCCTGGAAAACCTGCTGCGCAATGCCATACGCCACTCCCCGGCCGAGGGCCGGGTCAGCCTGGATGGCTGGCGCGAGGGCGACATATGGCACCTGCGCCTGAGCGACCAGGGCCCCGGTGTAGCGCACGCCGACCTCGAACGCATTTTCAAGCCTTACCAGCGCCTGGCCGACAGCGGCGCTGGCTTCGGCCTTGGCCTGGCCATCGCTCGCCGCGCCATCGAACTGCAAGGTGGCCGGTTATGGGCCAGTAATGGTCACCCTGGTTTGTGCCTGCATTTGACCCTGCCCGCCGCCCGGCACTGTTTAGAAAGTTAATGCGCTTTACCCTCAATCAGGACTGATTATCATCTGGGCGCTACAGCCTTGCGCCCCTCGCAAAGCCCTGACGAGACGCCTGATGAGCAAGATGACCCTGACCCTGGCTTTGGCACTGGCCCTCGCTGCGCCTGTTGCCCTGGCGCAGCCCGAGCGAAACCAGAAGATGGACACCTCGCTGCTGCAGCGCCAGGACCTGGCCTACCGCTTCACCCAACTCGACCTGGACTCGGCCGACGGCCAGCGCCATTACCGCTTGTGGGTCGGCCAGCCAAAGCGCCCGGCGCCAGTATCGGGGTACCCGGTGCTATGGATGCTTGATGGCAATGCCGCGATAGGCGCGCTGGACAGCCAGCTACTGGACAAGCTCGCCGCCGGCCAGGCGCCCTTGCTGGTGGCCGTTGGGTACCAGACCGAACAGCGTATCGAGCGCACCGGGCGTACCTATGACTACACCCCGGCATTACCTGGGCAGGCAGAGCAACGTGACCCACTGACCGGGGAGCCCAGCGGTGGCGCGGACGCGTTTCTTGACCTGCTGACCGAACGCATGCGACCGATGGTGGCCGGGCTGGCCCCAATCGACGTGCAACGGCAGACGCTATGGGGCCATTCCTACGGTGGGTTGGCTGTGCTGCATGCGTTGTTCACCCGCCCCGGGGCGTTCAGTGACTATGCGGCAGCAAGCCCTTCGCTGTGGTGGCATGACGGCGCAATCGTGAGCGAAGCGCAGGGGCTGGAGCAGCGCTTGGGCAGCAGCCGGCCGCGGTTGTTGCTGATGCGTGGCGGTGAAGAGCCGGCAAACCCGCGCATGCCGGTGCCAGGGGATGTGGAGCGGCCGGCACGTGAGCTGGTGACGGACCTGGCCAGGGTGCCGGGGTTGCAGGTGCGGTTCGAGCGGTTTTCCGGGTTGGGGCATGGCCCGATGTTGCCGGCTTCGTTGAATCGGGTGATTGAAGGGATGTCGCGGTAAGCCTGTGCGGGCCTCTTCGCGGGCATGCCCGCTCCCACACAAGTCTTGAACGCTGTGGTGGTCCTGTGGGAGCGGGCGCGCCCGCGAAGAGGCCCGCACGGGCAGCGCACTTGTTAGCCCATGACACAGCACGATTGCGCCAAAGGTCGCAGGCCCACGGGTTGCCAACAGGGTAGCCCTGTGCGGTATGCTTGGCCGGTCTTCAGGGCGGGGTGAAAGTCCCCACCGGCGGTAAATCGAAAGATGAGCCCGCGAGCGCCCCGGCCATGCCGGGGGTCAGCAGATCTGGTGCAACTCCAGAGCCGACGGTCATAGTCCGGATGAAAGAAGGCGTCAGGCAGGGGCCATTCAGGCGCCCCTGCGCGCGCATTTTGTTCGCCCCGAGACGTTCATCGATCATTCACGAGGAGCGTTTCATGTCCACCCTTCAACACCCGCAATTCCCCAATGTTTCCGCGGCCATCGCCGCCTTCAAGGCCGGGCGCCCTGTGCTGTTGCTCGACGATGACGACCGCGAGGACGAAGCGGACATCATTGCCGCCGCCGAGAACATCACGCTGCAGACCATGGCCATGATGATTCGCGATTGCAGCGGCATCGTCTGCCTGTGCCTGGACGAAGCCACCGTCGACGCGTTGCAGCTGGCACCCATGGTGCAGAACAACCAGGCCCGCCACGGCACTGGCTTCACCGTCACCATCGAGGCGGCCGAAGGTATCACCACCGGCGTTTCCGCCCAGGACCGCATCACCACCATTGGCGCGGCATTGCGCTCCAGCGCCGAACAGCGCCATATCGTCAGCCCGGGGCATGTGTTCCCGCTGCGCGCCCGCAATGGCGGGGTACTGACCCGCCGTGGGCACACCGAAGGCTCGGTGGACATCGCCCGCCTGGCAGGCCTGCGAGCGGCTGCGGTGCTGTGCGAGCTGATGAACCCCGATGGCAGCATGGCCCGTGGCGAGCAGGTAGCGGTGTATGCGCGGCAGTACAATCTGCCGGTGCTGACCATCGAGGAACTGGCGCGGTACCGTGAGGCGATGCTGGAGCTGGAAGCAGAGCCTGCTTGATAGACCACCTCTCGGCCATTCGCGGGTAAACCCGCTCCCACATTTACTGCACAAGGCTCAAGGCTTGTGTGTTCTCTGTGGGAGATTCTATGGTTTTCAGCAAGCCGGTTTGACGCCTTTGGTGGTGTATTCGTCCTGATTCTTCATCAGGGCGAATGCCACCCTTGCTA
>NZ_JBIVXJ010000043.1:0-45702 GCF_044769185.1 Pseudomonas sp. NPDC090592
TCAAACACTTGGCTCGCTGCGATCTCTCGTAGCGGGAGGCGAATCATACAGCGTTTAGAAGCGCTGTCAACCACCATCTTAACCGCTTGCGATCAGTTGATCGTAGCCCTTTCAGCATCTTCCGAACTATCTAACTCGTTGAATTTCAAGGAGTTTGTCGTTCCGTTGTCGCTGGAAGTGGGGCGCATTATAAGGGGATTCGAGAGGGCGTCAACCTTTAATTTCAAGAAAGTGAAATATAAGGGGAAAAGACCGCATTAAGGCCGCAGGTGCTCGCCACAGCCCTTGCAGCGCCTATGAGATCGAGCGCCGCCCGCGCGGCGCTTCGCGGGACAAGCCCGCTCCCACATTTGTTGCAACGTGACCACGCCTGCGGGTGAGGCGCTGCCCGCCTTGGTGTATGGCTCAAGGCAGATGGGGCGGCGGCAGAGCCACCGAAGAATCGAGCCGGCCCGACAAGGCTGGCAACCATGGCCTGTCAGGTTCGGCACGTTGCAACAAATGTGGGAGCGGGCTTGTCCCGCGAAGCGCCGCGCGGGCGGCGCTCGATCTCACAGGCGCTGCATATGTTGTGGCGGACACCTCAAACCCAACACTATCAATAGACAGGCCCATCGCCGCTCTGCCCCAGCAACAGCCAAAAACCCAAAAACAAAGCGGGGAGGCCTACCGGCCTCCCCGCTTTAGTTACCCGCCTTAAAGGCTAGGGAATGCAAATTGCGATGCTTCATGACTTGCCCGCTGCGGCCAGCGCTGGGTAATCGCCTTGCGACGGGTATAGAAGCGCACCCCGTCCGGGCCATAGGCATGCAGGTCACCGAACAGCGAACGCTTCCAGCCACCAAAGCTGTGATAAGCCACCGGCACCGGCAGCGGTACGTTCACACCGACCATGCCCACTTCGATCTCGTCGCAGAACAGCCGCGCCGCTTCACCGTCACGGGTGAAAATGCAGGTGCCGTTGCCATATTCGTGATCGTTGATCAGCTGCATGGCCTGCTCCAGGCTGTTCACCCGAACCACGCACAGCACCGGGCCAAAGATCTCTTCCTTATAGATGCGCATTTCCGGGGTCACCTTGTCGAACAGGGTGCCACCGACGAAGTAACCATCTTCATTACCGGCTACACGGAAACCACGGCCATCCACCACCAGCCTGGCGCCAGCGGCAATACCGTCATCGATGTAACCCACCACCTTGTCACGCGCAGCTGCAGTTACCAGCGGCCCCATGTCCAGGCCACACGAAGTGCCAGCACCAATCTTCAGCGCCTTGATCTGCGGCTCCAGCTTGGCAATCAGGGCATCGGCTACCTGGTCGCCCACGCAAACCGCCACTGAAATAGCCATGCAACGCTCACCGCACGAACCGTAGGCGGCACCCATCAATGCGCTCACGGCGTTGTCCAGGTCAGCATCGGGCATCAGCACCGCGTGGTTCTTCGCACCACCCAGGGCTTGTACACGCTTGCCGCGCTTGGTGCCTTCGGCATAAATGTACTCGGCGATCGGCGTCGAACCAACGAAGCTCAGTGCCTTCACTTCCGGCGCTTCGATCAGCGCATCCACCGCTTCCTTGTCGCCGTGCACCACGTTGAGGATGCCTTTCGGCAGGCCGGCCTCCAGCAGCAGCTGGGCAATGAACAGCGTCGAGCTTGGATCACGCTCGGAAGGTTTGAGGATGAAGGCGTTACCGCAAGCGATGGCCAGCGGGTACATCCACAGCGGCACCATGGCCGGGAAGTTGAACGGGGTGATACCAGCGACCACTCCCAGCGGCTGGAAGTCGGACCAGGCATCGATGTTCGGGCCGACGTTGCGGCTGTACTCGCCTTTCAACACTTCTGGCGCTGCACAGGCGAACTCGACGTTCTCGATGCCGCGCTTCAGCTCGCCGGCGGCGTCTTCCAGGGTCTTGCCATGCTCCTCGCTGATCATCTGCGAGATCTTGGCTTCGTTCTGCTCCAGCAGTTGCTTGAAGCGGAACATGACCTGGGCGCGCTTGGCCGGCGGGGTGTTGCGCCAGGCCGGGAAGGCTGCCTTGGCAGAATCGATTGCTTCCTGCACGGTCGCGCGGCTGGCCAGCTCGACCTTGCGTACTGCCTGGCCGGTGGACGGGTTGAAGACATCGGCAGTGCGCTCGCCCTTGGTAACCAGCTCGCCGTGAATCAGGTGCTGAACAATGCTCATGCATAACTCCAGATAAAGAAGGTAGAAGCAGGCGCGCTACACATACACGCGCCTGGCATCAAAATCGGAAAGATCAGTCGATCAGGTTCAGGTTTTCGCCCACGGCATCAAACAGGCGATCCAGTTCCTGCGGCGTGGTGTTGAACGTTGGGCCGAACTGCAGGGTGTCGCCACCGAAGCGTACATAGAAGCCTGCCTTCCACAACTTCATCGCCACTTCGTACGGGCGGACGATGGCATCACCGTCACGGGCGGCGATCTGGATGGCGCCGGCCAGGCCATAGTTACGAATATCGACAACGTTCTTGGTGCCTTTCACGCCGTGCAGCAGCTTCTCGAAGTGCGGCGCCAGCTCGGCGGCGGACTGCACCAGGTTTTCCTTCTGCAGCAAGTCCAGCGCGGCGATACCGGCGGCACAGGCGACCGGGTGGGCCGAGTAGGTATAGCCGTGCGGGAATTCCACCGCGTATTCCGGGGTCGGCTGGTTCATGAAGGTCTGGTAGATCTCGCTGCTGGCAATTACCGCGCCCATCGGGATAGCGCCGTTGGTTACCTGCTTGGCGATGCACATCAGGTCCGGAGTAACGCCGAAGGCTTCAGCGCCGGTCATCGCCCCCATGCGGCCGAAACCGGTGATCACTTCGTCGAAGATCAGCAGGATGTTGTGCTGGGTGCAGATTTCACGCAGGCGCTTCAGGTAACCCTTCGGCGGCGGCAGTACCCCGGCCGACCCGGCCAGCGGCTCGACGATGACTGCCGCGATGTTAGAAGCATCGTGCAGCTCGATCAGCTTGAGCATTTCGTCTGCCAGGGCAATACCGCCCTCTTCCGGCATGCCCTTGGAGAAGGCGTTCACCGGCAGCACGGTGTGAGGCAGGTGATCGACATCCAGCAACTGACCGAACAGCTTGCGGTTGCCGTTGACGCCACCCAGGCTGGTACCGGCGATGTTCACACCATGGTAGCCACGGGCGCGGCCGATGATCTTGGTCTTGGTGGCCTGGCCTTTCAGGCGCCAGTAGGCACGTACCATTTTCAGCGCGGTGTCGGCGCACTCGGAACCCGAGTTGGTATAGAAGACGTGATTCAAGTCACCCGGCGTCAGCTCGGTGATTTTTTCCGCCAGCTGGAACGACAGCGGGTGGCCGAACTGGAAGGCAGGGGAATAGTCCAGGGTACCCAGCTGGCGGGTTACCGCTTCGGTGATTTCCTTACGGGTATGCCCGGCACCGCAGGTCCACAGGCCAGACAAGGCATCGAAAATCTTGCGCCCCTGGTCATCGACCAGGTAGTTGCCTTCTGCCGCCACGATCAAACGTGGGTCGCGGTGGAAATTGCGGTTGGCGGTGTAGGGCATCCAGTGCGCATCCAGCTTGAGCTGGCTGGCGATACCGGCTGTAGCGGTTTCGGGCATGTTCATCGGCGGTTCCTCGGAAGACGATTAGGCAACGATGGATCTTGTTGCAGCTAAATTGGCACGCAGATAAAGTCTGAAAAAGACTACATTTCTAATCTTCAGAAAGGCCACGACTAAACTAATGAGCCGACGCCCCGATCCACTCGCCCAAGTCAGCGACTTCGACATCCGCCTGCTGAAGATCTACCGCAGCGTCGTCGAGTGCGGCGGCTTCTCGGCCGCCGAAAACGTACTGGGCATCGGCCGCTCGGCCATCAGCCAGCAGATGAACGACCTCGAACAACGCCTTGGCCTGCGCCTGTGCCAGCGCGGACGCGCCGGCTTTTCGCTAACCGAAGAAGGCCGCGAGGTCTACCATTCAGCCCTGCAACTGCTCAGCGCCCTGGAAAGCTTCCGCACCGAAGTCAACGGCCTGCACCAGCATTTGCGCGGCGAGCTGAACATTGGCCTGACCGACAACCTGGTCACCCTGCCGCACATGCGCATTACCCATGCCCTGGCCGAACTCAAGGACCGCGGCCCCGACGTGCGCATCCAGATCCGCATGATCGCCCCCAGCCAGGTTGAACACGGTGTGCTCGACGGCAGCCTGCATGTGGGCGTGGTCCCCCAGACCAGCCCGCTGTCGGGCCTTGAATACCAGCCGTTGTACAGCGAACGTTCGCTGCTTTATTGCGCCGTTGGCCATCCGCTGTTCTATGCCGATGACCTGCAGATCGATGACCAACGCCTCAACAGCCAGGAAGCCATCACCCCAACCTTCCGCCTGCCGGCCGAGGTTCAGGCCCATTACCAGGCGCTTAATTGCACGGCCAGTGCTTCGGACCGCGAAGGCATGGCGTTCCTGATCCTCACCGGGCGCTATATCGGCTACCTGCCAGACCATTACGCCATGTTCTGGGTGCAGCAAGGCCGCTTGCGTGCCCTCAAGCCTCAGCAGCGCTTCTATGACTTGAGCCTCAGTTGGGTAACACGCAAAGGCCGGCGGCCTAACCTGGTGCTGGAAAGCTTCCTCGAGAGCCTGGCTGCGACACGTTGATGCCAGTCTCTGCCGCAAATGCTTGTCACTTCGGCGCAGGCAGGTAATCTTGTCCGACAGCCGCAGCCACTGACCCGTACGGAATCGTCCATGACCCTAGAAGTCCCTGCGCACCGCCTCTCTGCCTCGGGCAAGCCCGCAGGCCGCATTCGCCAGAAGAACGAACAGGCCATTATCCAGGCCGCCGAGGACGAATTCGCCCGCCATGGTTTCAAGGGCACCAGCATGAATACCATCGCCCTCAAGGCGGAGTTGCCCAAGGCCAACCTGCATTATTACTTCACCAACAAGCTGGGCCTGTACATTGCCGTGCTCAGCAACATCATCGAGTTGTGGGACAGCACCTTCAACGCCTTGAGCGTCGAGGACGACCCAGGGGAAGCCCTGAGCCAGTACATCCGCACCAAGATGGAGTTCTCGCGGCGCAACCCGCAGGCCTCGCGCATTTTCGCCATGGAAGTGATCAGCGGTGGCACCTGCCTGACCGAGTACTTCAGTGCCGACTATCGCGAATGGTTCCGCGGCCGGGCTGCCGTGTTCCAGGCCTGGATCGACGCCGGCAAGATGGACCCGGTCGACCCGGTGCACCTGATCTTCCTGCTCTGGGGCAGTACCCAGCACTACGCTGACTTCGCCACCCAGATCTGCCAGGTCACCGGCCGCAGCCGCCTGACCAAGCAAGACATGGAAGACGCGAGCAACAACCTTATCCACATCATTCTGAAGGGCTGCGGCATCAAGCCGGCTGTGTGACCGTCATTTATGCCTTCTACCCTGCTTGACCTCTGCGAATACCGCGAGGAAATTCGCAAAAGCCGCTTCATTACCCTCGCCGGGCCGATCAGCAGTGCCGCCGAAGCGATGAGCTTCATCGAACGCCACAGCGACCTGGCCGCCACCCACAATTGCTGGGCCTGGAAGCTTGGCGCGCAGTACCGCAGCAGCGATGACGGCGAACCCGGCGGCACTGCCGGGCGGCCGATTCTGGCAGCCATCGAGGCGCAGGACTGCGACCAGGTGGTGGTGCTGGTGATCCGTTGGTATGGCGGTATCCAACTGGGTACCGGCGGCCTGGCCAGAGCCTATGGCGGCGGTGCCAACAAGTGCCTGCAGCAGGCGCCCAAGCGGCTGCTGGTGCAGCGCAGCGAATTCACCTGCAGTTGCAGTTTCAGCGAACTGGCACTGGTGAAGTTGCGCCTGGCTGAGGTTGATGGCCTGGTGCTGGATGAACAATTCACGGCCAATGGCGTCGACCTGCTGATTGCGCTCGGCGACGCCCACCTGGCACCGCTACAGCAGCAACTGGCCGACCTGAGCCGCGGGCGCATCCTGCTCGAAGCACGCTGAACATTGCCCACAACAACTGTGGGCCGGGCTGTGGATAAGCTTGGGGCAGCCCCTTGCAGCCTGCGACTCTAAAGGCCTACAGCGCTTTGATCATATTTTGATCACCGTTTGATGACAGCCGCAAACTGCTGAAAGGTGGAGAGTTATCCCCAACATGCAGCCAAGCCAGCTTCCCAGTAGCCTTCTGGGCTTGCACACAATAACTGTGGACCAGCCTGTGGATAACCCGTGCGCCAACAGGCGAAGCGCCCGGTCAGGCAAGGGTGCGGCGCGACTGATCGTTTTTTAGCCAGGCGGCGGGCAAGGCTTGAGATTGCCGGGGCTGCTTTGCAGCCCTTTCGCGACACAAGGCCGCTCCTACAAGAGTACGCGATCCCCTGTAGGAGCGGCCTTGTGTCGCGAAAGGGCCGCAAAGCGGCCCCCGGTTGCACTATGCTCAATTCCTTTTCCTGAACCGATAAAGGAATGTTCCAATGGCTAATTCAAAAACCGCATTGATCATCGGCGCCTCCCGCGGGCTTGGCCTGGGCCTGGTGCAACGCCTGCACGAAGACGGCTGGAACATCACCGCCACCGTCCGCAACCCGCAGCAACCCGGTGCACTGGCGGACGTACCCGGCGTGCGCATCGAGCAGCTGGAAATGAACAACACCGCCCAACTCGATGGCCTGCAGCAGCGCCTGCAAGGCCAGGTGTTCGACCTGGTGTTCGTCAACGCCGGTGTCATGGGCCCCCTGCCGCAAGACCTGGAGGCGGTAAGCAACAACGACATCGGCGACCTGTTCATGACCAACGCCGTTGCACCGATCCGCGTCGCCCGCCGCCTGGCTGGCCAGGTACGTGAAGGCAGCGGCGTGCTGGCCTTCATGAGCTCGATCCTGGGCAGCGTGACTATCCCCGACGGGGGTGAAATCTGCCTGTACAAAGCCAGCAAAGCCGCGCTGAACTCAATGATCAACAGCTTCGTCGTCGAACTGCAGCGCCCCGACCTTTGCGTGCTGGCCATGCACCCTGGCTGGGTTAAAACCGACATGGGCGGCGAAAACGCCGAAATCGACGTGCTCACCAGCACCCGCGGCATGCTCGACCAGATCAACGCACAAAGCGGCAACGGCGGCCTGCGCTTCATCAACTACAAGGGTGAACCCTTGGTCTGGTGATTCACCGGGTCGCAGCCTGGCCGGGCGCAATGCCCGGCCAGGCCCTGTAGAATGGCGGCAACCGTACCTGATTGAGAAACCCCTATATGTATGACTGGTTGAACGCCCTGCCCAAGGCCGAACTGCACCTGCACCTGGAAGGCTCACTGGAGCCCGAGTTGCTGTTCGCCCTGGCCGAGCGCAACAAGATCGCCCTGCCCTGGGGCGATGTGCAGGCCCTGCGCAGCGCCTATGCCTTCAACAACCTGCAAGAGTTCCTCGACCTGTATTACCAGGGCGCCGACGTGCTGCGCACCGAGCAGGACTTCTACGACCTGACCTGGGCCTACCTGCAACGCTGCAAGGCGCAGAACGTGATTCACACCGAACCGTTCTTCGACCCGCAAACCCACACCGACCGCGGCATCCCCTTCGAAGTGGTGCTCAATGGCATCAATCAGGCGCTGAAGGATGGCCGCGAGCAACTGGGTATCAGCAGTGGCCTGATCCTCAGCTTCCTGCGCCACCTCAGTGAAGAGGAAGCGCAAAAAACCCTCGACCAGGCTTTGCCGTTCCGCGATGCGTTCATCGCCGTTGGCCTGGACAGCTCGGAAATGGGCCACCCGCCGAGCAAGTTCCGGCGCGTGTTCGACCGTGCCCGCAGCGAAGGCTTCGTCGCCGTTGCCCATGCCGGTGAAGAAGGCCCGCCCGAGTACATCTGGGAAGCGCTGGACCTGCTGCACATCAAGCGTATCGACCATGGCGTGCGCGCCATCGAGGACGAGCGCCTGATGCAACGCATCATCGAGGAACAGATCCCGCTCACGGTGTGCCCGCTGTCCAACACCAAGCTCTGCGTGTTCGACCACATGAGCCAGCACAACATCCTCGACATGCTCGAGCGCGGCGTGAAAGTCACAGTCAACTCGGACGACCCGGCCTACTTCGGCGGCTACGTCACGGAAAACTTCCACGCCCTGCACACCCACCTGGGCATGACGCAAGACCAGGCCCGACGCCTGGCGCAGAACAGCCTGGATGCCCGGTTGGTCTGATTGAAGGACGGCGTTGCGTTCACCCGACCTGCAACGTCGCCACGCGGGCGATGCGATTGATCTGCTGGATACCCAGCGCCGAGATATGCAGTGCCCGCGTGTCCTCTGCCTCACGCATCCAGCCAGATTGCAGGAACAGCCTGAACAAAGCCTGGCCCAGCACGCCCCCCAGGTGCGGCGCCTGGTCGTTCCACTCGGTGCAGCGGCAGATCACACAGCCGCGTTGCTGGTCTGGCGCCAGGGCATCGATGTAAACCCCGACAAGCGCCAATTGCGCTCGTCCCTCATCACTCACCATCAGTTGCCTGCCGCTGCCCTCCAGCCAACCGGCCACTATCATGCGGTGATACAACTCACCGGCCATCTCACCGCCCAGGTGGTCACCGCAGCGGCGCGCCCTGCGCATCGACATGGGCAGCGGTGATGCAGGCGCCTTGGCCCGCTCGCCCCTGGCGCTTTGCAGTTGCACGCTGGCCAGGGCCTCGACCGCCGCCCCTACCTGCGGGGTCGCCAGCCGGAAATAGCGTTTGCGGCCCCGTGCTTCATGCCTGAGCAAACCCGCCGACGACAGCAGCGAAAGATGAGCGCAAGCTGAAGACGACGTCAGGCCGGTCATAATTGCAAGTTCATTGGCCAGCCGTGGCGTACCGTCAATCAATGCCCACAACATGGCACTGCGTTTGGGGTCGGCCATCAGGCTGGCGATCTGGCTGATACTGCTGGCTGCGTTCATGTCCTTGTAACTCCCTGCAAGTTCACGGTGTGGATGCGATGGCCAACCCTGGCAGGGAAGCCCCTCTCGCTGGCACTGGCCTGGTTCGCCAGTATAAGCCGCTACAAACGTCGCTCAGACGGCGACGCGCCGCAGCTTTTGCGTCAAAAGCCACTGGGTATGCCTACCCATGGCAAGCAGTGAACAGGTACCGAAAAGTGGCGCGAGTCCCGGTCAGCCAGCGCGCCGATAGCACTCGCCAGCGTGCTGAAATATCTTGATGAAAAAAGGCTTGCTGCAATTTCAGATACGGCCCACAGCCGTCTTCCGTAAATAGCGCGAGATAAAGCGAAGGTTCCACAGACTAGCGGGCGTTACGCCCTTCGACCGTCAGTCAGGACACTGAGCCAGCTCATGGCAGCTGGGGAAGGCGGCGCTACACTTGAGCGGCTCCCCCCTCTGGAGGTATGCCGCGATGAAAATTGTCGTCAGTGCATCGAGCCGCAACCCTGCCTGCCCCTGGCAGGTCCAGCTCGATCAACACGTGGTCAGTTTCCGCAGCGAGGCCGAGGCGCGGGCCTTTGTCGCCACGCTGGAAACCCGCCTGCAGGCACCTCACCCGCTCATGCGGGACGCTTGGCCTGCAAGCGCCGGGTCAGCAGCGCGACACTGACCGCCAGTGCCCCGCACAGGCTGATCACCAGCGCCATCGGCACCGCACTGCCATCATGCAGCAGCCCGACCAGCGCCGCCGCGCCTGCGGCGACGCTGAACTGCACGCAGCCCATCAATGCCGAGGCGCTGCCGGCCCGTGCACCCTGCCCGCTCATGGCGCATGCAGAGGCATTTGGGATGATGCAGCCAAGGCTGGCAATGCAGACGAACAGCGGCACCAGCAACGGCCACAGCTGCGTTGGCCGCAGCGCCGCCACGCCCAGCAGCACCAGGCCCGCAGCCAGATACAGCCACACCGCACGCGCCAGCAGGAAAGCCGGCCCACGCTTGGCCAGCAAGCGGGCATTCACCTGTGCCACCAGGATAAAGCCCGCAGCATTGCTGCCGAAGAACCAGCCGTAGTGCTCGGCCGGTACGTCATAAAGCTTGATGAACACGAAAGGCGAACCGGCGATGTAGGCAAACATACCGGCGATGGCGATACCACCGGTCAAGGCATGGCCCAGGAACACCCGGTCAGCCAGCAGGCGCAGATACTGGCGCAGCGCACCGGACAGCGGCTGACGCGGTATGTGCGCAGGCAGGCTTTCCGGCAGGCCCAGGCTGACCGCCAGCAGGCAGCCTGCACTGAACAGGCTCAGTACCAGGAAGATCGACTGCCACCCGGCCAGGTTGACCAACACCCCACCCAGCATCGGTGCCAGGATCGGCGCCAGGCCCATCACCAGCATCAGTTGCGAAAACACCTTGGCCGACGCCACCGGGTCGCACTTGTCGCTGACGATGGCCCGCGACAGCACCATGCCGGCACAACCGCCCAATGCCTGGACGAAGCGCGCCAACACCAGGGTGTCGAGGTTAGGGGCGTAGGCACAGGCCAGTGACGCCAGGGTGAACAGGGTCACCCCGAACATCAGCGGTTTGCGGCGCCCAAAGCGGTCAGCAACCGGCCCGTAGCCCAACTGGCCGATGGACAGGCCCAGGAAGTAGGCGGCCAAGGTGGCCTGCACGTGTTTTTCATCGGTAGCGAACGCCTGTGCCATGGCCGGGAAGGCGGGCAGATAGAAGTCGATCGCCAAGGGCCCGAACGCACTGAGTGCGCCCAGGATGAGCACCATTCGCAGGTTCATCAGGAATCCATAGCAGGCTAAGCAAGTGGGTGATTCTACCTGCTGTGGACCCCATCAGTATGAAAACATTTGCAACAAACCAGGTAAGCCTTCAGGCAAGTTCGGCCTGGTAACCTTCATCCCGGATAGCCGTAAGAATCTGCTCCTGGGCCAACTCACTCTGCACGCGCACCTGTTTAGCCGCCAGGTCGATCTCGACCTTGGCCGCAGCATCCTGCTCCTGCACTGCCCGGGTCACGGCTTTCACGCAATGGCCACAGGTCATGCCTTGTACATTGAACACTTGCATGGGGGACTCTCCTTCAGGTTTTCAACAAGTCTCAAGCTTGCCATCGGGGCAAGGTCAAGCACTGCCAACAACAGCCGGGCTGGCAATCCGCGGCGGCGTCGGCCAAGCTTCGCGTTTGACGATCAGGCAAGCAGGAGACTTTTCATGTTCAGGGCAGCATTGGGCGTCGTCGGGCTATTGAGCACGCTGGCTGCGGTGCCACCGGCCAGCGCCGAGGGCAACTCGGACTACAGCGTACTGATCATTTCCCGGGAGCGCCTGGAGGTGGCCACCAGCTGCGAAATTGGCGTCTACCTCAACGACCAGCTCTCCGGGCGCGTGTTCCAGGAGCAATCCACCTCGTTCAACCTGCCACCCGGCCCGGTGGATGTGCGTCTGCGCCTGCTACCAGGGCAGATGCCAGGCTGTGCAGCGGGCATCGAAGACCAACGCAGTACACGTTTGAACCTGCAGGCGGGCCAGATCAACAAATACCGCATCGCCATGGGGCAACATGGGCTGGAGTTGAAGCGAGCCGGCCTGGGCTATTGACCTTACCTGGGTGGCAAGGTTGATGCTGGAGGCCTGTCCAAGGAGGAGAGCCATGCCCGCATCCACCACTTACGACCTGCCGATCTCCGGCATGACCTGCGCCAGCTGTGCCGGCCGAGTCGAGCGCGCCTTGCGCAAGGTCACCGGCGCTGAACAGGTCAGCGTCAACCTCGCCACCGAACAGGCCCGGGTCCAGGCCCCGGCCAACAGCCTGCCCGCCCTGGTCGACGCCGTGCGCGAAGCCGGCTACGGCGTGCCCACCCGTACCGTCGAACTGCAGATTGGCGGCATGACCTGCGCCAGTTGCGTCGGGCGCGTAGAGCGCGCCCTGGGCAAGTTGCCCGGGGTCGAGCAGGTCAGCGTCAACCTGGCCAGCGAACGCGCGCACCTCGAGGTGCTCGCTGCCCTCGACAACCATCTGCTGATCGCCACCGTTGAAAAAGCCGGCTACAGCGCCAGCTTGCCGCAAGCGGCCAACAACGACCAAAGCACTGCCCAACGCCGCTTGCGCAATGAGCGCTTGGCAGTCGGGGCAGCCTTGCTGCTGGCCCTCCCGCTGGTCTTGCCAATGCTCGTGCAGCCGTTCGGCCTGCACTGGATGTTGCCGGCGTGGGCGCAGTTCCTGCTGGCCACGCCGGTGCAGTTCATTCTCGGCGCCCGCTTTTATGTAGCGGCCTGGAAGGCCGTGCGCGCCGGTGCCGGCAACATGGACCTGCTGGTGGCCCTGGGCACCAGCGCCGGGTACGGCCTGAGCCTGTATCATTGGGCACAGGCCCCCGCCGGCATGGTCCCGCACCTGTACTTCGAAGCCTCCGCAGTGGTCATTGCCCTGGTGTTGCTGGGCAAGTACCTGGAAAGCCGTGCCAAGCGCCAGACCGCCAGTGCCATCCGCGCCCTCGAAGCCCTACGCCCGGAACGGGCCTTGCGTGTGGTCGATGGCCGGGAGGAAGACGTGGCCATCGCCCAGTTGCGCCTGGGTGACCTGGTCCTGGTCAAGCCCGGCGAGCGCTTCCCGGTCGATGGTGTGGTCGAAGACGGCAGCAGCCATGCCGATGAGGCCCTGATCAGCGGCGAGAGCCTGCCGGTGCCCAAGCAACCTGGCGACAACGTAACCGGCGGCGCCATCAATGGCGAAGGCCGGTTGCTGGTACGCACCCAGGCGCTGGGCACCGAAACCGTGCTGGCCCGAATCATCCGCCTGGTCGAAGACGCCCAAGCCGCCAAGGCGCCGATCCAGAAACTGGTCGACCGGGTCAGCCAGGTGTTCGTCCCAGCCGTACTGGTGCTGGCCCTGATCACCCTGACCGGCTGGTGGCTGGCCGGCGCACCACTGGAAACAGCGCTGATCAACGCTGTTGCCGTGCTGGTCATCGCCTGCCCCTGCGCCCTGGGCCTGGCCACGCCTGCAGCAATCATGGCCGGAACCGGGGTAGCCGCCCGCCACGGCATCCTGATCAAGGACGCCGAAGCCCTGGAGCGTGCCCATGCGGTGAACCGTGTGGTCTTCGACAAGACCGGTACCCTTACCTCCGGCAGCCCGCGGGTGGTCCACAGCCAGGCGCAGGCAGGCAGCAGCGCCGACCTGCATCGCTTGGCCGGCGCCCTGCAGCGCGGCAGCGAGCACCCACTGGCCAAAGCGGTGCTGGATGCCTGCGCCGAACAAGGGCTGGACGTGCCGAGCGTTACCGACAGCCAGTCGCTGACCGGGCGTGGCATCGCCGGGCGCGTGGAGGGCCGCGAGCTGGCGCTGGGCAACCGCCGCCTGCTCGACGAAAGCGCCCTGCAACCCGGCGACCTGGCTGCCAAGGCCCAAGCCTGGGAAGCCGAGGGGCGCACCCTGTCGTGGCTGATCGAACGCGGCGCGCAACCGCGTGTGCTGGGCCTGTTCGCCTTTGGTGACAGCCTCAAGCCCGGTGCTGCGCAAGCCATCGACACCCTGCATGCACAACACATCACCAGCCACCTGCTGACCGGCGACAACCGCGGCAGCGCCAAAGTGGTTGCCGATGCCCTGGGCATCGACGACGTGCACGCCGAAGTGCTGCCCGCCGACAAGGCGGCTACCGTGGCCGCGCTCAAGCAGGATGGCGTGGTCGCAATGGTCGGCGATGGCATCAACGATGCCCCGGCACTGGCCGCCGCCGACATCGGCATTGCCATGGGTGGCGGTACCGACGTGGCCATGCAGGCCGCCGGTATCACCCTGATGCGCGGCGACCCACGCCTGGTGCCGGCAGCCCTGGAGATCAGCCGCAAGACTTATGCGAAGATTCGCCAGAACCTGTTCTGGGCGTTCATTTACAACCTGGTTGGTATCCCGCTGGCCGCGCTGGGTTACCTCAACCCGGTACTGGCTGGCGCCGCCATGGCCCTGTCCAGCGTCAGCGTGGTCAGCAACGCGCTGTGGCTCAAAGCGTGGAAACCCACCAGCAGCAACCAGGAGACACCATGAATATCGGCCAGGCCGCCCGCCGCAGCGGGCTCAGCACCAAGATGATCCGCTACTACGAATCCATCGGCCTGCTAAAGCCTGCCACACGCAGTGACAGCGGCTACCGCCTGTACCAGGCCGAAGACTTGCACAGCCTGGCCTTCATCAAGCGCTCCCGTGACCTGGGCTTTTCCCTCGAAGAGGTCGGCAAGCTGCTGACCCTGTGGCAGGACCGCCAACGAGCCAGCGCCGATGTGAAGGCGCTGGCCCTGCAGCACATCGATGAGCTGAACCGGCGTATCGAGGAATTGGTGAGCCTGCGCGATACCCTTGGCGAGCTGGTTTCGCATTGCCAGGGAGACGACCGCCCGGACTGCCCGATCCTCAAGGACCTGGCCAACGGTGCTGCTGGCAGCTGTTGTCACTGAACTGTCAGCAGGGTTTGGTATGCCATATACGTCCAAACGCGACCGAATAGTCACCAAGTACGACTTAATCCAATAAATACGGGCGTTTTCCTACATAAAACCCGGATGCTGCCGATGCAGTTGCTACCTGCCTCGTGTGTCGACAATAAAAATTTCGGGAGCGTCGATGAGCATCAAACAGAAACTGACCTGGGCATTCGCGGTCATCGCCGGCTTGCCCATCGTCCTTGTGGCCACCCTGGTGGTCCTCAACCTGCGTGGTGAAGCCCGCGACGGATTCCTCGACGGCAGCAGCCGGGAAATCCGCCAGGTCAGCAACGCGATGAACATCTTCTTCCAGGGTATCAACCAGAACGTCGAGTACCTGGCTGCGCAACCCATGGTCGCCGCCACCGGCAGCAACCTGAACAAGTTCACCAGCGCCAACCCGTCCTACGAACTGGGCGAGCAGGACAAGCAACTGCTGGACTTCTTCACCCGCCTGGCAGACTCGCACCCAAACTACGCCTACGTATCCTACGGGGTCAGTGACGGTGGCTATGTCGGCTGGCCGGCCGGGCAAAAGTTCGTCAACTACGACCCGCGTCCACGCCCTTGGTACCAGCTGGCCATGGCCAACCCGGGCAAGACCGTGCGCACCGGCGCCTACTACTGGGCCGCCGACGACGCGGTGCTGGTCAGCACCGTGCGCGCCGTCGCCAACCAGCTTGGCAACCCCGGTGGTGTGGTCAACATTGACGTGTCGCTCAAGGGCCTGACTGAAATCGTCAAGCAGATCAAGCTGGGCGAAAGTGGCTACCTGATGCTGGTGGAAAGCAACGGCAACGTGATGGTCGACCCACGCGACGCCGGCCACAACTTCAAGCAACTGGCGAGCTTTGGCGACGGCTATGCCGAGTTGGCCAAGGCCGGCAAAGGCCTGGTCGAGGTCGAGCTCAATGGCGTGCGCTTCATGGCCAACGTCTACCCCGACGAGCAACTGGGCTGGACCTTCATCGGCCTGATCGAACAAAGCGAAGTGATGCAGACCACTACCCGGCTAACCTGGCTGATCGGCGCCATCGCCGTGGTGCTGGCCGCGTTGTTCGCCGTAGTCGGAGCGGCCTTCGCCAAGCTGATCGTGCGCCCGATCAACAGCGTTACCAACGGCCTGGAAGACATTGCCCAAGGCGAAGGTGACCTGACCCGCAACCTGGAAATCCGTGGCCGCGACGAAACCGCGCAACTGGCCAGCTGGTTCAACCAGTTCCTGGGGGCCATTCGTAGCCTGATTCAGCACATCGGTGCGGCCGCCGGCAAGATCCTCAGCACCTCCACCAGTTCAACCCGTGTCTCCAGCGACATGGCCGAGGCCGCAGGCCGCCAGCGCGAAGCCGTGGACATGGTGTCCACCGCCTTCCATGAAATGGTCGCCACCGCCAACGAAGTGGCTCGCTCATGCAGCCAGGCGGCGCAATCGGCCGACAGCGGCCAGCAGCAGGCCCGTGAAGGCCAGCAGCAGATTGATGCTGCGGTAAACAGCGTCGATCGCCTGAGCCAGGAAATTGAACAGTCGGCGCAGTCGATCCAGCAACTGGAGCGCGACAGTAACGCTATCCAGTCGATCCTCGGCACCATCCGCTCGATTGCCGAGCAAACCAACTTGCTGGCACTGAACGCCGCCATCGAAGCGGCCCGAGCGGGTGAACAGGGCCGCGGCTTTGCCGTGGTGGCAGACGAAGTGCGGGCACTGGCCAAGCGCACGGCCGACTCCACCGCAGAAATCGACGGCCTGCTGGGCAACCTGGCCAGCCGCACGGCCGAAGTGGCCGAGCAGATGCATGCCAGCCTGGAAGTGTCGCAGCAATCGGTGAGCCGCATTGGCCTGGCCCGCGACAGCTTCGGGCAGATCCGGGAGTCGGTGGACGTGATCCGCGACATGAACACGCAGATCGCCACGGCAGCCGAGGAACAGCACCAGGTGGCCGAGGACATCAACCGGCACATCAGCCAGATCCACGGGGATGCGCAGCTGGTAGCCGAACTGGCCCAGGCGGCCCGCCACGACTCCGAGAGCCTGGCAGGGCTATCCAATGAGCTGGATGCGCTGGTGCGCAGGTTCCGTACCTGATTGATGCACTACCTGTACCGGCCCTATCGCTGGCAAGCCAGCTCCCACAGGACCCCGCTGCCCTCAAGGGCTGTGCAGTACCTGTGGGAGCTGGCTTGCCAGCGATAGGGCCTGTACAGGCTGCACAATACCTAGAGCTTCAACTCCCCCGGAGTCGCCCCAAACAACTGCTTGAACGCTGCAATGTAGGCCGAGGTGGAGTCATACCCACACCCCAGCGCCGCCTCGGTCACACTCTCCCCCGCCTCCAGCAACGCCAGCGACGACAGCAACCGCATACGCTGGCGCCAGCTACGAAAGCTCAACCCGGTCTCCCGCTGAAACAGCCGCATCAGTGTCTTCTCCGAACACCCCAGCTCCCGCGCCCACTGCTGCAACGTCTGCGCCTGGTCCGGCGAGGCGATCAAACCGTTGCACAGCGCCAGTAACCCCGGGTGGCGTGGCAACGGTAGCGAGAACCCGACCTCAGGCAAGGTCCGCAACTGGTCAAGCAGCACTGCCACCAGGCGCGCCTCGGCGCTGTCACCCTCGGGGTAATCCGCCGGGAACAGGCAGAACTGCTTGATCAGCTCGCGCGCCAGCGGCGTCACTTCCAGCACCCGGCATTGCGCCGGCGCCCACGGGCAGGCATCGCGGCGCACGTACAGGCTGCGCATCTCGGCTTGCATCGATGTGACCACTTCGTGCTCGGCATCGGCAGGGATCCACACGCCCCACTGGGGCGGAGCAAAGTAACTGCCGTCATGGGTGTAAATGCCAAGTACGCCACTGATGGCGTAGGAAAACTGCACCCAGTCGTGCTGGTGCCGAGTAGTCCAGGACCCCGCGCCGAGGCTTTCGGCACGGGCATAGAGGGGCCTGGGCAGATGGTCCAGCGCTGGAATGGCGCGGGGGTGTCCGATGATCGGCATGGTGGCTTCTTGTAGTTCTGAGCAGACAAGCCTAACAGCTCACTTATAGTCCAGTCAGGCGCAGTCCCGATGTGGGAGACTTTTATTCAAACCTGAAAGCCTGCGCGATCCCTGTGGGAGCGGGCTTGCCCGCGAACACCGGCAAAGCCGGTGCCATCCACTGCGTTGCCTGTTTCGCGGGCGCGCCCGCTCCCACAGGAAGTCCGGTCATCGCTCAACGATGACCGTGACCCCCTGCCCACCCGCCGCACAAATCGATATCAACCCTCGCCCCTTCCCCGCGGTCGCCAGCAACTTCGCCAGGTTGGCCAGTATCCGCCCGCCAGTCGCCGCAAACGGGTGCCCGGCCGCCAGCGAGCTGCCTTTTACATTCAGCTTGCTGCGGTCAATCGCCCCAAGCGGTGCCTCCAGCCCCAACCGCTCCCGACAGTAGTCAGCATCTTCCCAGGCCCTGAGCGTGCACAGCACCTGGGCAGCGAAAGCTTCGTGAATCTCGTAGTAGTCAAAGTCCTGCAACGTCAGGCCGTTGCGCGCCAGCAAGCGCGGCACGGCATACACGGGCGCCATCAACAGCCCTTCGCGACCGCTGACGAAGTCCACCGCTGCCGTCTCACCATCAACCAGATAGGCCAGCACCGGCAGCCCTTGCTGCGCTGCCCATTCTTCGCTGCCCAGCAGCAGCAGCGAAGCACCGTCGGTCAGCGGCGTGGAGTTGCCGGCAGTCAACGTGCCCAGCCCACTTCGGTCGAAAGCGGGCTTGAGCCTGGCCAACTGCTCAAGGGTCAGGTCCGGGCGCAGGTTGTTGTCGCGGGTGAGCGATAGAAACGGCGTCAGCAGGTCATCCTGCCAGCCTTCGGCATAGGCGGCAGCCAGCTTCTGGTGGCTGTGCAGTGCCAGTTCATCCTGCTCGGCGCGGCCTATGCGCCAGGCCTGGGCCATGCGCTCGCAATGCTCGCCCATCGACAGCCCGGTGCGCGGTTCGCCATTGCGTGGCAACTCGGGCTTCAGGTGGTGAGGTCGCAGTTGCAGGAAGGGTTTCAGCCGCTCGCCCAGGTTCTTGCCACGGTTCGCCGCTAGCAGGATATGGCGCAAACCTTCGCTGACCGCAATCGGCGCATCCGAGGTGGTGTCCACCCCGCCGGCAATACCGCTGTCGATCTGCCCCAGGGCAATCTTGTTGGCCACCAGCAGCGCCGCCTCAAGCCCCGTGCCACAGGCTTGCTGGATGTCATAGGCCGGCGTCTGCGGCGACAGGCGCGAACCCAGCACACATTCGCGGGTCAGGTTCATGTCCCGCGAGTGCTTCAGCACCGCACCCGCCACCACCTCACCCAGCCGCAGCCCATGCAGGCGGTAGCGTTCAATCAGCCCTTCGAGGGCGACGGTGAGCATCGCCTGGTTGCTGGCCGTGGCGTAGGCGCCATTGGAGCGGGCAAAGGGGATTCGGTTGCCGCCCAGGATCGCGACCCGGCGAAGTGAACGCATGTGCTTGTTCCTCCTGAAACATTTTGATCCGTACAGCCTAGGTGTTTTTACCGCGTTCGAACGACCTTGCCACAAAGTTGGTCCACACTTTCAAGCTTGCCTTTGCGGAGACCCACTCATGAGCGATCGCTACCTCGGTTTTGCCAACTCCAACCTCGGCCGCCGCCTCGTGGATGCCCTTGGCCTGCCACGCCCGGCGCCACTGGAGCGCTGGCAGGCCGGCCGCCTGCGCCCGGTGGAGGGGGCCCTGGTACTGGGTGGCGGGCCACTGGCAAGCCAGGTGGAAGCCATCGCTCCACGCCTGACCGACGAGGTTTACCGCTTCAATGCCGACAACCTTCAGGCCGACGCCTGGGTGGCCGGCCTGGGGCCGAAAATCCAGGCCGTGGTGTTCGATGCCAGTCATTTGTCCGACAGTGATTCACTGAAGCAGTTGCGCGAATTTTTCCAGCCGTTGTTGCGTAGCCTGGCGCCCTGTGCCCACGTGGTGGTGCTGGGCCGTGCGCCGGAAAGCCTCGACAATCCGCTGGCCAGCGTTGCCCAGCGGGCCCTTGAAGGCTTCAGCCGCTCGCTGGCCAAAGAACTGCGCAATGGCGCGACGGCCCAGCTGCTGTATGTCGCGACCGGTGCCGAGAACCAGCTGGAGGGTGCCCTGCGCTTCTTCCTTTCGCCCAAAAGCGCGTTCATCTCTGGCCAGGTACTGCGCCTGGACGCCTGCACCCAGCAGGTGGAGGACTGGACCCGCCCGCTGGCCGGCCGCCGCGCGCTCATCACCGGGGCAGCGCGCGGCATCGGCGCTGCCATTGCCGAAACCCTGGCACGGGACGGCGCCGATGTGCTGCTGCTCGATGTGCCGCCAGCCAGCCAGGACCTCGACGCCCTTGCCGCACGCCTGGGCGGCAAGGCATTGCCACTGGATATCTGTGCCAGCGACGCGGCAACGCAACTGCTCGCGGCCCTGCCCGACGGCATCGTGGTGCACAACGCTGGCATCACCCGCGACAAGACCTTGGCCAACATGACGCCGGACTACTGGGACGCGGTCATGGCGGTCAACCTCAAGGCACCGCAAGTACTGACCCAGGCGCTGTATGACAACGGCGCACTGGGCGAAAACGCGCGCATCACCCTGCTGGCCTCGGTCAGTGGCATCGCCGGCAACCGCGGTCAGGCCAACTATGCCGCAAGCAAGGCCGGGCTGATCGGCCTGGCCCAGGCCTGGGCACCCCGCCTCGCCGAGCGTGGTGGCAGCATCAACGCAGTGGCCCCCGGCTTTATCGAAACCCACATGACAGCCGCCATGCCCATGGGCCTGCGCGAAGCCGGGCGGCGCCTTAGCTCGCTGGGCCAGGGGGGGCGCCCACAGGACGTCGCCGAAGCCATCGCCTGGCTCAGTCAACCTGGCTCCGGCGCGGTGAACGGCCAGGTGCTGCGGGTGTGCGGCCAAGCATTGATGGGGGCCTGAGCATGAGCCGACACTGGCAAGACCTGCACAGCCCGGCGTCGCGCGCCAGCCTGTACCTGCGTGCAGCACGCAAGCGCGCGATCAGCGGTGACCGCCTGCCGGACGATGGCCTGCGCTGCTTCATCCGGGTTCAGCCGGGCAACCTGAGCGCCTATCGCAAGCTCTGCCACTTTCCCGACGATGGCCGCCTGCCGGGCACTTACCCCCATGTCATGGCGTTCACGTTGCAGTTGCAGTTGATGACCGCCCCGGGTTTCCCCTTTCCGCTGCTGGGCCTGGTGCATCTGTACAACCGCATCGAAGTCCTGCGCCCGCTTGGCGGTATCGAAGGGCTGCGTTTCTCGGTGCACGCACACAACCTGCAACCCCATGCCAAGGGCGGCACCTTCGACCTGGTCACCGAAGCCGAAGATGGCATCGGCCTGCTCTGGCGCGAAACCAGCCGCATGCTGGTGCGCGGGCTGAAGCTGGAGGGCGAAGCAGCGGCCCCGGCCGAAGATGAGCCTGCGCCATTGCAGGAGGCCACCCGCTGGTACGCCGACAGTGACATCGGCCGGCGTTATGCCAAGGTGTGCGGGGACTACAACCCTATCCACCTCAGTGCCGCCAGTGCCCGGCTGTTCGGCTTCCCCACGGCCATTGCCCATGGCATGTGGAGCAAGGCCATGGCGCTGGCGGCACTGCGTGGGCACCTGCCGCACAGCGGCTATGCCTTTGAAGTGGACTTCCGCAAACCGGTGCGGTTGCCGTCGGAGGTGGTGCTCAGTGCCAGTGAGGCGGGGCCTGCCGGAGCGCTGCGGCTCGATGGGCACGGAGACATACTGCATATGTCAGGACAGTGGGGTCCCCTGTAGGAGCGGCCATGTGTCGCGATCGGGCCGCAAGGCGGCCCCAGCAATTTCAGCGGCGAAGCTGAAACCCGGGGGCCGCTGTGCGCCCCATCGCGACACAAGGCCGCTCCTACAGGGACCGTGCAAGCCCTGGTGTTATGCGCTTGCTTTGCATCGGGCCTGGGCAGAAGCTATGCAGCATTAGGAGACCCCCGATGAACCTGCAAGAACTCACCCAACGCCTGCACCAGATCCGCGACAACAACGACTGGCGCGGCTTCCACAGCCCGAAGAACCTGGCCATGGCCGCCAGCGTCGAAATGGCCGAGCTGGTGGAAATTTTCCAATGGCTGAGCGAAGACGAATCGCGCCAGCTGCCTGACGACAAACTGGCCCACGTTGGCCAGGAAGTCGGTGACGTAGTGCTTTACCTGTTGCTGCTGTGCAGCGAACTGGGCCTGGACATGGACCAGGTGGTGCGGGCCAAGCTGGCCGACAGCGAGAGGCGCTTCGCCCGATGAACGACCGTCACTTCGATGAACTGGCCACCCGCTTTGCAGAGAAGATCTACGGTGGCGCCAAAGGTGCGATCCGCCTGGCCGTGCTCCAGGCCGACCTGGCCGAGGCACTGCCCGACCGCCCCCTGCGCATCCTCGACATCGGTGCCGGGTTGGGCCACATGGCCTTGTGGCTGGCCCAGCGTGGCCATCACCTGACCCTGGCCGAACCCGCCGCCCCCATGCTTGACGGCGCCCGGGCACGCTTCGCCGAGGCCGGCCAGGCCGCCACGTTCATCCAGGCCCCCTGGCAAGACCTGCTTGGCCAGCTCACCGAACCCTACGACCTGGTGCTGTGCCACGCCGTGCTCGAATGGCTGGCAGAACCGGAAAGCATCCTGCCCGTACTGCACCAGCTCACGGCGCCCGGCGGGTGGCTGTCACTGGCCTTCTACAACCGCGACGCACTGGTCTATCGCAACCTGCTCAAGGGCCATTTCCGCAAGTTGCGCAGCAACCGGCTGGAAGGCGAAAAACAGAGCCTGACCCCACAAAAACCGCTTGATCCACGCGAACTCAAGGCGCAACTTGACCCTATGTGGCAGGTTGAAAGCGAGAGCGGTGTGCGGGTTTTCCACGACTACATGCCCAAAGAGTTCCAGGGCAAGGCCGAGCTGCTCGACCTGCTGGAAATGGAACTGGCCTACCGCCGTCACCCAGGCTTCGCCGGGCTTGGCCGCTACCTGCACTGGGTGTGCCGCCCCCGCTAACCCGCCCCGCCGGGAGGAATACATGCCGTACCGTCTGTTGTGCCTGGCCCTGCTGCCGCTTGCCTTGGCTGGCTGCCAGGGCAGCAACCCCTACGTAGCCAGCAGCCGCCCGTTGCCGCCGGCCCCCGCCCAGGCGGCCAACACCTTCGACAGCAGTGCCTACCCGGCACCCGCCCGGGATTACGGGCGCTACCGCAGCTGGAGCTGGCGCAACGGCCAACTGCCCAGCGGCTCGGCCAATGCCGACCCGGCGCAACTGGCCGATGCCGTCAGCGGCGCACTCGACCAGCATGGCCTGCGCCCTGCCCGAGGGGCATCCGGCGACCTGCTGGTAAGCGCCGACATGCGCCTGGAAAAACGCTTGCGCCAGGTGCGTGACTACGACACCTACGACCCCTACTACGGGCCCTACCCTTACGGCGGCGTCGGCTATGGCGGTTATCGGCATGGCTACGGGGGTTATGCCAGCGTGCCCATCGTGCGCACCTACGAGGTGGAGGTGATGGTGGTGCGCATCGACCTGTACGACGCCCGCAGCGGCCAGCCGGTGTGGAGCGCCAGCGCCGAAAGCGGCAGCGACAAGGACTCGCCGCGTGAACGCGAAAGCGCCCTGCGCGATTCTGTGCACAAGGCGCTGAGCGGCTATCCTCCCAGTTAACGCTTAACGGAGAACCATCATGTTGCGCCGTCTCGTTCTACTGTCATTCGCGTTATTGCTCGCCGCCTGCTCCAGCAATAACGTCCAGCAGGATTTCGATGCCAGCCGCGATTTTGCCGCCTACCGCAGCTGGGCGTGGCAAGAGCCGGGCCTGCAGTACCGCCCGGACGACCCGCGCATAAAAAGCGACCTCACCGAGCAGCGCATCCGCCAGGCGGTCGCGGACCAGCTCGACCAACGCGGCCTGCGCCCTGTCCAGCCTGGCGCGCGGCCTGATCTGGGCGTGCGCGCGTACCTGATCGTCGAGCAACGCCAGCAACAGATCACCACCAACTACGGCGGTGGTTGGGGTGGTTATTGGGGCGGTTACTGGGGTGGGCCGATGTACAACGAAACCCGCAGTGTCGACTACAAGGTCGCCACCATTCAGGTGGACATGTTCGACGGGCGTGACGGCAAGCTGGTATGGCGCGGCAGTGCCGAGCAAATCATGAACAACTACCCGCCAAGCCCGGAAGAACGCAACAGCGCCATTCACAACACCGTGACCAAGGTGCTGGCCAACTACCCGCCGGGTAGCAAGAAGTAAAGTTTAAAACTTGATATCGCTACGCGCCGCGGTCCCCTGTGGGAGCGGGCTTGCCCGCGAAGCAGACGCCGCGGTGGATGGCATGGGCATCGCCCGTGTTCGCGGGCACGCCCGCTCCCACATGAATGGTGTCAGGAACGACAAAATCGATTCCGACTACGCCTTTTTCCCCTTCCCGACCACTCGTCCGCCGGTTCCCGTCTATCTTCACTTAAGGAAACCTGACTGACCGGGTAGATGTGTTCAACATTTGGGAAAGGCGACCTGCCAATGCAAAGCATTGTTCTCCTGCTGTGGCTTGCCTTGTGCTCCGAACAGGATGTGCGTCAACGCCAGATATCCAACCTGCTGACCTTGGGCGTGGCAACTGGCGCGCTGGTCTGGCTGTTCGCCACCGGCCACAGCTGGATCGGGGCCGATGCCAGCGATGCTGGCTGGGCTCTGGCCATCGTCATGCTGCTCACGTTGCCTGGCTACATGCTTGGCCGTTTTGGTGCCGACGATGTCAAGCTGATGGGCGCCCTGGCCCTGGCCACCAGCCCGCAATACGTGCTCGGCACCTTCATCGGCGCCGGCGTCAGCGTGCTGGTGTGGCTCCTTACCCGCCAGCGCCTGTGGACCCTGCTCAACCCTAAAGTGAAGAAGCGCTTGCAGGCCCTGACCGAAGAAATGGGCGACAAACAGGCATTCGTACCCTACGTGTTATCAGGTTTTCTTCTAACTGCCGTATGGATCCAATAGTCACTCCTGTGGTCCGAATCCTTGTACACGCCTTGTACATAATCGCAAAGTAGGACTATTTTTAAGCTGCCAGAGCGTCTGGCCCGGGAGCAGGGCCGCATACGAACAGGGAGTTGATCGTGTCCAGACCGTTCAGTGAAGTGAAGATATTGGTAGTCGATGACCAAGCAGTCATCGTCGAGCAACTGTGTGAATTTCTCGAATCCCAGGGTTACCACGCCCTGCCGGCCCATTCCACCGACGAAGCCATTGCGCGCTACCTGGCCGACGAGGCCATCGGCCTGATCATCTGCGACCTGCACATGCCCGAACGCGATGGTATCGAACTGGTCCGCGCACTTAAGGAAGTCCCTGGGCAACGCATGTTCGAAGCCATCATGCTGACGGGCCGTGCGGACAAGCAGGATGTGATCCGCGCCCTGCGTGAGGGCTTTGCCGATTACTACCAGAAGCCCATGAACCTCGAGGAACTGCTGGAGGGCGTGCGCCGTCAGGAAGAAGCCCTGCAGGAGCGCCAGCGAAACTTCCGCGACCTGGGCGGGCTGAACCAGCGTTTGCAGGAGCTGGCCGAGTCGGTGGACGAACTGTACCAGGACCTGGAGAAGGCCCGCGGTCAAGGTACTCACCGGCGTGCCACCGATGTGGAAGAGAGCGAGAGCGAGAGCGAGCTTCCCGCGGCGTTCGAGAAGCTGTCGCCACGGCAGCTGGAAGTGGCGCGGCTGGTGAGCAAGGGCAAGACCAATTACCAGATTGCCTGTGAACTGGGCATTACCGAAAATACCGTCAAGTTGTATGTGTCGCAGGTGTTGCGTTTGACCCACATGCACAACCGTACCCAGCTGGCCTTGGCGCTGACGCCCAGCTCGTCGCCGGTGCATCTGAGGTTTACTACCCATTGAATTGAGGGGGGGCTTCGAGATCTTGGGGCTGCTGTGCAGCCCATCGCGACACAAGGCCGCTCCTACAGGTACCGCGCAACCCTCAGGATAACGGTGGACCTGTGGGAGCGGCCTTGTGTCGCGAAAGGGGCGCGCAGCGCCCCCCTTACAGTTGAAAACCCAACATCAGGGTCAGCCGGGGGCCACGGTCCATGCTATCCAACGCTACATCCGCCAAAGGCTTCGCCAGCTCCAGCGCAACGTTGAACATGCGCCCATCCCCCAGCCGTACACCCATTGCCACTGAAGCCAAATGGGCATCGTCCACCGGCCCCCGGTTATGCCAGGCCTGCGCCATATCCACTGCCGCATACGGCTGCATCAGCGCCAGCCCGTAGCCTCGCAAGCTGTAGTTCAGCTCATAAGCCACGCCCCACCCCTTGTCCCCATCCGCCTGGTCTCGCGGATAACCACGCCCGAAGCTCTGCCCGCCAAAATCCACCCGTTCGTTGTCGGGTAGCCGGTCATCACTCCAGTACAGCGCGCCCGAAACCACGCCCTGCAAACCTACTGACAGCTGGTCACTTTGCAGCCCCGACAACCTGAACCGCAGAAAGTCCATGTCGTAGTCGGCATCGCTGCGTGCGCCCAGGTAATCCAGCCCTTGATAGACCCCGGCACTGACAATGCGCAGGCGCCCTGCCTGCACTTTGCGCCAGTCGCCTTCAAATGACAGTGCACGCACAGCGGTGTCGTAGTCCGCTGACAAAGGCTGCCGCTCTTCGACGTGTTCACTGACCGCATACAGGTGCCCTTGCACGGCCAGCCATTCATCCGGCCTGACAATCACCGGCTGAAGCAAGCCCACCGCATAGCGCTGGCTGTCGCGCTCACGGGTGATATCGCGGCCATCGTCCAGGCGAATGCGCGTGCCTGGCTCACTGCGGTAGCGCGAAGCCGACAGCAGCAGTTGGCTGCCGGCAGCGTCCAGGTACTGGCTGTAGTCCAGCCGCTGGTAATGCACCTGGTCATCACCCGGGGGCAGCAACAGGCTGGCCTTGAACTGCTCGGCAAAGCGGGTCTGGGCATTGCTGGTGGCCGTCAGCAGCGCCTGCGCATCGTCACGGTTGGAATCCGCCGCGGTAACCGCAGCGCTGAACGGCTTGCGCCACGCATGCAAGGTCAGGTGGGCTGCACCGTCAGCGGTTTGCGCCATCGCCAGCTCAGCCTCTGTCGACACGCCCGGCAGGTGTTCGGCGAGCCCCAGGTAGCGCTCCAGCGTTTCACGGGTCAGCGGACGCTCGGCTTGCAGCCGCGCCAGCAACTGATGCAGGTAGTCGCTGGCCGGGCCGATATCGCCTTGCACGCGATAATCCCGGATGTACCCTTCGACCAGCACCACGTTGACCCGGCCCTCGGTCACATCCTGAGGTGGCAGGTAGGCGTAGCACAGCAGGTAACCTTCCTGCCGGTAGCGCTGGGTCAGGCGCTGGGTGTACTGCTGCAACTCGCCCAACGTGGTCTTGCGCCCGATCAGTGGCTGATAGTGCTCGCGCAGGTCGCTCAAGGGGAACACCGTGCCACCCTCGAAGCGCACTTTATGCACGACCATGGGGGTATCCGCAGGCGCCCAGTCGAGGCTGCTGCCATCCGGCCCGACCCGCGTCAGGCTGGGGCTGACGGGGCGGTAGTGGTTGATCGGCAGGTTGGCCTCGGGCAAGCGGCGTTCGTACTCTTGGCTGTCGAGAAAACCCGGCAACCGCTCGGCTTGGGCCGCAAGCGCCCAAGGCAGCAATAACAGGGGCACGGCCACAAGACGCATAGGGCGCTCCATGTTCCCTTGGTTCGCGGGGCGCCAGCCGGTCACTCCCGTTACGTGCAAGCGTAGGTGCTGGCCCGACTGCCGTCGAACGCCTACTCGCTGACCTGGAACGCCACCCGCGCCGTCTCGCCGCTTTCATCCAGCGCACTGAGCTCGGCTTGCCCGGCCTGCGGCAACCGCACCAGCAGGCTGCCCTGCCCTTGGGTTTCGCCCAAAGGCTGGCCGTTGAGGAACCACCAGCGCCGCCCGCCACCGCCCAAGGCCGACACATAGAGCTGCAACGGCTCGCTGCTGGTAGCCGGGCGACGCAGGTTGTCGCCAGGGCGTACGCCAACGATCGACAGCGGCGGCGCGCTGGCAGGCACCTGCGGTGGGCAAGACGGGTCAATCGCCGGCAGGCGCACGGCACGCTGCTCCACGCGGGGCAGCCAAGGTTCCAGCGGGGCCGGCCATAAAGCGATGTCGCGGGTTATGGCGCCTGGGCAGCTGCCATCCACACGCAGCCCCTGTTCGTTGACCCACACACGTTCGCGCAGGCCCAGGCCCAGCGGCTGGTCAGCGGCTTGCAGGGTTGGCGGCGTAGTGCCGTCCAGGGTCCAGGCAAAACGCTGACGCCGGCAGTTGGGGTCCTGCTTGCTCATCGGCTGGCCCAGCGGCCAGCAGATCGCGGCCACACCCACATTCGCCGGGACACGCGCCACCGGCACGCTGATGCCGCGCTGGCTATCGCGGTTGCTCAGCAGGTCGTGTACCTGCAGCATCAAAGGCGCCGCCGAGGCCAGGCCGAACTGGCCGGGGACCGGTGTGCCATCGGGGCGGCCGATCCACACGCCAATCAGGTAGCGCGGGCCCACGCCAATCGACAAGGCATCGCGAAAGCCATAGCTGGTGCCGGTCTTCCAGGCCAGTTGCGGGCGTTGCACCAGCTCTGCATGCGGGTCACGGTCGGGGCGCGCCTGGCCACTGAGAATGCGCCGGATGATCCACGCTGCGCCCGGCGACAGCAGACGACGTTCGAGCAGCGGGTCCTGCGGTTGCAAGCGCACCTGCGCACTGTTGCCACCCCGCGCCAACGCCGCGTAGCCACCCACCAGATCTTCCAGACGGCTACCGGCGCCGCCCAGTATCAACGACAGGTTGGGCTCGGCCAAGGGCGGCAAAGCCAGTGGTATGCCCGCCATGCGCAGTTGCGCCGCAAAGCGTTTCGGGCCATAGGCCTCGAGCAGCTGCACGGCTGGCAGGTTGAGTGACAGGGCCAGCGCCGAGCTGGCCGACACCGGTCCACTGAAACCCATGGAGAAGTTGCCAGGGCGGTAATCGCCGTAGCGCCGCGGCACATCCTGCAGCAACGATTCGGAATGGATCAGGCCATCGTCCAACGCCATGCCGTAGAGGAACGGCTTGAGGGTGGAGCCTGGCGAACGTAGCGAGCGCACCATGTCGACATGCCCGAAGCGGCGTTCATCGGCCAGATCGATCGAGCCCAGGTAGGCACGCACCGCCATGGTCTGCGCCTCGACCACCAGGATGGCGGCCGACGTGCGCTCCGGCAGCCGCGCGCGCCAGCCCAGCAACAAGTCTTCCAGGCGCCGCTGCAGTGCGGCATCCAGCGTGGTGCGGATCAGCGGTGGGCTGTCGGCACTGTTCAGCCGGCGGGCCAACAAGGGCGCGAGGGCGGGCTCCTGACGAGGTGCCAGCACCAGCGGCTCCTCGGCAGCCTCACGGATTTGCTGTGCAGGCCACACCTGGTATTCGGCCAGGCGTTGCAGCACTTTGTCGCGGGCACGCTGGGCACGCTCGGGGTGGCGATCCGGGCGCAGCCGGCTGGGGGCCTGTGGCAGCACCGCCAGCAGCGCGGCTTCGGCCGGGGTCAGGTGCAGGGGCGACTTGCCCAAGTACGCCCAGCTGGCTGCCGCCACACCCTGCAAAGTGCCGCCGAAGGGCGCGCGGTCCAGGTAGATCTGCAGGATTTCACGCTTGGACAAATGCCATTCCAGCTGCGCCGTCCGCCACAACTGGCGCAATTTGCCGGGCAAGGTGCGGTCGTGTGGGTCGAGCAGCCGTGCCACCTGCATCGACAACGTGCTGCCACCCGACACCACGCGCCCACCCCGCAGGTTCAGCCAGGCAGCACGGGCCAGGGCGAAGGGGTTGACCCCGGGGTGACGGTAGAACCAGCGGTCCTCATAGGTCAGCAGTGCCTGCAGGTACAACGGCGAAATTTCGTCGGGGCTGACCGGGTAACGCCATACGCCCTCGGCATCGGCGAAACGCCACAACGGCGTACCGTCTTCGGCCAGCACCACCCGGGCCAGGTCGTCACCCGGCAGGGGCAGCGGCCAGATTCGGTCGGCCAGCCACAGCAGCCCGAACAGCAACAGCACGCCAATTGCCGTAGCGCGCAACCACTTGCCCGCACGCGTGCGCGGCCGCGCTAAGCTTGGCATCGGGAACCGACCTGGCCAGGTGATGGCCAAAGACTTGGGAACGGCAACCTCGCCGAATTGTTCATCAGGAAGCAACTATGCATGTAGAAGGTTTTTTCGAGTGGCTGGGCCAGGCACTGGGGTCGTTGATCCGCTTCATCGTCGACGCATTGAGCGGGTTGTTCAACCTGCTGGCCAACGCCGGCGGAAATTTCATCGACGGCCTGGCGCGCACGTTGGGCATGGACACCTCGCTGCTCAGCATCCTGGCCCTGATCATCGGCCTGATGCTGCTGTACTCGGCCATCCGCGCGTTCATGCGGGCCTCGATCATCCTCGGGATCATCTGGCTGGTGCTGGGGTTGTGGGTGATGAGCTGGGTGATTCACTGAATTTCGCAGCAGCCTTGCGCGGTCGGGTGTAGGAGCGGCCTTGTGTCGCGATCGGGCCGCAAAGCGGCCCCAGATTTTCAGCTGCGCCGCTTGAATTGCTGGGGCCGCTGCGCGGCCCGATCGCGACACAAGGCCGCTCCTACATCAGACCGCGGCGCTTTAGCGGGCTTTTACGGTCATCTCCCCTTGCCCATCCCCCACGGCCTGCAGGTTCGGCCGGTACATCGACTCAACCTGCGGCGGCGGCACGCGGTAGGTGCCCGGGGTCACTGCCCGTGCCAGGTACAACAAATGCGTGGTGCCGTAGCCGTCGAGCTTGAGCGCGGCAACATAACGGTCATCACGGTATTCCTGATGCACCACGCTGGCGTTCTGCATCGATTCGCGCCACTCCTTCACCGCACTGCTGGCGTTGTCCAGGCTGGCAGCACTCTGCGCCAGGTTCTGGTTTTCCAGCTCCAGGCCTGCCGGCAGCAAGTCCACCACCAGCGCATCCGGCACACGGTCTTCGGCCTTGAGCGCCAGGTGCACCAGCACCAGGTCGCCACTGCGCAGGTTGTGCAGGTCCAGCGGCTGGCCATTCATGCCCAGGTACTCTCGGCGAATCTGCATACCGTTGCCGCCGGCAGCAGGTGCCTGGCGAGGGTAACCGGACAAGGTCAGCTGCTGGTACAGCGTGTCGCTGCCTTCGTTCTGCACACTCAGCGGCGAGGCCAGTAGCGGCCCTTCCAGCTTCATGCCGGCCTCGGCATTGTTGAACTCGCGCACCTCGCCTGCACTGTCCAGGCGTGCCTGCCACTTGCCTTCCGGCTTGCCCAGCAGCCCACGGCCGGCAAGGAACAGCGCGTTGCGCTCCTGGGTCGACAGCCAGCGGTTGGCTGCCAGTTCGTCCGACAAGGCGAACAGACGCTGGTCGACCTGGCTGCTGGCCAGGTTGCTTTCCTGCAACAGTGCCAGGATCAGCGCCTGGTCACGCAGGGCGCTGCCGTAGTCAGCCATCCAGCCTTTGCCACGGCTGATGCCCAGGCCGGCCTGCAAGGCCTGTTCGGCACGCGGCTTGTCGCCCATCTTGTCCAGCGCCACCGCCAGTTGCACCAACGGCAGGCCAGAGCGAGCATCGGCGCGGCGCTCGAACAGCCCACGCAAGGCACCCAATGGCGCCTGCTGGCTGCGCGACAGCACCAGCGCCGCGTAGGCCTGCACGGCAAAGCGGGTGTGGTCGGCGTTTTCGCTGTAATCCACTTCGATCAGGTTGCGCTCCTGCAGGTAGCGCAGCAGGCGCTCGCTGGCCTTCTTCAGCGCTTCGGCCGGTACGCCATAACCCTGGTCTCGGGCACGCTGCAGGAAGTCGGTGACATAGGCGGTCAGCCAGTACTCTTCTTCGCTGTCCGAGCTCCACAGGCCAAAGCTGCCGTTGTAGCGCTGCATGCCCAGCAGGTGCTCGATGCCCATTTCTATCTTGCGCTTGCGCACGTCTGCCGGTTCACCCTTGATACCCAGGCGCTTGAGGCTGTCGGCATCGGCGTACAGCGAGGGGTACAAACCGCTGGTGGTCTGCTCAAGGCAACCGTAGGGGTAGGCTTGCAGGGCGCGAATCTGCTCGGCCAGGTTCAGCGGTGGCCGGCTCGACAACGCCAGGCTGGCTTCCAGCCCCGCAGGCTCGAAGGCCGCCAGGTCTGCTTCGGGCAGTGTCCATGGCTGGTCTTTCAGGGCCACGCGGTAGTGCTTGAGCATCGCCGGGTAGGCAGGGCGCACACCCAACGTCCACTCCCGCTCGAACGCGGTGGTCGGCTCGTCTGGCAGTTGCAGGCCCGTGACCCGCACATGCACCTTGCCTTGCCCCAAGCCGCCCTGGGCCTGCACCGGGATCATCAGCGTCGAGCGCTGGCCTTCGGCCAGGGCTACGTTCTGCACGGCACTGGCCGCGACGCTCAATTGCCCATCGGTGGTGACTTCAACGTTCAGTTGCTGAGCGCGGCCCGACAGGTTGGCCAGGTCCAGCGCCAGGCTGGTGCGGTCGCCGCCGGCCAGGAAGCGCGGCGCCGACAGTTCGGCAATCAGCGGTGCGGCAACCACGGTCTTGCCTTCGGCCATGCCGAAGTGTTCTTCGGTCCAGGCCTGGGCCATCAGCCGCAGCTCGCCGTTGAAGTCCGGGATATCGACCGTAGCTTCGCCCTCACCCTTGTCGTCCAGGGTTACCGGCAGGCTCTGCTGGGCGACGATGGTCACCGTGGTATTGGGGCGCTTGCCCCCCTTGGCCATGGCCGCGTCACCACCAAACGCCAGGCTGGCCAGGCGGCCCTGCCCGGCTTCGATCAGTTGGCCATAGATGTCCAGTTGGTCGGCGCCATAGGCCTTGCGACCGAACAGGCTGGCGAACGGGTCGGGGGTTTTGAAATCGGTGATGTTGAGGATGCCCACGTCAACTGCCGACAACAGCACATGCACTTGCCTGGGCACGCTGCCATCGGCATTGGCGGCCTTCACCTTCACGGTCAGCGGCTGTTTCGGGCGCATCTTGTCCGGTGCCTGCAGGCTCACCGCCAGCTTGCGCTCAGCACGGTCCAGCGGCAGGTGCAGTACGCCGACCGAACGCTTGGGCGTGGCGTTGGCCTTGCGCTCACCCGGGCGAATCACCAGCGCGCTGATGTACAGGTCGTGGCGGGCCCAGGCTTTATCCAGTTGCACATCAAACGTCTTGCCTTCGGCAGGCACGTCGATTTCCTGCCACCACAGCGGGCCATCGCTGGACTCAACCATCAAGTAGCCGCTACCTGCAGCAGGCGCAGTGACGGTGACCTTGGCGGTAGCGCCGTCGGCGTAGGACGGTTTGTCCAGTGCCAGCTTGACCTGGTCCGGGCGCACGGCGCCGCCTTCGGCGTTGTCCTGGGCGCGGTAGCCGGCCCAGAAGCGTTCACTGGACACCAGGCCAGTCTGCGGGTCCTCTACCTCGACGCGGTACGGGCCCCACTCCACCTGGAAGCTCAGTTTGGCGGTGGAACCCGCCTTGACGCTGACCGTCTCTTCGCTCTGGGTGAGGAACTTCTCGTTGTAGGCGTAGCTCCACCCGTCGCTTTGCGAGTAGTTCCAGTAGTAGTCGCGGCGCTCACGGATCAATCGCACCTTGAGATCGTTGGCCGCCAGCTTGTTGCCATCACGGTCGGCCACCAAAAACTCGAATTCCACCGGCCCGTCACTGTCGGTTTCCTCACCATCGAACAGGCCACGCAGGCCCGGCAAGCGTTCGGCAGGCCAGATCGGCTGTTCCAGGCGGCGGGTGATCGGCCGGCCGCCAGACTCCTGCAAGCTGGCCTGCACGGTCAGTTGCAGCGGGGAGCGGGCTTCGGCCCAGCGGCTTTCGATATCGACCACGGCCTTACCGGCCTGGTCGAGGGTGACTTCGTCCAGCTCCAGGTCCTGGTTCAGTTCGGTTTCGGTAACCGAGCCAAATTGGTAGCCGGGTAGCGCAGGCACCGCCTCGCGCAGGGGGCGCACATAGGCCTGGCCACTCAGGCGATTACCGGCAGCCGGGGCGCCATACAGGTAACGGCCATTGACCTGAATGCGCGCATCCTCATCGGGTGACAGCGGCGTGCTGCTGCCCTTCAACTCCAGCGCCAGGCGCTCGGGCAGGAAGTCTTCGACGAGGAATTCATAAACCTGTTTGCGCCCGCCGCCCAAGTCGAGCAGCAGTTGCCAACGGCCGGTCGGGGCTTCGGTGGCCAGCTGCAATTGGTACTGGTACAGGCCATTGCTATCGGCTTCCCAGACGAACTTGCGGCTTACCTGCTCATCCGGGCGGCGCACTTCCACGCTCACCGGCTGGGCTTTGACGGGTTTGCCGTCCTGGTCGCGCAGCAGGCCGTTGAGCAGCACGGTTTCGCCCGGGCGATACAGGTCGCGCGGGCCGAAGATGAAGAATTGCAGCGGGTTGGCCTGGGGCCCGGTGATGTCGAACTCCGCGAGGTCGAGCGCAGCGGTGTTCAAGCGCAGCAGGGTGGTGTGCACACCTTGGGTGGCGATCAGGGTATCGGCCTTGGGCGTGATCGGCAGTTGGGCGTGGCCTTTGCCGTCGGTGGTGGCCTGGGCCAGCAACTTGCCCTTCTCGTCATGGATTTCCAGGTTGACGCCATTCATCGCCTTGCCGCCTTCCAGGGCTTGGGCGAACACGTCGAGGCGGTCGCGGTAACGGTGCGCCGACACGCCAATGTCACTGAGGGTGAACAGGGTCGCTGGCTGCGAGTAATCGTAGGTGCCCGAGGCACGCATCACGGCCAGGTACACACCAGGGTCCTGCAGTGGCTTGATGCCAGCAATGGGCAGCAACACGGTCTCGCGCGTGTTGCGGGCGGGGTTGAGGTCGAAGCGGCCGCTGTAGACCAGTTCGGCCATGTCCAGGGTTTCCTTGGACTGGTAGTAGTACAGGCTGCTGTTGCGTCCCCAGCTGGCCAGGAAGGTCGAGAGCATTTCCGGCTTCACCCGGAAGAACTCGACATCGACCTTGTCGACGTTCAGGGCAATCACCGGCAGGCCTTCGGCCAGGCGGGTGGGCAGCAGCGAACCGCGGCTGGCGAAGCCGATGGTCGGCTGCATGTCGCGGGTTTCCAGGCGGGTGATCGACTCGCTGTCGAGCTGCTTGCCGTTGACCGCCAGCAGGCCTTTGTCGACGGTAAGCACCAGCTTGCGCTGCGGCTCCAGGTGGCGCAGGCGCAGCTCCATCTGGTTGTCGGAGAGCTCCCAGGCGCCGTCGAGCTTGCCTTTGACGGTATCGACCAGGTGCACCTTGGTGGCGAAATCCTGCTTGGCATCCAGCGGTGCAGAGAAGCTGATCGACAGCGTGGCTGCGCCGTCGAGTTGCACTTCCGAAACGTCCAGCACCGTAAGCTCGCGGCCCTCGTAGCGCTTGGCAAGCACGGCCGGGTCTTCGCGCTTGGGCGCAGGGGCTTCAGCGGCCGCGGTGGCAACAGGTTTCTCGGCCGGCACCGGTTTTTCCGGCGTGGAAGAGTCACAGGCACTGAGCAAGGCCAGCGCGCAGGCCAGCAACAATCCTTTGTTGAACATGGAGTAGGAACTCTTTGGCAGCGGGTACTTGAGGGCAGCAACTATAGCTCAACGTCAGGTGCAGCACCCGGGCGTTGCGCGGCAAGTGAGACCATGGTCGCGCGAATTGGTTGCCTGGCCGTTACACTGTGGCATTCGTTAAAGGGGGCCGCTGTGCGCCCCTTCGCGGGCCTGCCCGCTCCCACAGGTTTGGCGCCGGCCGCAAGAGCAACACTTTCCTGTGGGAGCGGGCAAGCCCGCGAAGGGCCGCATAGCGGCCCCAAGTCTCATGGAATGCAAATGCCCCAACTCTCTGCCGACTGGCGTCATCGCCCCACCCACCACAAGGTCTGGGCGCTGGCCGCGCCGATGATCCTGTCCAACATCTCCGTTCCCCTGGTGGCGCTGGTGGACAGCACCGTCATCGGCCACCTCCCCCACGCCCACCAACTGGGCGCTGTGGCCGTGGGCGCCACACTATTCACCTTCATGGTCGGCCTGATGGGCTTCCTGCGCATGGGCTCCACCGGCTTTGCCGCCCAGGCTGCCGGTCGCGGCGACGGCGCAGCGTTACGCCAGGTGCTGGTGCAAGGGCTGCTGCTGGCGGTCGGTTTTGCCCTGCTGATCGGCCTGCTGGCCCTGCCGTTCAGCCAGCTTGCACTGCATGCGATGCAACCTAGCGCCGCCCTGCAGCAATCCACCGAAGAATTCTTCCATACCCGCCTGCTCGGCCTCCCGGCGGCGTTGGCCAGCTATGCCCTGGTGGGGTGGTTCCTTGGCACACAGAACGCCCGGGCGCCGCTGGCGATCCTGCTGACCACCAACTTGCTGAACATCGCCTTGAACCTGTGGTTCGTGCTGGGCCTGGACTGGGGCGTGCTCGGTTCGGCGCGGGCGTCGGTAATCGCCGAATGGAGTGCCGCCCTGCTCGGCCTGGCCCTGACCCGCCCGGCGCTGCGGGCTTACCCAGGGCAGATCGTGTGGGCAGCGCTCAAGCGCTGGCAGGCCTGGCGCCCGCTGCTGTCGGTCAACCGCGACATCTTCCTGCGCAGCCTGGCGCTGCAACTGGTGTTTCTGCTGATCACCGTGCAAGGCGCGCGCCTGGGCGAAGCCACCGTGGCGGCCAACGCCCTGCTGCTCAATGGCCTGCTGCTGACCGCCTATGCGTTGGATGGCCTGGCGCATGCCGTAGAGGCCTTGTGCGGCCACGCCATCGGCGCCCGAGACCGAGATACCCTGCGCCGTTCGCTGGTGGTGGCCTGTGGCTGGTCGCTGATCACCAGCGTGGGATTCGCCGGGTTGTTCCTGCTGGGTGGGCACTTGTTCATCGACTTGCAGACCGACATCGACAGTGTGCGGGCGGCGGCTTATCCGTACTTGCCGTATCTGGCGTTGCTACCGTTGATTGCAGTGTGGAGTTACTTGCTGGACGGGTTGTTCATTGGTGCGACGCGGGCACGAGAGATGCGCAATGCGATGCTGCTTTCGGTGTTGATTGCGCTGCCGGTGGCGGTGGCCATGAGCGGGTTGGGCAACCATGGGTTGTGGTTGGCCTTCCTGGGGTTCATGGGCTTGCGGGCGGTGACATTGGGGTGGGTGGGGTGGCGGTTGCAGCAGAGCGGTGCATGGATTCGGTAATGCCGGGTACCGCGGGTGGATCTGGCATCGCGACCCCCTGTAGGAGCGGCCTTGTGTCGCGAAATGAGGGCGAAGCCCTCACCGCGTCATACCCGGTAATGATCAGCCCACGCCACCTCAGGTCACGACACCTATCCTGCGAATGTAATGTTCAAAGGAAGTCGACATGGATCGTCAAGGCAATCACCGCTTGCGCCAAGGGCGCTATTCAGAGCCAGGCAGGCTCTACCTGCTAACCACCATTACCCGCCAGCGCCTGCCTCTGTTCCAGAACCTCTGGTTTGCACGCGCGGCCATCCATCAAATGCGTCTGAGTGATCAGGAAGGCAGTTGCCGCTCATTGGCTTGGGTTCTGATGCCAGACCACCTGCATTGGTTGATCGAACTGGGGCCAACGAGCCTGGACAGACTCATGTGCGCCTTCAAGTCACGAAGCAGCTGTGCGCTTTACCGTAAAGGTGCCGAGCGTGAGCACATCTGGCAGCCTGGTTTTTATGACCGGGCGTTGCGCAAGGACGAGGATGTCAGGGTTGCTGCCCGCTATATCATCGCCAACCCCATTCGGGCTGGCCTGGTGCGGCGGGCTGGTGAGTATCCCCATTGGGATTGTGTGTGGGTGTGAGAACGAAGGTGAGGGCTGCGCCCTCAGATCGCGACACAAGGCCGCTCCTACAAGGGATCGCGTATGGCAGATAGTACGCGATTACCTGTAGGGGCGGCCCCGGCGATCACGACGACAAGTACGAAGACCGGGTCAACCCAAGCCGCAATGCGTCCAGATACTGGGTGCGCTCGCGCGCGGTGATCTTGGCGCTGGCCACCTTGTCGCGGTAGTGGGTCATCAACTCCTCCGGCGACAGGTGCACGTAGCGCAGCATGTCTTCGATGGTGTCGTGGGTTTCGATACCGGCGTGGTACACGCTGCCATCGGCGTTCTGGTAGATGTTCACCGAGTCGGTGTCACCGAACAGGTTGTGCATGTCGCCAAGGATTTCCTGATAGGCACCAACCAGGAACACGCCCAACAGGTAATCCTCGCCTTCCTTCACCGCATGCACCGGCATGCTGGTCTCGATGCTCTGCTCGTCGACGTACTGGTTGATCTTGCCGTCAGAGTCGCAGGTCAGGTCCTGCAGTACCGCACGACGCATCGGTTCTTCGTCCAGGCGGTGCAGCGGGATGATCGGCAGTACCTGGCCGATGGCCCAGGTGTCCGGCAGGCTCTGGAACACCGAGAAGTTGCAGATGTACTTGTCGGCCAGCTTGTCGTTCAGTTCGTCCAGCACCTGGCGGTGCGAGCGCTGGCGAGCTTTGAGCGAGTTGTGCAGGCGGCGGCACACGGCAAAGTAGCACTGCTCGGCCAGGGCTTTCTCGCCCAGGCTGATCTTGCCATCGGCATACTGCGCGGCCACATCACCCATGTAGTGGGTGGCGCGCCAGTATGTCTCGGTGACCATCTCGATGTCGGTCGGGCCCAGCAGGTCGACCAGCCACTGCACGGTCTCGGGCAGCGCTTCCTTGTTTTCAATGGTCGGCACGTCGTCGTTGTGCTTCTCAACGTCGGTGACCTGGATCACCAGCATGGCGTGGTGCGCGGTCAGCGAGCGGCCGCTTTCGGAGAAAATGTGCGGGTGCGGCAGGCCCTGCGCGTCGCAGAACTCCTTGAGCATGCCCACCACCACGCCGGCATAGTCGTCCATGTCGTAGTTGATGGAACTGGCATTGCGCGAGTGGGTACCGTCGTAGTCGACACCCAGGCCACCGCCCACGTCGATGTGGTCGACCGGCAGGCCCAGTGCACGCAACTCGCCGTAGTAACGGATGGCTTCCTTGAAACCATGCTGGTAATCAGCCAGGTTGGCGATCTGCGACCCCATGTGGAAGTGCAGCAGGCGGATGCCCTGATCCAGGCCGGCATCGCGGAAGCGCTGCACCACCGAGATCAACTGGGCAGCGGACAAGCCGAACTTGGACTTCTCGCCACCGGTATCGGCCCACTTGCTGGAGGCCAACGACGACAGGCGCACGCGCAGGCCAACCTGCGGCTTCACCTTGAGTTCGGCGGCCTCTTCGATCACCAGGGCCACTTCCGACTCTTTCTCGATGACGATGAACACGTTGTGGCCCAGCTTCTGGCCCATCAATGCCAGGCGGATGAACTCACGGTCCTTGTAGCCGTTGCAGACAATGGTGCCGCCCTTTGGCGCCAGCGCCAGCACCGCCAGCAGCTCTGGCTTGGAGCCGGCTTCCAGGCCAATGGAGACGTTTTGCGTGGCGATGATGTTTTCCACCACGGCTTCTTGCTGGTTGACCTTGATCGGGTACAGCGCGGTGTACTGGCTCTGGTACTCCAGGCGCGCGATATTGGCGTCGAAAGCGCCGGTCAGCTGGCGTACGCGGTCCTGCAGAATGTCGGGGAAGCGGACCAGCAATGGCAGCGACAGGCCGCTCTGGCGCAGTTCGTCCACCTGTTCAAACAGGTCGATCGGTGCGCTGTCGGGGCCGTTTGGGCGCACTTCGACGCGCCCGGCTTCATTGATGGCGAAATAACCAGCGCCCCAATGGCGGATGCCATAAACACTGCGGCTGTCGGCCACGGTCCATTGGCTACCATCGTCTTTGCGTGTGCGTCGTACGGACATTGAAGTCCCCTATAGATAAGTCGAAAACACTGCCCCGCGGACAGCGGAGCGAGTGTAAAAGCTGAAAATGACGATTCATCCGTGCTCAGGCATAGACCCTGGCCACGGGAACGAGTTTAGAAAGCGCTGGGCGAAAAATCGCGTGGTGGCCTCAGCCGCCGGACTTTTTCGCCTTGAAACCCTGTTTGGTCAGCTCGCCGATCAACAGCTCGACATGGTCGCCCTGGATCTCGATAACCCCATCTTTCAGGGCGCCGCCGGTGCCACAACGGCGCTTGAGGGCGGCCGCCAGGTCCTTGAGCTGGTCGGGCGGCAGCGGCACGCCGCTGACGGTGGTCACGGTCTTGCCGCCACGGCCTTTGCTCTCACGGCGCACACGGGCAATGCCGTCGCCTTCGGGGATGATTTGCTGCTTGCAGATGCAGGCATCCACCGGCTGACCACAGTCGGGGCAGTGCCGACCGGCATCGGTGGAGTACACGAGACCGCCAAGGGCGGAAAAGGAAGAAGCTTTCTTGGCCACTTTTGTTCCTCTGTGCTGAGGACAAAAACTGGTCGTGCCTTGGGGTTGAGGCCGACCGCGAAGCCCCACTCTGGCAGGGGCGGCGCTACTGCCGCAAAATCCTGCGACAGCCCGAAAAGGGCGCGCAGTTTAACGATAAATGGGGCGGTTGCTAAGTACCGGATTGCGGCATTTTGCGAATGTTTTGCGACTATCCGGGAACTGGGGCTGCTTTGCAGCCCTATCGCGACGCAAGGCCGCTCCCACAGGGTCCTGCATACACCGATCAATGTGGGAGCGGCCTTGCGTCGCGAAAGGACCGCAAAGCGGTCCCCTGCGTCATCCCAGGCTAGCTTTATAGCGCTGCAACGCCGCCAACGAGTCCGGGCAATAGGGTTTTGTCAGGCTTTCCTTTTCAGCCTGCTCCAGCCCTATGAACCGAGCCTCAATCACCTCTTCCGGCTGCAACCGCAGCGGCGCATCCGACACTGCCGAATACACCCCACACCACAAGCGGTTATCCGGCTGGTCAAAGTAGAACCGCTCATGAAAGCGCAACTCGACGCCTTCAATGCCCAATTCCTCGGCCAGCTCACGCGCCGCCGACTCGGCATAACCTTCCCCGGCCGTGACCATGCCACCCGCCGCCACATCCCAGTACCCCGGGTACAGCGCCTTGCTCAAGGTTCGCCGGTGCACACACAACTCACCGGCGCTGTTGAACAGCAGGATGAACGTACAACGCCCGATCAACCCGCGCTCGCGCAGTTCGGCGCGGGGCAATGCCCCCAGCACCTGGTCGGCCTCGTCCACCCAGCTGACCAGTTCGCGGTCGGAAGCCGCCCGGTGGGCGGCCTCGTTTGGGCCGATAGCCATGATCAACCCTGCGACAGCAGCTGACGCAGGTCGATGACCGCAGCGTTGGCTCGGGAAATGTAGTTGGCCATGACCAGCGAGTGGTTGGCCCACATGCCAAAGCCACTGCCATTGAGCACCATCGGGCTCCACAGCGGCTCTTGCGAGGCCTCCAGCTCACGGATGATCTGGCGCACGCTGACCGTGGCGTTCTTCTTCGCCAGCACGTCGGCAAAGTCCACCTCGATGGCGCGCAGCAGGTGCGACAGCGCCCAGGCCTGGCCACGGGCTTCGTAGAACACGTTGTCGATCTGCAGCCATGGGGTTTCCACCAGCTCTTCATCCACCTGCGGCGCCTGGCCGGCAACCACCGACTCGGTCTTCAGCGTGGAGTTCAGCTTGACCCGCCCAACACTGGCCGACAGGCGCTGCGACAGCGAGCCCAGGCGGGTGGCAACATCACCCAGCCAGTTGTTGAGGTTGTCGGCACGGGTGTAGAAGATCGCGCCCTTGTCGCCAGCGGCCAGACGGGTCTGGTAGCGGCTCAGCGACTTGATGCCCTCTTCGAACTCCGACTCGCTCGATGGCAGGATCCAGCTCTTGTTGTCGAAGTTGAAGCGCGGCTCGGCCTTGGCCAGGTCGGCGTCTTCGGTGGACTGCGACTGCGAACGGGCGAAGTCCTTGCGCAGGGCACGGGACAGGTCGCGCACCTGCACCAGCACGCCGTACTCCCAGCTCGGCATGTTGTCCATCCACAGCCCAGGCGGGAAGCGGTCGTTGGAAATGTAGCCGCCTGGCTTGTTCAGCAAGGTACCGGCCACGGTCTTGAGGGTTTCGATGGTGGTGTAGCCCACCACCATCTGCTGGCCACCGCGCTCAGCGGCAGCCTGGGCATTCTGCTGCACCGGGAACAGCGCAGGCTCCTGGCTCCAGTACCAGCCCAGGCCGATGCACACCAGCAGGTACAACCCGATCAGGGTCCCCAGGGCGCGGCTCCACAGGCCGCCAAGGTAGCTACGGGCAGCAGCGCCGCGGCCATCGACACGCTCGCGGGGCTCGGCTTTGGCCTCGCGGTTTTTCCAGTCCAGCATGGCTTTGTCCTTAATCAGTCACGACGGTTCAGGGGCTTTGACCACAGGCCTGCGCCAGGGTGCCACGGCAAGCCCGCGTGGCAGCACTATAAAGCAGACACTACCGTACGCATAAGCGACCATTCAGTCAGTAACTGAATATTGGTTCTGCCCGCTTTGTTGATGCAGGGCACTCACGCCTGTGAAAAGAGCTGCTAGCATAGAGCCATCATTGCCCCTGCATATCCCAACCTATAAGTAGCCAGGACATGAGCCAAGCAGTCGAGCCGAGCCCGCAGTGCCCCGCCCAGCAGGCGACGCGTAGCGGCCTGCGCAAGGATGACCCGCTCGACCAGGTGCTGCTGCCGCCCCTGCGTAAACCGGTGTACATCCTGCTGCAGGACTACGGGCGTGCCCAGCGCCTGGCCCAGCAACTGGAATTCTTCGGCCTGGTGGTGCAAGCCCTGCCTAGCGCTGCGGCGTTCTGCGCCTCGATCAGCGAATACCCGCCTTCGGCCATCGTCATGGACGTCGACTTCACCGGTGCCGGCCAAGGCCTGCGGCTGGCCGCTCAGGTGCAGTTAGGGCTGGCGCAAGCTATTCCGCTGCTGTTCTTCAGCCACCATGATGCCGACACCCCAACCCGCCTGGCCGCCGTGCGTGCCGGTGGCCAGGACTTCCTCACCGGCAGCCTGGAGGCTTCCAGCCTGCTGGAAAAGGTCGAACTGCTGACCAACGCCACTGCGCAAGACCCGCTACGCGTGCTGATCATCGACGACTCGCGCACCCAGGCCCTGCATACCGAGCGTGTGCTGGCCAGCGCCGGCATGCTCACCCGCAGCCTGACCGACCCGATCCGCACCATGGCCGAGCTTGCCGACTTCCAGCCCGACCTGATCATCCTCGACCTGTACATGCCAGCCTGCACCGGCCCGGAACTGGCCAAGGTCATCCGCCACAGCGACCGCTATGTGAGCGTGCCGATCATCTACCTGTCTGCCGAGGACGACCTGGACAAGCAGCTGGATGCCATGAGCGAAGGCGGGGATGACTTCCTGACCAAGCCGTTTCGCTCACGCCACCTGATCACCACCGTGCGCAACCGCGCCGCACGCGCTCGCCACCTCAAGGCGCGCATGGTACGCGACAGCCTGACCGGGCTGTACAACCACACACATATCCTGCAACTGCTGGAAGACTGCAGCTTCCGCGCCCGCCGTGAGCAGCAGCCGTTGAGCTTTGCCATGCTCGACATCGACCACTTCAAGAAGATCAACGACCGCCACGGCCACCCCATGGGCGACCGGGTCATCAAGAGCCTGGCGCTGTTCCTCAAGCAACGCTTGCGCAAGACCGATTTTATCGGCCGCTATGGTGGTGAGGAGTTCGCCATTGTCATGCCCAACACGGCACTGGATGCGGCGCACAAGGTACTGGACGAGATTCGCCGGCGTTTTGCCGAGATTCTTTACCCGGCGCAGCCGCGGGATTTGCAGTGCACCTTCAGTGCCGGGGTGGTGCAGCTGGATGAGGGGCTGGATGCGCTGACCATGGCCAGTGCAGCGGACGAGGCGCTGTACCGGGCCAAGCATGCGGGGCGTAATTGCGTGGTGCGTGTTGAACCCTGATACGGCGTTAACTGTGCTGGCCCCTTCGCGGGCTCGCCCGCTCCCACAGGGATAACACAAACCTCAGGTTGTCGCTGTACCTGTGGGAGCGGGCGAGCCCGCGAAGAGGCCGGCACAGCTCCTCACCAATACAGGCACTGTGCCACTTTTTTCTGGCGCCAACCCGTCGGCGTCATCACCCGGTCACAAAATCGCAATAACTTCAGGCGCCTACCTCTCCCCTGCGCAGGAAGTTCGCAGCTATGCGCCTGAAGTGGCTGACCAATTTCAACACCCTGTTGCTGGTGACCGTGTGCCTCGCCCTGGGCGCCACCTTATGGTGGTCGCAGCGGGCACTGGAGCGCCCCTACCAGATGATGGAGCACTACCTGGGCCTGTCCCAGCAGTTCCAGAACCAGGCAGCACGCAATATCCAGGCTTACCTCGGCAGCGGTGACGCACTTCGCCATGCAACAGCCATGGAGGGCAACCAGCAATTGCAGGCCGCCCTGGCCGATTGGCCCGTTGAGCTGGCCGACAAACTGCGCCCCAGCCTGGACAGCCTGCAAGCGTTTACCGCCAATGAACTGCTGGCAGCCGGCAAACTGGCCGGCGATCCACAAGCCCTGCTGTTGCAGGCCGAGCGGGAGCTGGGGGCCAACTTCGAGCAACTGGCTGGCTACGCCCGCGACAGCGGTAGCGCCGATGCCAACCGTTACCTGTTGCCATTGCTCGACGCCACTGTGCACCTGAGCCGCCTTTCGCTGGCCCGGGACAAGCTGGTCAGCAGCGGCCGCCCGGAACTGGCCGACGAGGTGGAACGCGAACTGCAACTGATCCGCACCCAGGCCCAGGCCATCGACGCGTTGCCCTTGCTTGGCGTAACCCGCGCCGCCGAGTCCGGTGCAGACGACTTCGCCGCGATGATGGGCCTTGAAACCCAGGCCAATGCCCAGCAAGAGGACATCGCGGTTGGCCTCAAACGTGAACTGCAAAGCCTGCTAAGCCGCTACCCGGCTGAATTGCAGCGCACCCGCGAACAGATCGAACGCCGCGGCGCCCTGGCCGCCAGCACCAATCAACGCCTGGAGGCCGTGCAGCTAGCCATCGCAGCGTTGGAGCCCGAAGTACGTGGCCAGCATGCAAAAATTGCCGCCGAAGTGCGCATCATCCAGGGTTTGATGATTGGTTTGATCCTGCTGATCGCCTTGTTGATCGACACCCTGCAGCGGCGCCTGACGCGCACCCTCACCGGCCTGGCACCAGCCTTGTCGCGCTGGGCCGAGGGTGACTTCGCCCAGCCAATCGACCTGGGCAAGACCAACCGCGAACTGCACGACATCCAGGAGTCGCTCAACCGCCTGCGCCAGTACCTGGTGGAACTGGTCGGCACCATCCGCCACAACGCCGAGCAGGTGGCCGGCAGCAGCCATGCCCTGGCCGGCATGAGCGCCGCCCTGCACGACGGCGCCGAACGCCAGGCGGGCGATACCGGGCAGATCCGCGATGCCCTGGGCGAACTTGAAGCGACCATCCAGCAAGTGGCAGGTGATGCCAGCGCCGCCGCCGATGCCAGCCGCGATGCCGGGCGTGCGGTGGAACAGGGCCAGGCGGTGATCGGCCAAAGCTTGTCGGGCTTGCGTGAGCTGGTTGACGAAGTGCAAGGCAACGCCCGCATGATCGAACAACTGGCGGAAGAGTCGGCGACCATTGGCGGGGTGCTGACAGTGATCCGCTCGATTGCCGAGCAGACCAACCTGCTGGCGCTCAACGCCGCAATCGAGGCGGCCCGTGCGGGCGAGATGGGCCGGGGGTTTGCCGTGGTGGCCGATGAGGTGCGTTCGCTGGCGCAACGCACCACGGGGGCTACTGGCGAGATTCAGGCGCTGATCGACCGCTTGCAGCAGGCGGCCAGAAGCTCGGTGACCGGAATGCGAGCGCAGCTTGAACATGCCGAAGCCACCGCCAGCCAGGCCCAGGCGGCGGATGGGGCGCTGGACGAGATTGTCAGCGCCATTCGCACCATTTCCGATACGGCGGTGCGGATTGCCGACGTCACGGCGCAGCAGAGTGGCGCGGTGAGTGAAATCCGCGACCACAGCGAGCGGATTCATGAGCTGGGCGAAGACAACCTGCTGCGCATTGGCGAGGGGCGTGAGCAAGGGGAGCAGTTGTTGAACCTGGGTGGCGAGCTGAACCGCGCGGTGGGGGCGTTCAGGGTATGAGCCGCAGATGTTCGCCATGACATCTTTGTTGCCTGGAAGATCGAGCGCCGCCCGCGCGGCGCTTCGCGGGACAAGCCCGCTCCCACATTTGTTGCAACGTGCCAAGCCTGACAGGCCATGGCTGCCCGCCTTGTTGCCCTGACTGGATTTCTCGACTGGCGCATCC
>NZ_JBIVXJ010000044.1:0-43139 GCF_044769185.1 Pseudomonas sp. NPDC090592
TGGCCTGACAGGTTCGGCACGTTGCAACAAATGTGGGAGCGGGCTTGCCCCGCGAAGCGCCGCGCGGGCGGCGCTCGATCTCACAGGCGCTGAAAAGCCCAAGGCATACGAGTCTCAGCCCTATTGCAATCTGTTGCAGATCAAAGATCTAGGCCGTGCGCGTGCTGCGCCCGGCCTCGCGCTGTTCGACCAGTGCCCGGATTCGAGGAATCAGGTCTTGCCCATACTCAACCGCATCACGCAACTGGTCGAACCCACGGAACAGGAAGGTGGTAACCCCCAGGTCGTAGTAGGCCAATGCGGCCTCGGCCACCTGGTCCGCCGTCCCCACCAGCGAAGTGGAGTTACCTGCACCGCCACCTAGCGCGGCAATCTCGGTCCACAGCCGGGTGTCATGCACCTTGCGTTGGCTGGCCAACTGCACCAGGCGTTCGGAGCCGGCATTGCTCTTGCCGAAGTTCTTCTCGCGGCGGTTGCCCTGGCGGATGCCGATGCGTTCCTGGGCGTCGGCCAGGATACGCTCGGCGCGGGTCCAGGCTTCGGCCTCGGTGCCCCCCAGAATCGGCCGCAACGACAGGCTGAAGCGGATGTGCTTTTCGCGCCCGTAGCGGGCTGCGGCCTTGCGCACCTTGGCGATGCGCTCGCGCACCTGCTCCAGCGGCTCGCCCCACATCATGTACACATCGGCGTGCTTGGCAGCCACTTCGACGGCGGCGTCCGACGCGCCGGAAAAATAGATCGGCAGGTGCTGCACCGGCTTGACCAGCGTCAGGTTGTCCTCGACGCGGTAGTGGGTGCCTTGGTGGTCGAAGGGTTCGTGGCGGGTCCAGGTGTTGCGCAGCACCTGCAGGTACTCATCCGTGCGGGCATAACGGGCATCCTTGTCGAGGAAGTCGCCGTCGCGCTGCAGGTCGCCGCTGTCGCCGCCGGTGATGACGTTGATCGAGGCCCGGCCGCGACTCAGCTGGTCGAGGGTGGCGAACTGGCGGGCAGCGAAGGTTGGCGCCTGGAACCCTGGGCGGTGGGCGACCAGCAGGCCGATGCGCTCGGTAAGCGCTGCCACGTAGCTGGCTAGGATCATCGAGTCTGGCGCACTGGTGTTGACCGCCAGCAGCGCCTTGTCGAAACCGCCGTATTCCTGGGCCTGGGAGAAGGCCTTGATGAACTCCAGATCAACCAGCGGGCCGCGTGGCGCTTGGGATTCGCTGCTTTCCTGCGGGCCGATGAGGCCGATGAATTCGAGGCTCATGGGTGAAGCTCCTGTACTGTTGAGTGGGCGAATCGAGCCGCGACAGGAGCGCTGCGTGATGCAGGGGAGACTGCCTGGCGGGGCTGTGGTAGATGGCCTCCGCCAGGTGTGGGGTCGGTCTTGTTGGGTAGACCATAACGTGGTGTGGGTAGGGTTGTGAAAGGTTTTTTGGACCTATGCTAATAATGCTTAATGTGCATTTGGTTAATTATCCAAAATGCTTTATGCGCATTATATGTTGGGCGGTGACTGGTTGAATCAAGCAGCGGTCGTAGCCAGACTGCGCGGAATTGCGGCCATCAACTCCCGCGTATAGTCGTGCACCGGCCGCTCGAAGACCTGTTCAACCGGTCCATGCTCCACCACCTGCCCCTGGCGCAGCACCAGCACCTGATCAGCCATGCTGGCGACCACCGCCAGGTCATGCGACACCAGCACATACGCCATGCCCAGATCCCGTTGCAGCTCCTCCAGCAGTGCCAGAATCTGTGCCTGTACCGACACATCCAGCGCACTCACTGGCTCGTCGAGCAGCAGCAACTCCGGCTGCAACGCCAGCGCCCGGGCGATAGCCACGCGTTGGCGCTGGCCACCCGACAATTCGCGAGGCAGGCGGTCAAGGTAGCTGAGCGGCAGGTGCACGCGCTCGACCAGTTCGCGTGCACGCTGCTCCAATGCGGCACCTTTGAGAAGGCCAAACGACACCAGCGGCTCGACGATACTGTCGAACACGGTAAACCGTGGGTCGAGGGCGGCGAAGGGGTTCTGCTGCACCAGCTGCATACGCTGGCGCAAGGGCCGAAACTGCTGCCAGCTGTAACCGGTGACGTCCTGCTGGTCGAACAGAATGCGGCCTTGGCTGGGTGCTTCCAGGCCCAAGGCAATGCGCAAGGTGGTGCTCTTGCCCGAACCCGACTCGCCGACAATGGCCAGTGTCTGCCCGGGGTGCACCTGCAAGTCGAGGCCTTGCAGGGCGACAAAACGGTTGTCCTGGCCTTTTACCTTGGGCAGGTCGAAGGCCTTGCCAACCCCTTGCAGGCTGAGAATCGGCTTTGAACCCGGCGCCAGATGCCGAGGCTGGCGACGGGCACTGAATGCCGGCGCTGCATTGAGCAGGGCGCGGGTGTAAGGGTGCTGCGGTGCCTGCACGATCTGCGCGGGTGGGCCTTGCTCCACCAGTTCGCCCTGCTTCATCACCAGCAGGCGGTCGGCGCGGTCGGTGGCCATGCCCAGGTCGTGGGTGATGATCAGCAGCGAGATGCCACGCTCGGCCACCAGCCGCTGCAAATGATCGAGGATCTTGCGCTGCACGGTTACGTCCAGTGCGCTGGTGGGTTCGTCGGCGATGATCAGGCGCGGGTTGCCGGCCATGGCAATGGCAATCAGCACCCGTTGGCGCATGCCGCCAGACAGTTCGTGTGGGTATTGGCGGGCGCGCAAGGGCGGGTTGTCCAAGCCAACCTGAGTGAGCAGCTCCAGCACATCGGCATCGACGCTGCGCGACCGGCCGCCCTGGGCCAGCACCAGCGCTTCGCCGATCTGCTCGCCAATGCGCAAGGTGGGGTTGAGGCTGACCATCGGGTCCTGCGGCACCAGGCCTATGGTGCGCCCGCGTAACTGACGTTTCTGCCGTTCACTGGCCCGCGCTACATCCAGTCCGTTTACCCACAATTGGCCGCTGTCGATGTGCGCGGTAGCAGGCAGCAGGCTGAGCAGGGCGTTGGCCAGGGTCGACTTGCCCGAGCCCGATTCGCCGACAATGGCCACGGTTTCACCCTGGGCCATGCTGAAGCTGAGGTGTTTGACGGCTTGCGTGGTATGGCTGGCTGCGCGGTAGCTGATGCACAGGTCGCGCACGGCAAGCAGTGGCTGGTCGTTCATCGTGCGTGCTCCTCGAAGGTACGGGCCAGGTGGTTGAGGCTGAACACCACCGCGACCACGAACAGGCCAGGCAGTAGCGATACCCAAGGGGCGGTGATCAAAAAGTGCCGGCCGTTGGCGATCAAGGTGCCCCATTCAGCTGCTGGCGGTGCTGCGCCAAAGCCGAGGAAGCTCAAGCCGGCGGTGGCCAGGATGGCGGCGCCGAAGTCCAGCGTGGCCAGCACCGCCACCGGCCCCCAGGCATTGGGCAGCACATGCCGCAGCAAGGTGCGGCGCCAGCTGGCGCCCCCCAGGCGTGCGGCCTCGACATAAGGCAGGGTCTTGACCCGCAGCACTTCGCCGCGGGTGGTGCGGGCAAAGCCGGGGATAATGCCGACACCGACAGCAATCGCTACCGGCACCGTGCCAAACCCGATGGCGGTGACGATGGCCAGGGCCAGCAGCAGGCCTGGCAGGGCCAGCAGCACATCCACCAGGCGCATCAGGGCGGCATCCACGCGGCCGCCGGCAAACCCGGCCAGCACGCCAAGGGTCAGGCCACCGGCCAAGGCGATGCCAACTGCCAGCAGTGCCGCCTGCACCGACAGGCGGGCGCCATACACCACGCGGGTATACAGGTCGCGGCCCAACTCGTCGGTGCCGAACCAGTGGGTGGCGCTGGGCGCCCGTAGTTTGTCCAGGGGCGACGTGGCATAGGGGTCGAAGCTGGTCAGCCAGTGCGGCGCCAGTGCCGCCAGCACGGCGAACAGCACCACCACCAGCGCCAGGCTGAAGCCCGGGCGTGCCAACAAAGGCGCGAGTGCCTGGCCCAGGCGTTGCAGGCGGGTGCGGCGCTTCCAGGTTGCCGGCGGGGCAGCGGCTCGCAAGGGGTGAGTATCGGCGGTCATGGTCAGGTCACCTTCGTGGCGTGAGCGATACGGGGGTCGAGGTACGGGTAGAGCAGGTCGACGATCAGGTTCACCAGCACGAAGGCGGCCGCAGACACCGCAACAATTGCCAGCACCACCGGAATGTCCTGCCTTAGCACCGCCTCCTGGGCAAGCCGGCCCACACCGTTGCGCGAGAAGATGGTCTCGACCAGTACCGCCCCGGACACCGTATTACCCACTTGCAGGCCGACCAGGGTGAGGATCGGTAATGCGGCATTGCGCATGCCGTGACGCGCCTGCACTTGGGCACGGCTCAGGCCCTTGGCGAATGCGGTGGCGATGTATGGCTCCTGCCACACCCCCTGAAAGCCGCGCTGCAGCACCTGGGCGTATACCGCGGCGCTGGGGATGGCCAACGTCACGGCCGGCAGCACCAGGCTGGCAAAACCCTGGCTGCCGGTGGCCGGGAACCAGCCCAGGCCGAAGGCGAACACCTGGATCAGCAGCAGCCCCATCCAGAACACCGGCACCGAAAAGCCCAGTGATGGCAAGCGCGACAGCGCAACTTTCAAGGGTTGCCATTGCAGGTAGGCGGTGAGGTAGGCCAGGCCGATGCCACCCAGCAACGACAGCACGATGGCAAAGCCGGCCAGCGCCAGGGTTTGCGGCAGGCGCTCGGCCAGCAGTGCGGTTACCGGCCGGTTCAACGACAGCGACTGGCCCAGGTCGCCATGCAGTGCACGCCACAGCAGGTCGAAGTACTGCTCGAAGATACCCTTGTCCAGCCCGTAGTAGGCACGTGCCTTGGCCAGGTCCTCGGGCGACAGCCCATCGGCTTCCATGCCCGAGGCACTGAGCATGATCGCCAAGGTGTCGCCGGGCAGCATGTACAGGATGAAGTAGGTGATGGTGTAGGCGCCCCACAGTACCAGCAGCGCCTGGCCGATGCGGCCGATCAGGTAGCGGTTCATGGCTGCGCGACCTGGATGTCACTGAGGAAAGCAAAGCCCTCGGCTGTCCAGCGGAAGTCCTTGACCCGTGGTGCGGTAGCGGCCTGCCAGACGCGTTCGTACAGCGGGAATGCCGAGGCTTCATCCACCAGCAGGTCCTGCAACTGCCCGTAGGCCTGGGCGCGTTGAGCGTCGCGTGTGGCAGTGATGCCGTCGTCGAACAAGGTCTGCGCCTGGGCCAGGGTGTGCGGCTCGTAGGTATTGGTCGCCAGGGTGGCGCTGCTGGCGGCGCGTGGGTCGAGAATGGTCTGCAGGATGATCGGGTCGGCGCGGGTCATGTAGGTAGAGGTGAGGTCGTAGTTGCCCGAGGCATTGCCGGCCACCCATTCGGCCCGGGTCAGCACGTTCAGCTTGAGGTCGATGCCGACCTTGCGCAGTTGGTCCTGTACCAGCACATCACCGGCGCTTTCGGCAGGGGTTAGGTTGTAGCGCAGGGTCAGGCGTTTGCCGTCCTTGTGCCGGTAGCCATCGTCACCCTTGCTCCAGCCGGCAGCATCCAGCAGGCGTTCGGCGCCTTGCGGGTCGTAGGCGAGCTTGTCGGCTTGAGGCTTGAAGTACGGTGTGGTCACGTCATACACCCCGGTTACTACCGGGAACTCGGCGTTGTATACGGTGTGCGCATAGCTGGTGCGGTCGATGGCCTTCTGCAGGGCCAGGCGCACCTGGCGGTCGCCGAGCAGGCGGTCGTTGCGGGTGTTGGGGTACAGGTTGAGCGCCGGGCCTGGCAGCGAGCGGCTCTGGATGGTCGCGCCTTTTGCCTGGAACAGTTTCAGGTCAACTTCGGAAAACGGGTTGCGCGGCCAGAGGATGTCGGCCTTGCCCTGCAGGAACAGGCCGTTGCGCACGCTTTCTTCGGGGATGTAGCTGATCTCCACGCGGTCGAGGTAGGCCGCGCCGGGGTTTTTGACGTTGGCCGAGGCCCAGGCGTAGTCCGCCCGCTTGACCAGGCTCGCGCCGACTTCCGGGGTGTAGTGTTCGAGGGTGAACGGGCCGGTGCCAATGATCTTGCCCAGCGAGCGCTCCTGGGCGCTGAGCGCGTAGGAGGCGGGGGCGAGGATGGCCAGGTTGGTGGTGGAGGTGGCCTGCAGGAAGCCGGCGTTGGGGCGCGACAGCACCAGGCGTACGGTGAACGGGTCGACCACTTCGGCATGGTCGAAGCCTGCCAGGTAGGTGGCGCCAAAGGTGGCGGGCAGTTGTGTGGCGAAGGCCTTGTTGCTGTCGAAGGCGGTTTTCACGGCTTGGGCGTCGAAGCGCTCGCCGTTGCTGAAGGTGACGTCCTGGCGCAGGTGGAAGGTGTACTGCAGGGCGTCGTCGCTGACCTCCCAGCTGGTCGCCAGCCAGGGGATGATGCGGCCTGTGGCCGGGTCCTGGTCGGTCAGCGATTCGGCGACGTTGCGCAGCAATACGCGGTGCTCCAGCCAGTAGACCTGGAACGGGTCGACGCTGACCAGCGTGGTGTTGTCGCCCCAGAAGGCGATGTTCAGGGTTTTGCTGGTGCTTTCTTCGCTGGAAGGGGAGCAGCCGGCGAGTGTGAAGGCCAGGGTGGCGCAGGCCAGCAGGTTTCTGGCCAGGTGGAATGGGGGCATTGGGTGATCCTTGCGTGATAGTGATTTTGCCTGTGCTGGCCTCTTTGCGGGCACGCCCGCTCCCACAGGTACTGCATGCATTTCAAGATCGGTGCGATCCCTGTGGGAGCGGGCGTGCCCGCGAAGAGGCCGGTACAGGCCACAGAAAACCTGTCAGTCCTGGTAATCCAGCCCCTCCCGGTCCAGTTGCCGGATCAGTGCATCCCAATGCCGCTGAATGCCTTCCCCCAACCCATCGGAAAACCGTTTCGACTGCTCATGCACCTTGGCAATCGCTGCCGGCGCTGCATGCAGCAACTGGTCATTGCCCCCGGCCTGCGCCGCCACCTGGATGTTGCAGGCCCGCTCCAGCCCGTGCAGTTCGCGGAAGGCATGTTCCACGCTGACACCTCCGGTCAGCAGCCCGTGATTGCGCAAGATCAGGATGTTGCTGTCACCCAGGTTGGCCACCAGCCGTTGCTGCTCGTCCAGGTCCAGGGCAACGCCTTCGTAGTCGTGGTACACCACGCGGCTGTAGTACGCCAAGGCGTGCTGCGAGATCGGCAGCAGGCCATCGCGCTGGGCCGACACCGCCGCGCCATCGCGGGTGTGGGTGTGCAGCACGGCCTTGAGGTCATGCCGGGCGCGGTGGATGGCACTGTGAATCACATAGCCTGCCTGGTTGATGCCCAGGCCCAGCGGGTCGTCGATGATGGTGCCGTCCACGTCCACCTTCACCAGGTTGGACGCGGTGATCTCGTCGAACAGCAGGCCGAAGGCGTTGATCAGGAAGTGCTCGTCAGGCCCCGGTACACGTGCCGAAAAATGCGTGTAGATGTGGTCGGTCCAGCGGAACAGTGCGGCCAGCCGGTAGGCCGCCGCCAGCTTTACCCGCACCTCCCATTCTTCGGCGCTGACCCGTTGGCGCACAGTGTTTTCCTGGGGGGTGACGATAGACAGTGCAGTCATGGTGTTCTCCAGAATGTGTGGTTCAGTAGCCGCGCTGGGTATCGACCAGGTTGTGCAGTGGCACCTGCTCGCGGTAACGGGCGAAATTGTCGATAAAGGCTTCGAGCAAGGCGGGGTAGCCATCCTCGGAAATGGCTGAGGTGTGCGGCGACAGGAATACCCGTGGGTGGTGGTACAGCGGGTGGCCTGCCGGCAGTGGCTCGGGTTCGGTGACATCGAGGCTGGCGCGGCCGATCAGCCCGCTGTCCAGGGCATCGAGCAGGGCATCCTGGTCCAGCAGGCCGCCGCGGGCGATGTTGACCAGATGCAGCCCTGGCTTGGCTTGGGCCAGTACCTGGCGGCCGATCAGGCCACGGGTTGCGGGGGTGAGCGGGGCGGCGATCACCAGGTGATCGCTGCCGGCAAACAGCTGCTGCAGGTTGTCGACGCGCTGCACGCCCGGCACCTCGGCAATGGGCTGGCCTGGGCGGTTAAGCGCCAGTACCGGCATGCCCAGGGCGCTTGCCTTGCGTGCCAGGCTCTGGCCAATGCTGCCAAAGCCGAAGATGCCCAGGGTGCGGCCACGTACGGGGGCCAACGGCGTAAGGCGCCAGTCGGCATCCTTTACCCACAGGCCCGGCAATTGCTTGGCAGCGGCAAACACCAGCGCCAGGGCGAACTCGGCTACCTGCTCGGCGTTGGCGCCGCGGCCACTGGTGACCGGCGGGCCCTGGAACACCCAGTCGGGGTAGAAGTCGATGCCCGAAGAAACCACCTGTACCCAGCGCAACGACCAAGGCCAGCCGGCTGGCGGGTTGTCTACGCGGTGACCGCGTACGTTGATCGGGCGCACGATGAACACGTCGGCGGGGACATCCAGCTGCAACTGGCCCGGGGCGATATCGATCACCTCGTGGTCGGGCAAGTGGTCGCGCAGGTATTGGTTGGCCGGGGCGTCCAGCTGGCTGGCGATGATCGAATGGCTCATGCCGCCACCTGCGTCAGTGCAGCGCGGCCGACATGGCCGAGCACCACGTCGTCCTGAGGGGTGTGGATGCGGCTGCACAGCACATCACGGTAGTGTCGCTCCAGCGGGTTGCGCCGCGACAGGCCAGGGTTGCCGGCAGCCTCGATGGCCAGCTCTACGGCCTGTATGGCGTTGCGGCTGACCAGGTGCTTGAGCTGCCCGGCATGGCGCGGATCGACCTGTCCGGTCACGGCCGCGTTAAGCAGGCTCTGGTTGGCGAACAGCAACGTGTCGATACGCCCGACCACGTCGTGGAAGCGCGGCAGGCTGGCCAGCGGTGCACCCAGGTTGGACGGCACCCGCTGGTTCAGGAACTGCACCAGCCAGTCGCGTGCCGCCTGGGCCACACCGTCGTAAAGCGCCGGTAACAGCACTGCCATCCACAGCAAGCCTGTGCTGTCGAGTTCGGGGCGCGGTGCGCTGGCCGGGCTGACGCTGACGGCGTGGTCGAGCGGGATCAGCACCTCGTCGAACTGCACCTCATGGCTGCAGGTGGCGCGCATGCCCAGGTGATCCCAGTCTTCGACGATACGAATGCCCGGGGTGTCCTTGTGCACCAGGAAGCCGCCCACCAGTGGGTCCTGGTCGTCGCTGCGGGCCCATACCAGGTACCAGGTCAGGCCGTGGCTGCCGGTGGAGTAGAGCTTGCGCCCGGACAACCGCCAGCCTTCGGCAGTGCGCCGGGCGAGGGTGGCCGGCAGGCCGCCACGGGCGGGGGTGCCCAGTTCCGGTTCGACGCGAAATGCGTTGATCAGCGCGCCGTCGGCCACTGCGGTGCGGGCCACTTGCAGGCGCAGGTGCTCAGGCCAGCGGGCTTCGTCTTGCAGGCGAAAGTGCTGCAGGTACTGCATCACCAGGATCAAGGCGGTCGACGGGCAACCTTTGCCGACGGCGGCGATCACCTGGCGTGCACTGGCCAGGTCGGCACCGCCGCCGCCCAGGGCGCGGGGCACCGTGAAACCCAGCAGGCCATGGCGGTGCAGCAGGTTGAAGTTGTCGGCGGGGAACTGACCGCTGCGATCGTAACGTTCGGCGTTGGCGGCCAGGGCCTGGGTGAGTTCGGCAAGTGCGCTGGCGCAAGGGGGGTGACTCATGGGTATTCATCCCTGGAACACGGTGGGTTTCTAAGACCGTATTCGTATGGATGACCGCTGTAAAAGTCTTTTTAGTTCTATGCTAATTATTTGCTGTAAGAATTACGTAAGTTAACTGTTATGCGAATTTGTTATTTTAATGAGGTGGGCCAGGGGGGCTGCTGCGCAGCCCTTTCGCGACGCAAGGCCGCTCCTACAGGGAATTGTGCTGCGCTTCGGCTCAACCACAGAGCTGCTGGCCAGCCACCCGGCCGAACAGTTCTACGGGCTCCTGCAAATTGCCCAGGTAGCGCGGGTGGAACAGCCACAGGTCCACCTGCGGTTTGAAGTCCGTCACATTGACCACGTCCAGCGCATCCCGATGGCGGCTGTTCTGCAACAACGGTTCGGGCACCAGCCCGAGCCCCTGCCCATTGGCCACCAGGCCCAATTGCAACTCGGTACCAAAGGTCTCCAGGTTGATCGACAGGCTCAGCCCTTGTTCGCTCAGGGCACGCTGCAGCCCGGCGCGGAAGCCGCAACCGTCGGGGTTGAGCACCCAGCCGCGGGTGTAGCAGTCTTTCAGCTTGACGCTGCGCTTGCCGCTACTGCCCTTGGCCGCCACCACCCGTAGCGGCATGCGGGCGATCGACTGGCTGGCAATGCCCTCGGGGAAGATCTTGCCCGGTGGGAACAGGGCGGCGGCGGCATCCAGTTCGCCGTTTTCCATGCGGGCGATCAGGCTGCTGCCCCAGCCGCTGGTAACCTGGGTGCGCAGGTCCGGGTAGGTTTCACGGATTTGTGCCAGGGCATCGAGCAGCACCACATCGCCCAGGGTTTGCGGAACGCCCAGGCGCAGGGTGCCGGACGGTGCACCGTCGTTGGCCACCAGTTCGCGCAACGAGTCGATCTCACGCAGTATCGCCTTGCACTGCTCGTACACCCGCAGGCCCATGGGGGTGGGCTTCAGGGGTTTGGTGTTGCGGTCGAGCAGGGTGGCGCCCAGGTCTTCCTCGAAGTTTTGCACCCGGCGGGTGATGGCCGGCTGGGTCAGTTGCAACGCCTCGGCGGCGAGGTTGGTCGACTGGCAACGGATGACCGCCACGAAGGCGTCCATGTCATCGATTTTCATATACGGCGCTCACATAGTGGGGCGGTGGGACATACCAGAGGAGAATAATCCTCATTGCCTGGAATGTCACAACCGCTGTGCCCCTTACGCGCTCTCCCGGGCAATCAGCTCACACGCCAACAGGTTCAGCCGCGGTACCTCACCTTCACACTCCACCACCCCCAGGTGCTGCAGCACCCGCAGCGCCGCCACTTCGCCAATTTCCCGCGAGGGTGGGCGCAGGGTGGTCAGGCTGGGCAACAGCATGTCGGCAAAGGGGTAATCGCCAAAGCCGACGATGGCCATGTCTTCAGGCAGGCGCAAACCGGCGCGTTGGCCGGCCAGCAGGGCGCCAGCGGCCAGGTTGTCATTGGCGAAGATGATTGCTTCGGGCCGTGGAGCACGGCGGATCAACGCTTGCATGGCCTGCTTGCCCGCCTCGAACGGCGCGCAGTCGGCCCAAGGCACGAATACCCAAGGCTCGAGCCCGGCTTCCTGCAATGCCTCGACATAGCCGTCACGCCGCTCCAGCGCGCTAAGGTCACCGGCTGCACTGTTCTGCACGAATGCGATGCGCCGGTGGCCCTTGCCCAGCAAGTAACGGCAAGCCTGCACGCCCACCTGATGATGAAGAAAACCTACCTGCAACGGCGCCCGTTCCGGGCGGTAATCCCAGATTTCCACCACGGGCACGTCGGCGTCGGCCAGCATCTTTTCCGTGGTCGGGCTATGGAAATGGCTAGTGACCACCAAGGCCGCCGGCGACCAGCCAAGAAAGGCCCGCACCGCGCTTTCTTCCTGCGCTTCGCTGAAGTAACTGGACGCCAGCAGCAGCTGATAGCCATGCCTGCCGAGGGTATCGCTGAAGGCCTGGATAGTCTGGGCGAAGATCGGCCCGGAGATGTTCGGGATCACCATGCCGACAATGCGCCCGCGCGCCGAGGCCAGCCCCCCTGCGACCAGGTTGGGCACATAGCCCAGCGCCTGTACAGCGGCTTCGATACGTTCGCGCAACGGCGGTGAAACCTGCTCTGGCTGGTTGAAGTAGCGCGACACGCTGATGGCCGAGACCTCGGCGGCCCGCGCCACCTCGGCGAGGGTGACACGGCCTGCGCCGCGACGTTTGCGTGGGGGATCCTTGGCCTGGCTCACCGGGCTGCCTCCTGGAGAAATGGCGCGATGTTAGCGCTAACGACAACGCGCTTGGCAAATAGCTTTATTGCATATCAATCGTATTTTTAAGTATTTGACGTGCTAAACAACGCTCTCTGATACTTGCTCATGTTAGCGCTAACAAGCGCTGCTGTTGGCAAGCGCCTGCCACTCGCACGAGCGAGACCAGACAACCACAGCAATTCCGTGTCGGCCCCGCGAGATGGGGCCTGGTCTGGTTTCCCGAGGCAGTGAGCATCATGCATAAAAGCCGTACACCGTTCCCCGCTACGCAACGTCGGCCACTGGCCGCAGCAATCCTTCTGGCCGCTTTCGGCCAAGGCGCCCAGGCAGCCGAACCGGTTGAAGCGGGCGCTCCGCAGGCCACTGCATTGGGCGCTGTTACCGTTACCGCCACGCGTCGTGAAGCCACCTTGCAGGAAGTACCGGTGGCAGTGTCGGTGATCGATGGCGAGCAGATGGAGCGCGACAACCGCAACAACGTTGCCAGCATCGTCCAGCAGGTGCCTACGCTCAATTATCGCGCCGGCGCTTCCAACAAGGACACTTCGCTGTTCATCCGTGGCGTGGGTACCATTTCCACCTCGCCGGGTGTCGAGCCAACGGTGGCAACGGTGGTTGACGGCGTGGTGTTCGGTCGCCCGGGCCAGTCGACCCTGGACCTGCTGGATCTGGAGCGCATCGAAGTGCTGCGCGGGCCGCAGGGTACGCTGTTTGGCAAGAACGCCTCGGCCGGTGTGCTCAATGTGGTCAGCAAGGCCATCCCCGAGCAGACCCAGGGCTATGTGGACTACTCGCATTTTGGTGGTGGCGACGAGAACCGCCTGCGCTTTGGCATAGGCGGGCGCCTGAACGAGCAGCTGAAGGGCTCGTTGAGCACCTTGTGGGGCGACTACGATGGCAATGTCGAGAACGTCGCCAATGGTCACGATGTCAATGGCTACGAACGCAAAGGCGCCCGCGGCAAGCTGGAGTTCGAACCCAACGAAGACCTGCGCCTGACCCTGATCGCCGACTACATGAAGGGTGAGGACACCTTGCCCAGCGGCGTGATCACCAGCGCCAGCGCTGCATTTGCCAGCCAGTTGCGCCCGGTGACGCCCAGCGCGCACAACCGCGACATCAACAGCGACTTCAACACCCACGTCGAGGACGAGAACCAGGGGCTGTCGGCGCAGCTGGACTGGCAGCTGGGCGACTACACCCTGACCTCGATCAGCGCCTGGCGCGGCTGGGACAATACCCAGTACCAGGACGGTGACCGCCGTGCGTTGCTGCCGGTGACCGCATCCCATGACAAGGGCACGGTGGACTATGACCAGTACAGCCAGGAGTTCCGCCTGACCTCACCGAAAGGCCAGTTCAACGAGTACGTGCTTGGTGCCTTCTACATGCACGGCACTTCAAACGAGACCTACCAGCGCCTGTCGGTCAACGGTGGTGTCGCCAACAGTGGTCGCGCCGACTATTCCACCAGCAACGACAGTGTCGCGTTGTTCGGCGAGAACACCTTCAATTTCACCGACGACCTGCGAGCCATATTCGGCCTGCGCTGGACCCACGACGACCTTGAGTATGACCACCGTCGTGTCTCCACCTCGGCCACTGCCGTGACCGGTATCCAGCCCTCGACCGCAAGTTCCGGCTCGGTGGACGAGGACGGCTGGAGCGGCCGGACCGGCCTGCAATACGACTTCAACGACAACCTGACCGGCTACGTCACCTACTCGCGCGGCTACAAGGGCCCGGCTTACAACGTGTTCTTCAACATGCAGCCGCGTGACACCGAGGCGCTCAAGCCCGAGACCTCCGATGCCTACGAAATCGGCCTGAAAAGCACGGCGTTGGACAACCGCCTGACCGCCAACCTGGCGGTGTTCCACACCGATTACGACAACTACCAGGCCAACTTCTACGACACCGTGGCCAACCAGGTGGTGACCCGGTTGGTCAACGCCGGCAAGGTCAAGACCCAGGGTGTGGAACTGGACGCCAGCTTCCAGGCCACTTCGCGCCTGAAGCTGTCGACCGCCGTAGCTTACACCAAGGCCCGCGTCGACCATTTCAACTGCCCTGCGGGTGCGGCAGCCAACTGCAACATCGACGGTGGCCGCCTGCCATTTACGCCGGACTGGAAGACCTACCTGCGCGCCGATTACGTCATCCCGCTGGACAACGGCCTGGATGTGGAACTGAGCAGCGACTACAGCTGGCAGGACGCCGTGCAGTTCAGCCTCGACCAGAACCCGGACACCGTGCAGGGCGCCTATGGCATCTGGAACGCCAGCATTGCCCTGGCCGATTACAACGCTGGCTGGCGCGTGGCGCTGCTGGGCAAGAACCTGGGCGACAAGTCGTATGCGCAGTTGCTGGCCAGTGGTGGCGACTACATCTACCGCTCGGTACCGCGCGATGACGGGCGCTACTTCGGCGTGCAACTGCGCAAGGATTTCTGACGCGGCGCCGCTTTTTGTGGGAGCGGGCGCGTCGAGGCGTCGAACCGCCGCGAAACAGGCAACGCGGTGGATGGCACCGGCTTTGCCGGTGTTCGCGGGCATGCCCGCTCCCACAGAGATTGTGCGAGCTTGAAGATTTTGAACAAGACAGTTGCTCCCACCGGGATCGCGACCTTTTCCGACAAGGAGAACAACATGCCCCGCCAAATGAGCCTGGGTGCTTTCCTCATGGCCACCGGTCACCACGTGGCCGCCTGGCGCCACCCGGACGTACCGGCCGACCCGCTGGATTTCGCCACCTACAAGCGCACCGCACAAATCGCCGAAGCCGCCTGCTTCGATGCCTTGTTCGTCGCCGACAGCGTCGCCGCGCCCAGCGACCCGCTGGCCAGCCACAGCGCCCGCTCGGTGTACTTCGAACCCTTGACCCTGCTGTCGGCGCTCAGCGCACTCACCCAGCGCATCGGCCTGATCGCCACCGCCACCACCAGCTACAACGAGCCGTACCATGTGGCGCGCAAGTTTGCCTCGCTCGATCACCTGTCCGCAGGCCGGGCCGGTTGGAACCTAGTCACCTCCGACGCGGCCGCAGAAGCCGGCAACTTCGGCCGCCAGGCGCACATTGCGCATGCCGAGCGCTATGCCCGCGCCCGAGAATTCCAGCAGGTGGTGCAGGGCCTGTGGGACAGCTGGGCCGACGACGCCTTCGTGCGTGACAAGGCCAGTGGCCGGTTCCACGACCCGCAAGCCGTGCGCGCCCTTGACCATGTCGGCGAGCACTTTCGCGTCAAGGGCCCGCTCAACGTCGCCCGCTCGCCACAGGGGCGGCCGGTGCTGGTGCAGGCCGGCTCGTCCGAGACCGGCCGTGAGCTAGCTGCCCAAAGCGCCGAAGTGGTGTTTACCGCCCAGCCCAGCCTGGCCCGCGCACAGGCCTTCTACGCCGACCTCAAAGGGCGCCTGGCCGCGCATGGGCGCGATGAGCAATCACTGAAAATCATGCCCGGCGTGTTCGTGGTCGTGGGGCAAAGCCAGGCGCAGGCCGAGGACAAGTACGACGCGTTCCAGAGGCTGGTAGACCCCCGTGTCGGGGTTGGCCTGCTTGGGCGCATGCTGGGCAATTTCGACCTGTCCGGTTACCCGCTGGACGGCCCGCTGCCGGAGCTGCCGCCCACCGCAGACGGCCAACGCAGCCGCCAGCAGTTACTGACCGAACTGGCCGGCAACGAGCAACTGACCCTGGCCCAGTTGGGCCGGCGCATTGCCGGGGGGCGAGGGCACTACAGCCTGGTCGGCACGCCGGTACAGATAGCCGATGAACTGCAAGCCTGGTTCGAAGGCGGCGCTGCCGATGGCTTCAATGTGCTGGTGCCGCACCTGCCCCTGGGCCTGGAAGACGTCGCCCTGCATGTGGTGCCCGAGTTGCAGCGGCGTGGCCTGTTCCGCCGCCAGTACCAAGGCCACACCCTGCGAGAACACCTGGGCTTGCAGCGCCCAGCCAACCCTTACTTTGCCCAACGAGGTCAACCATGAGCTACTTCGCGAACCCCGAGCGCTATGCGCACATGCCTTATCGCCGCGTGGGCCGCAGCGGCCTGGTGCTGCCGGCCTTGTCGCTGGGCCTGTGGCACAATTTTGGCGATGCTACGCCTGTCACCACCCAGCGCGCCTTGCTGCACACGGCGTTCGATGCCGGCATCAACCATTTCGACCTGGCCAACAACTACGGCCCGCCTTATGGCAGCGCCGAGACCAACTTCGGCCGGCTGCTGCGTGAAGACCTGCGCAGTTACCGCGACGAGCTGATCATCTCCAGCAAGGCCGGCTGGGATATGTGGCCGGGGCCGTACGGGCAGGGTGGGAGTTCGCGCAAATACCTGATTTCCAGCCTGGACCAGAGCCTGGCGCGATTGGGCCTGGACTATGTCGACATCTTTTATTCGCATCGCTTCGATGCCGACACGCCACTTGAAGAAACGGCCATTGCGCTGGCCGACATCGTGCGCCAGGGCAAGGCGCTGTACATTGGTATTTCTTCTTATTCGGCCGGGAAAACCGCCGAAATAGCGGCATTGCTTGAGGCATTGAAGGTGCCGCTGCTGATTCACCAGCCGTCGTACAACCTGTTCAACCGCTGGATCGAGCGCGACCTGCTCGATACCACCGAAACAGTGGGCGCCGGGGTGATTGTGTTCACGGCGCTGGCCCAGGGGATGCTGAGCGACAAGTACCTGAATGGCATTCCTGCCGATGCTCGGGTCAACCGCGCTGGCGGCGGCTCATTGCTGCCCCAGCATTTGTCAGAAGCCAACATCGCCCGTGCCCGCGCCCTGAACGACATCGCCCGTCAGCGCGGCCAGAGCCTGGCCCAACTGGCGCTGGCCTGGACGCTGCGTGACCCTCGCGTAACGTCTGCCCTGATCGGTGCCAGCCGGCCCGAGCAGATCACCGAGAACGTTGCTGCGCTCGACAACCTGGCGTTCAGTGCCGAAGAGTTGGCCGCCATCGACCAGTACGCCGTGGAAGGCGGGATCAACCTGTGGGAAAAACCCTCGACCGACTGGAAGGAGTGACCGATGCACGTGCTACGCCTTGCCATGCTGCTGTTGCTGACCTTTGCCGCAGCCGCCCAGGCCGCAGACCCGGCAACCTTGCGTATTGGTTATCAGAAGGGCTCGATCAGCCTGGTGCTGGCCAAGCAGCATCGTTTGCTGGAGCAACGCTTTGCCGATACCCGCGTGGAATGGATCGAGTTCCCGGCCGGGCCGCAGATGCTCGAAGCGTTGAACATTGGCAGCCTTGATATCGGCTCGACGGGTGATATACCGCCGATATTCGCCCAGGCTGCCGGCGCCGACCTGTTGTACATCGGCGCCGAGCCGCCCAAGCCCCAGGCCGAGGTTATTCTGGTGCCCAAGGACAGCCCGGTGCGCACAGTGGCTGAGCTCAAGGGCAAGCGCATCGCCTTGCAGAAGGGCTCCAGCGCGCACAACCTGCTGTTGCGTGCCTTGGCCAAGGCCGGGCTGAGCATGCGCGATGTGCAGCCGGTGTACCTGGCACCTGCCGATGCCCGAGCGGCGTTCGAGCGGGGCAGTGTGGATGCCTGGGCGATTTGGGACCCGTTCTATTCGGCTATCGATCTGGAGGGGAAGGCACGGTTGCTGGCTGACGGCCAGGGGCTGGGCCTGATCGGGCCGTTCATGTTGGGCTCGCGCAGCTATGTCGAAGCCCATGGCGCCTTTGTCGGGCAATTGCTGGATGAAATCAGCCGGGCCGAGGCGCTTACCCGCAGCGACGAAGCCGGGAGCATTCGCTTGCTGGCGCAGTTCATGGGCTTGCCTGTGGAGGTAGTGCGGCGCAGTTTCAGCCACCGGCCAGCGTCACCGGTATTGCCGGTAACGGATGAGATCGTGGCGGCGCAGCAGCACACCGCCGAGTTGTTCTTCGACAACAAGATACTACCCAGGCGGGTCGACATCGCCGGGGCGGTGTGGCGGCGGTAACTTACCTTTCGGGCTGGCAGCGGCACCTGTGGGAGCGGGCGAGCCCGCGAAGCAGGCAACGCGGTGGATGGCACCGGCTTTGCCGGTGTTCGCGGGCAAGCCCGCTCCCACAGGGGTTCGCGCCAGCTTTTAGAAATTGAGCAAGACAGTTGCTACCACTGGGAACTGCGGCGCACTCCCTGACTTTGTTCCATGCGCGACAGCGCAGCCCAAAGGGCTGGGAGATCTCCTACAAATGACCGTGTGTAGCGAACCATCACCCGCGGGCAAATGCCGCCAGCTTCTCGCCATCCAGCCGGTACCGCACCCACTCGTCCTGCGCCTCGGCCCCCAGCTTCTGATAGAAGCCGATCGCCGGCTCGTTCCAGTGCAGCACGCTCCACTCCAGCCGCCCGCAATTGTTCGCCACCGCTTCGCGGGCAATGTGCCGCAGCAATTGCCGCCCGGCACCGTCGCCGCGCTGCTCAGGCGTAACGTACAGGTCTTCCAGGTAAATGCCGTTGCGCCCGAGCCATGTCGAGTAGCTGTAGAAGTACACGGCAAAACCGACGGCCCGGCCATCACGTTCGCACATCAGGCTGTGCACCGTGCTGCCCTCGTCGAACAGGCTCTTCTCGATATCGGCCAATGTTGCGACCACTTCGTGACGGGCGCGCTCGTAGTCGGCCAACTCGGTAATGAAGGCCAGGATCTGCTCGGCGTCGGTGCGAACGGCAGGGCGAATGGTGAGGCTCATGGTGACGGCTTCCTTGGTCCGGGTTGGCAGTACAGTAATGTGTAACCACATAATTTAATATAACTGTACCGGTCGCAGGAGAGGGCGACTCCGTTAGTGTGACAGCACCTATAACGAAAGTGGAATGCCCGCCATGCTTGCCTCTGCCGACCTGCTGACCGCCTTCGTGCTGTTTGCCTTCGTGTCTTCCATCACCCCAGGCCCCAACAACACCATGTTGCTGGCCTCGGGGGTGAACTTCGGCGTGCGCCGCTCTATCCCTCATGCCCTGGGTATCAGCGTGGGTTTCATGGTGATGGTGCTGGCAGTCGGGCTGGGCCTGGGTGAGGTGTTCAAGGCCTGGCCGCCGCTGTACACGGTGCTGCGTTACACCGGCGCTGCCTACCTGTTGTACCTGGCATGGAAGATCGCCACGTCCGGGCCGGTCGGCTCGGCTTCGTCCAGCGCCCGCAAACCGCTGGGCTTCTGGGGTGCAGCGGCGTTTCAGTGGGTCAACCCCAAGGCCTGGGTGATGGCGGTGGGGGCAATCACTACCTACACGCCGGCGCAAGGCTATGTGACCAATGTGATCGTCATCGCCGCCTTGTTCGCCTTGGTCAACCTGCCCAGTGTCGGTGTCTGGGTGATGTTTGGCAGTGCCCTGCGCAACCTGCTGCAGAACCCGCGCTGGCTGATGCTGTTCAATGTCCTGATGGCCTTGTTGCTGGTGATTTCACTCTACCCGTTGCTGTTTGTAGAATCGTCGTTTTCCTAGCCCCGCGAGTACCGCAAGCCGATGCAGTTGAATCCCTGGTCCCACGAATGCGCCGAAGGTTTCACCCTGCGTGGCTGGCAAACCCCGGCCAGTGGCAAACCGTTGCTGCATTTCTTGCACGGCAACGGCTTTTGTTGCCTGGCCTACCAGCCGTTGCTGATGCGCCTGGGCGAGCAGTTCGACCTGTGGCTTTGCGATGTTCAGGGGCATGGCGACAGTGACCATGGCGGCGTGTTTCGGGGCTGGAACCGCACTGCCGAGCTGGCAGTGCAAGCCTTCCAGGCCGGGCGTGGCGAGTACGGCGACGTACCGCGGCTTGCCGCAGGGCACAGCTTTGGTGGCGTGCTCACCGGCCTGATGCTGGCCAGCGAGCCGCAACTGTTTGCCCGTGCAGTGCTGCTTGACCCGGTACTGTTCAGCCGACGCATGATCGGTGTGATGGGGGCGGCAGCACTGGTTGGCCTGCACCAGCGCCATGCGTTGGCACGCAAGGCCGCCAGCCGCCGCAGCCACTGGCCTGACCGCGAAGCGGCGCTGGCTTCACTGAAAGGGCGGGGCATTTTCAAGGGCTGGACCGATGCGGCGTTGCAAGCCTATGTCGAACATGCCATCGGCGATTGTGGTGACGCCGTGGTGCTCAAGTGCCGGCCCAGCCGGGAAGTGGAAATCTTCAGTTCCTTCCCCAAACGCATGTGGGCGAGTCTTGCTGCGATCAGTACCCCAACGCGGGTGTTGTATGGCGAGCAGACCTATCCCTTCGTGCCACATTCGGTGAACCGCCTGACGGCGCTCAACCCGCATGTGAGCGCACAACAGGTCGCGGGTGGGCATTGTTTCATGCAGGAAGACCCGGCCATGGCTGCGGAGCAGGTGATCGGTTTCCTGCAGGGCTGACTGTTCCATATGTGGAACGATGCATGCCATATCGGCTAGCTACCGCCGGATTGGCAACATTGATAAGGTTATCTCAGCCAAGAGAGGAGCCTTCTCATGAAAAAGATTCTGGGTATCCACCGCAGCCCACATGCCCATTGGGTAGGTGACGGCTTCCCGGTGCGCAGCCTGTTCACCTACGACAACCTGGCCAGCCAGATCAGCCCGTTCCTGTTGCTGGACTATGCCGGCCCCCATGACTTCGCCCCGACCACTGCGCGGCGTGGCGTTGGCCAGCACCCGCATCGCGGCTTCGAGACCGTGACCATCGTTTACCAGGGCGAACTGGAGCACCGTGACTCCACAGGCGCTGGCGGCTTGATCGGCCCGGGCGATGTGCAGTGGATGACCGCGGCCAATGGCATCATCCATGAAGAGTTTCACTCCCCGGGCTTTGCCCGCAGTGGCGGTGCGCTGGAAATGGTGCAGCTGTGGGTCAACCTGCCGGCGCGTGACAAACGTGCGGCAGCCGGTTACCAGACATTGCTGGCACAGGACATTCCGGTGATTGCGCTAGAGGGAGGCAGTTTGCGGGTGATTGCCGGTAGCTACCGTGGGCACGCAGGCCCGGCGCGCACGTTTACCGCCATGGATGTATGGGACCTGCGGCTGAATGCCGGTGCGGCCCTGCAACTGCCGGTGGCCGCCGGGCGCAACGCAGCGCTGGTAGTGTTGCGCGGTAACGTGCGGATCAACGGCGAGCGCGACGCCGGGCCATCCAGCCTGGTGCTGCTTGACCGGGGTGGCGAGGACATAGCCGTCGAAGCGCTGGAAGGTGCCAGTGTGCTGCTGCTCAGTGGCGAGCCTATCGACGAGCCGATTGTCGGGTATGGCCCGTTCGTGATGAACAGCCAGGCAGAGATTGCCGAGTCGTTCGACGATTTCCATGCCGGGCGGTTTGGGCAGATGCAAGATGAGCGCGAAGGTGCGGCGCACTGATCGTGCCTGGTGGATTGTCCTGTACTGGCGATAGGGCCAGTACAGGCGGTCCATTTGCTGGCATGATGCACCCATGCCCAAGCTTTCCAGACTACACGCCGTGCGCAGGTCATTGCCCAGCTCCGGGCGCCACACCTTGTGGCTGCGCTACCGCGAGCCTTATCACTGGCCCTCTACCTTGGCCTTCCTCGCCGCACGCTGCATCCCTGGCATCGAAGCATACGAGGGCGATACCTACCGTCGCACCCTGGCAATCGCCGGCCACCACGCCGTGCTGCACGCCACGCCATTGCGCAACCTGCTGCGCGTGCGCCTCGATGGCGTTCCCTCAACTGCGCTGCCCGGCCTGATTGCCAGGTTGCGCCGCTTCTTCGACCTCGACGCCGAGCCCGTGCGCATCGAGGCCGAGTTATCCCGCGACCCCTTGATGGCCCGTTTGCTACATGAACGCCCAGGCCTGCGCGTGCCACAAGGCTGGGACGCCTGTGAGCAAGCCATACGGACCGTGCTGGGCCAGCAAATCAGCGTGGCCGGCGCCATGACCCTGGCCGGTCGCCTGGTGCAATGTTACGGCGCGCCGCTACGCATTTGCTCGCAGGGCCTTAGCCATGTGTTTCCGACGTTGCCGGCGCTGGCGGTAGCGCAGTTCGAGCACTTGGGCATGCCAAGGGCTCGCGCCGCAACCTTGGGCACGCTGGCCAATGCACTGCTTGCCAACCCTGGGTTGTTGTGCACCGGTCAATTACTGGATGACCTGCTGCGCAACCTGTGCCAACTCAAAGGCATCGGGCCCTGGAGCGCCCAGTACCTGGCATTGCGCCAGGCCGGCGCGGCCGATGCCCTGCCATTGGGCGACGTGGCGTTGGTCAAGGCGTTGCGCTTGCTGGAGGGCGAGGGCGCGCAACTGGGTGAACGCGCCTTGGCCTGGCGACCATGGCGCGCCTACGCAGCGCAGCACTTGTGGGCATCGCTGGGCACGAGCAAGACCACTCGTCGTTAAGTGCGCGATTGCGTTCGAACCCGCGGCCGCCGCGGGCAATCATCCACTAAGGTGCTAAGGGATTCCCCGCATGATCATTGCCCCGGCGCATGGACGCCTGCCCCGGCATGCGCAATATCAATTGGCGCCCCGCCCGAAAAAGGCGTAATCACACACAACAGGCCATCGCACAGAGAGGGTCGTACCATGTCGTTGATAGGAGTTTCGATGCTAGAGATGCGGCAGATGATCGAGCAAGCCTGCTTGCCTGATCGCTGTGAAGTCAGCTGCCTGGATGGCACCAACCTGACCATCCGCCTGGGTCAGGGTCAGCGTCTCGACGAGGGCGTGACCCTGAGCGGGGTCCCGCTGCAAAGCCTTAACAGCTGCCGTGACCTGGTCCACCTGGTAGGTCAGCTGCACGCATTACGTGACAGCCAACCGGGGGCACTCAAGGCCATCGCCTGATTGCGCCGACGTACCCCGGCCAGCAGAGCCTGGCCGGGTGTGCGTACTTTGCCTGAACCACGCTATTCTGCTATTGAAGTTCCAGCACCAGGTTCAAGCCCCCATCCCCGCATTTGACGTGGTCACGCACCACCCCATGGTAGTTGCGCCCATCCCAGACGAACGCCACGCTGTGCGCCCGGTCAACCTTGTCCGGGAGCGGCGGGCAGATGTGCAGGCGCAGCGCCGGGCGGCCTTGCAGGCTGAGGTCGGCGAGCTGGCATTGGCACTCCACGCTTTGTGCGACAGGGCCGAACAGGGTGTCACGCACGTAATCCAGTTGCAGCGAAGCGTTGGGCGCGCGGCCGGGCATTTTCATGGGCGCGCGGCTCCTTCGACGGGAGGCATAGGGCGAGAGGTGCAGGGCATGGCAGGCTCCGGGTGATGGAAGCGGCTTATCATTTGAAGCTTGCCTGACCAAGATGTTCAACATGTTTCATGCACGTTCATCTTGTTTTCCAAGCGGTCAACCGGCTCAGCCACCTGCCTTGCGCAGTGTCAGGTTGATGCGCCGCTCGCCCATGCGCGCATGCACGCCGGGCTTGATCGGCAATACACCATGAAAGCGCAGGCGGTCTTCGCCGCCCCACACCAGCACATCGCCATGGCTCAGTGGTATGCGCTGGGTCTTGTCGCTTCTTTGCAACCCGCCAAACAGGAACACTGCCGGCAACCCCAGTGACACCGACACGATCGGCTGGCCGAAATCCTGCTCGTCACGGTCCTGGTGCAGGCTCAGGCGGGTGCCGGGCAGGTAGTGGTTGACCAGGCAGGCGTCTGGTACGAAATTCTCGAACCCGGCCATGGCGGCGGCCCGGGCAGCCAAGGCGAGCAAGACCGGGGGCAGGGCCGGCCAAGGCTTTGCGCTGAGCGGGTCGGTGGGGCTGTAGCGGTAACCGCGTTCATCGCTGACCCAACCCAGTGCGCCGCAGTTGGTCAGGGCAACTGCCATGCGCAGGCCACCTGGGGTGTGCATGTGCCGGAACGGCGCGGCACGCAGCACCGGGCGCAGGGCGTCGAGCAGGGGCTCGATTTCACCCAGGGCGAGCCCGGGCAGCAGCACGGTATGGCTGGCCAGGCGTTGCGGCCGGGGGCCGAACAGGTCGAGGTCGGACTGGATCATGGGGGTGAACATCGGGTTGGGTGCTGAGCATTGTAATGCGGCTTGGCAGGTCTGGCCTATTCGCGGGTGAACTCCACAGGGCCAGTGCTTACCACATGACATGCGCAGTACTTGTGGGAGCAACTGTCTTACTCAATTTCTAAAAGCTGGCGCGAATCCCTGTGGGAGCGGGCGTGCCCGCGAAGAATCCAACGCGGTGCATGGCACCGGCTGCGCCGGTGTTCGCGGGCATGCCCGCTCCCACAGAGCCCCTGCTAAATCAGTAAGAGATATGCAGTTCTATGGGAGCGGGCTTGCCCGCGAATGGGCCGGAAAAACAAACGCAAATGGTGCAGGAAAAAAAGGAACCGCGGCACCAGGGAGAGGAGCACCGCGGTTCAAGGGGGAACGGACTACTTCTGGGTCACAGTGGCCATGTTTGCGCTGCCCATCTGTGTGATGGTGGCGGTTTGGGCGATACCGCTCTGGTCGACGAACGCCTTGTTACCCTGGCCTCCCTGGGTCACGTAGGCGACGTTGATGCTGTCGGTCTGTTTGATGGTGGCTTCGTTGCCGCTACCGTACAGCTGGTTGGTGTAGCTCTGGTTGCTGTAGCCGGACTGGTCCAGCGTGATGGAGTTGCCGGTGCCTTGGCTGTTGCCGTAGGCATAGTTGTCGGTACCGCGCTGGTCGGCGATCAGGATGTTGTCGGTACCGTTCTGCTCGAAATACAGCTCGTTGTTGCTGTCGGCCTGCTTGGTCTGCATCTGGTTGCCGTTGCCTTTCTGGGTCAGCGTGGCCCGCTGGTTGTCACCGTTCTGGGTCAGGTTGACGCCGTTGTTGTTACCGGTCTGGTTGATGGTGGCGTTCTGGTTGGTGCCGAACTGGCCACCCAGCTTGGCGCCTTTCCAGTTGCTGGCGGTGATGGTGTTGCCATTGCCCTTGGTGTTGATGGTGAGGTTGAGGTTTTCACCATTCTGGTAGGTGTAATGCAGGTTGTTGTTGCCGGTCTGGGTAATGGTGGCGGTGGCGTTGCTGGTCTCGAACTGGTCGGACCAGCTGGCGTTGGCGCGGCCCTGTTGCGTCAGGCTGACCTTGTTGTCGGCACCGAAGCTCTGGTCTATGTAGCCCTCGTTGAGCTGACCTGTCTGGGTCACCGAGGCCTGGCTGCCGATCTGGGTGTCCTGCCACACTTCCACCGAGTTGCCGCTGCCATACTGGCCGATGCCGATGGTGCCGCCGGTGCCGTCTCGCTGGTCGCCATAGGCCCAGTTGCCTTGGCCATCCTGGTAGACCTGGATTTCACCATCGCGGTGGTTCAGGTGCTCGGCAGCGGTGTAGTTGTCCTGGCCGGCCTGGTTGACGGTGCTGCGGTTGTTGCTGCCGCCGAAGGTCTGCTCGATGAAGGCCTCGTTGCGCTGGCCGGATTGCCAGGTGGTAGCCTTGCTGCCTTCCTGGGTGTCCTGCCACACCGTTGATGCGTTGCCGCTGCCTTGCTGGGTTTGCAAGGTTTCGTTGCCCAGGCCCAGCGACTGGCTGGCGAAGGCGTCGTTGAGGCTGCCACTGGCGTGCTGGGTGATCTGGCTACCGTTCTCGAACAGTTGCTCGGCGTAGCCGGCGTTGTACTGCCCTGTGGCGGTTTGCTTGATATCGCTGGTGCTTTCGGTTTGCACGGCCAGGTGGTTGTGGCCTTTGCCGGTCTGGTTCTGGGTGGCAGAAGCGAAGGACGCCTGGGTCTGGGTGACCTCGGCAATGTTCTCTTTACCGTCCTGGGTCTGGGACGAGGTGCTGTCAGCAGCCATGGCCTGGCCTGCAAGGGCCAGGACGATAGCGGCACTGAGGGGAGCGAGCTTGTACATGGTGGTGCCTCCAGGTCTATCGGTATTGGGTGATCTGAACATGCTGGCCATTGCCGGTCTGGGACACGGAGCTGTTGAGGCCCGAACCGGACTGCACGATGCTGGCGCTGTTGTCGTTGCCGATCTGCTCGATGGCAGCCTTGTTGCTGCTGCCGCTCTGGCGGATCGACGCGCTGTTGCCATTTCCCTGTTGGCTGATGCTGGCCATCAGGTCACTACCTTCTTGCAGGATGTACGCTTCCTGCGCACCACCGGCCTGGATGATGCGGCCCAGCAGGGCCTGGCCATTCTGGTCGAGGGCGGCGCGGTTGCCCGACCCTTGCTGCTCGATCACCGCAGCCTGGCCGGCGCCGACCGGTAACAGGCGGATGATCACCGGGTCACCGAGGTCATTGCCGGGCGCGAGGTCGGCATTGTCCATCAGGTCGTCGGCCCAACTGGCCTGGCCCACCAGGGCCAGGCTGAGCAGCAGTGGATACAGGCATTTCATGGCGTTACCCCGCCTTTACTGCACAACCACGTTGACGGTGCGGGTGGTACCCGGGCTGGTGGTGATGGTGGCCGTCGGCGCGGCGGTCGGGATAATCGTGGTGCTGTTGCTCACCGACAGGCGCCAGCGGCCATTCACCGGCACCGTGGCGGTACCCAGTGTTTGCACCCCGGTGGTGGTGGTGACCCGGACGGTGACAACGTTGCCCGTGGTTACCGATGAGGTGCCGCTGAGGTCCCAGTTGTATCGGTTGTTGGAGCGTGCCGTGACGGTGGCTGCCGTGATTGCGAAGGTTTCGGCGGCAGGCCGAGGCGACACGTTGACAGTCACCGTACCCGGGGTGGACAGCGCCCCCAGCGAGTCACGCGCCTGGTAGGTGAAGGTGGTGGTGAAGGCGGCGGTTACCGTGGCCGGTGGCGTGTAGGTCACGGTGCTGCCATCGGTGCTGACTGTGCCGCGGCCAGCAGCGGGTTGAGTGACGGCGGCAACGGCCAGCGGCAGGTTGCCTTCCGGGTCGGTGTCGTTGGCCAGCACGTTGATGGTCAAAGGCACGCCCAGGGTGGCGACGGTTTCCGGGTTGGCGGTTGGCGCCTGGTTAGGCGCGACATTGATGGTGACCGTGGCCGGTGTCGACTTCAGGCCCTTGGCGTCCATCGCCCGGTAGCTGAAGGTGGCCACCAGCGGTTGCGTGGCCCCGGCTGGCGGGGTGTAGGTCACTGAGGTGGTCCCGTTGAGCACCACGCCACCCAGGCCCGTGCCGGGTTGGGTGAGGTCACTGATGCTCAGCGGCACGTTGCCGTCGGGGTCGCTGTCGTTTTGCAGCAGGTTGAGGGTGATCGGCACACCGACACTGGTGCTGCCGACGTCGGCCTGTGCCAGTGGTGGCTGGTTGGCTGCTTCGGCCGGGGCATTGCCAACCACCAGCACCGGCTCAACGTCGCTGCCGCCGTGGGCAGACTTGACCGTGACGGTGGCTGGCGGTTGCGACACGTCGTTGACCGTGATGCTTTGCAGCGTGCCAGATTTGGACATGCGGCCGTAACCCTGGGCGAGCATGTCCGGCACGACGACCTCGTCACTGGACCTGGCCTCGATCAGCAGGCGCTTGTTGGCCCAGTCATAGCGTGCGGTGCTGACTTTCACCACGTCGGTCAGCTTGCTCGACAGTGCAGTCGGCTGGGTGCCGCCGGCACTGTTGCTGGCGGTGACCACCACCACTGCTGGCGGCACGGCCTGGCTGAGCTGCTGGCTGAAGAACAGGCCGTTGTTGTCTGCCGTGAGGTTGAACTGGCAAGGCGAAGGCGGTGTGCCGATCAGGGCCAGACCATTGCGCATGCACAAGCTGGCCTCTTTCGGCGCCTTGGCGAACACTTCCACACGGGTGCCGTTGCCGTTGCGCGAGTAGGTGGCGCGCTCCAGGGTGACCGGGGTTTGCGCGCGCTGGTCCAGCACCTTGCCGGATACCGTGAACAGCGCGGTCTCGATACGCCCGGGCGGGCCGTCGATGCGGATGAAGTTGGTGTTGAACGGGCTGCCGACCACGGCTTCCGGGCGGTTCGGGTCACCGATGAAGGTTTCGGTGGAGCCGGTGTCCGGGTTGACCTCGGTGTACGGCCCGCCAACCCCGCGCAGCCATGGCCCGAGTGCACCGTTGAGCGCCCCTGCGAAGTTGCCCGGTGCACCGATGCCGATGTCGCGGGTGATGTTGATCGCCCGCCGCCCGGGCGTGGTGACGTTGACCGTCTCTACACCGTAGGGGTGGGTGATGGTGTAGGTACCGGCGCGCGGCACCGAAACGCGGATGCGGATACGGGCGAAGCTCTGCTGGTCGCCGTCTACCGGGTTTTCGGCCGCAAAGGCGGCTTCCAGCCCTGCAACGTAGGCATCCAGTTCATAGCCACTGTTGCCCACGGCAGGGATGGTGGCTTCGGCCAGGAACCAGAACATTTCTGGCGGCCAGTTGTCCGGGAACACCAGCGGCAGTGCGTCATCGTAGATGCCGGGCTCCGGCAGCAGGGTGCACATGTACGACGGGGCAGCCGGGGTACCTGGTACACGGGTGCTGGTGGCACGTGACTGGCACAGCTCCAGGGACTGGTTGAGGCTGTCCTTGTACCACATGGGGTAGCCGCCCGTGGCAAAGGTATAGGGCCCCGGGTCGACTTCAGACAGCGCGGCGAAGGCTGCGCTGGTAACGGTGAGGGAAAAACCGGCGGCGAACAGCGCACGGCGCGACCAAGTGTTCATGCGGCCTCCTTGAAGGCTGAGCCTTTGTCTGTTCATGGCACCAGCACCACGTCTTCGGTGTCGCTACCGCCATTGGCACTGGTGACCTGCACCTTGGCCGGCGGGATCGGCGAAAGGGTCATGCTCAACGTTTTCACGGCGCCGGTACCGCCCAGGTTGCCGATCAACGTGCCGTTGCCGGTATGTGCGGTGAGCACTGGCGGGGTGGTTTCGTCGCTGGTGCTTGCCACCAGGGTCAGCTCGCCCGTGGAGAGGCGGTATTGCGCCTGGGTAATGGTGACCAGGTCGGTCAGTGGCACGTTGTGGGTGGTCAGGCTGCTGGTCGGGATCGCCACGCTGTTGTCGGCGCTCAGCGTCAGGATGCTGCCGGCTGCCGGGTTGAGGGCCGACTGGGCGTACCAGGCGCCGGTGCCATTGGCCTCGGTGAGGTTCAGGCTGGGTGTCTGGCTGGTCAGGGTGACGGTGGCCGGTGGTGGTGGGGCCATCACGAAGATGTCCTGCTGCGCACGCAGGTTGCCGTTCTCGGTGTGCCGCGAATACGTACTGCGCTGAGGCATCAGCGGGGTAGGCAGGGCAACGGTCGAGAGCTTGCCGGAAATCGCGAACAGTTCAGTGCGCAGGTCGATGCCTCCGGGGCCTTCGATACGTACGAAGTTGGTGTTGAACGGGCTGCCGGTAACCCGTTCTTCCAGGTTCGGGTCACCGATGAAGCGTTCGTTGCCTTCGGTGTACGGGCCGTTGACACTGCGCAGGAACGGCCCGACATCGCCCTTGAGCGCGCCGGTGAAGTCGCCTGTGCCGGCAATGCCGATGTCGCGGGTCATGTTGATCGCCCGGCGCCCTGCGGCAGGCACATCGAACACTTCGACGCCGTAGGGGTGGGTGACCACGTAGGTGCCAGCGGAGGGTACATCTACCCGGATACGCACCCGGGCGAAGCTGACCTGGTCACCCTCGACCGGTTCTTCGGCGGCGAATGCCGCTTCGATCGCGGTACCGTAGCTGAGGTCGATGCCACGGGCGGCGTCGACGATGGCCGCGTCAGCGGTGAACCAGAACGCTTCGTCTGGGAAGTTGGTGGGGAAGACGATGGGTTGGGTATCGTCGAACACACCGGGTGTGGGCAGCAGCGTGCACATGTACGACGGTGCGCCGGGTGCGCCGGCAACCCTGGAACTGACCGCCTTGGTCAGGCACAGATCGAGGGTGCGACCGTGACTGTCCTGGTACCAGGCTGGGAAGCCGCCGTTGGCGGGGACGTAGGCGCCTGGATCGACAGCGTTCAGGGCAGCCTGCGCCGGGAGCTGGAGCATGCCGGCGAAAATCGCCACTGCCAGCGGGTGGGGGATCGGTCGGTGCATGAGTCTATTCCTCCTGCAAACGGGCCCATGGACTTGGGGCGTTTGGCAGGAGATCGGCAAGAGCTGTGCCATAACTTGAAAATTGCGTTGCAGGCCTTGCGGCACGTGGGCTTCAGCGTTTGATCAAGGCGTTTCTCACGGTGTTGTGGGTGGGCACCGTTCCCCCAGCATTGGGGAATGGGGCAGGCCTTGGCGACCCAACAGGCGGGGGCCTTGCCGATTTTGCTACAGTGCACCGGCCTTCCACCTCCCCATGCCGAGCCAAGCCATGCAGCCCCTCGACCACCTGTCCCTGAGCCTGTTTATCGTCGTTTGCGAAGAAGGCACCATCGCCCGCGCCGGCGAGCGCGCATTCATGGCGCCGTCCGCCGTCAGCAAACGTATCTCGGACATTGAGGCGCGTTTTGGCACCGCTTTGCTCAAGCGCAGCAAACGCGGCGTGGAGCCTACCCCGGCCGGCCAGGCGCTGCTACGCCATGCGCGGGAGATGACCCGCGCCATGGAACGCCTGGACAGTGAGCTGAGCGAGTACGCTGAAGGTGCGCGCGGCCATGTGCGGGTGCTGGCCAATGTGTCGTCGATCATGGAGTTCCTGCCTGAAGAGCTGTCGGCGTTCATGCTGGAAAACCCGCTGATCCAGGCTGATATCGAAGAGCGCTTCAGCCCGGACGTAGTACGCGGTGTGGCGGAGGGCAATGCAGACCTGGGGGTATGCCGTAAGTCCATGGCGGTGGGCGACCTGGAGTTCGTGTCCTATCGCCAGGACCACCTGGCGGTGGTGGTTGGCGCCGAGCACCCCTTGGCCGGGCGCAGCCAGGTTGCCTTTGCAGACACGCTGGACTACGAACACCTGGGCCTGTCGGCCTTCGCCACCTTGAACAGCTTCATGCGCAAAAGTGCCGAACAGGCGGGCAGGGAGTTGCGCTTTCGCTCGTATGTGTCGTCGTTTGACGCCGCGTACCGCCTGGTGCAGTTCGGCCTGGGCCTGGCGGTGTTCCCGCAGGAGGCCGTGACCCGTTACGCGGCGTTGTTCGACCTGCGAGTGATCCCGCTGACTGACGATTGGGCGCTGGGTGAGTTCGTCATCTGCATGCGCGACCGGCACACGTTGTCACTGTCGGCGCGCCGCCTGCTGGACCACCTGCTGTTGCGCGCGCCTGCCTGGCAGACGCCGGGCTGATCCATCGTGGTTGACGATGGATCAGCCCGTGAAAGACGTCTTTTCCCACTGTCATGCAGCTCGTAGTCTGGCGCAACGCTTCAGACAGAGAGACCGTGATGACAACAATAACAATCAACGAAGTCGGTATGCGCGATGGGTTGCAGAGCCTGCAGACGATCATGCCGACAGCGGCCAAACGCCGCTGGATCGACGCCGCTTATGCCGCCGGCGTGCGCCATATGGAGGTCGCCTCGTTCGTGCCGGCACGCTTGCTGCCACAAATGGCCGATGCCCGTGAAGTCGTGGCCCATGCCCTGACATACCCGGATCTGCACGTCACTGTACTGGCGCCGAACCTGCGCGGGGCCCGGGATGCACTGGAGTCCGGCGCCCATCGTATTGTCGCCCCGGTGTCGGTCAGCATGGCCCACAGCCTGGCCAACGTGCGGCGCACGCCAATGGAAATGGTCGAGGAACTGGGGCGCATGTGCCAGTTGCGTAGCGAAATGGGCCTGCAAGCGGTACAGGTGATTGCCGGCATGTCAGTGGCCTTTGGCTGCACGCGCCAGGGCGAGGTGCCGCTGGCCGACCTGTGTGCACTGACGCGTCAGGTGATAGAAGCCGGCTGCGACCTTGTCTCGCTGGGCGACACCACTGGCTACGCCAACCCGGGCCAGGTGGCGACGGTGCTGCAGGCGGTGCGGGCGATTGCCGGCGACCGTCTGAGGGCCGCGCACTTTCATGATACCCGTGGCCTGGCCCTGGCCAACAGCCTGGTCGCGGTGCAGCAGGGCATCCGCGAACTGGATGCCTCGCTGGCGGGCCTGGGAGGGTGCCCGTTCGCCCCGGGCGCCTCTGGCAACACCGTTACCGAAGACTTGGTGTTCATGCTGCAAAGCATGGGCTACCACACCGGTATCGACTTGCCTGCGCTGATCGAGTCGCGCCATGTGCTGAGCGAGGCGTTGCCGGGCGAGCCCCTGTACGGCTGCATCGCCCGCGCCGGATTACCGCTGGATTTCGCCACCGCCTGACCCGCCCGAACGAGGAATGAACAGATGTCCAGACTTCCCTTGGACGGCATCCGTGTCGTCGAGATTTCGCACATGGTCATGGGCCCGACCTGCGGCATGATCCTCGGTGACCTTGGCGCCGAAGTGATCAAGATCGAACCTGTACGTGGCGACGGCACGCGCCGGCTGCTGGGGGCCGGTGCGGGCTTCTTTCGCACCTTCAACCGCAACAAGCAATGCATTGCCGTCGATGTCGAAACGCCTGAAGGCCGTGGGGCCGTGCTGCAACTGATCGACACCGCCGACGTGTTCATCGAAAACTTCAAACCCGGGCGCATGCACAAGCTGGGCCTGGACTATGCCGCGCTGCGTCAACGTAACCCACGGTTGATCTACGCCTCGCACAAGGGCTTCCTCAGCGGGCCCTATGACAACCGCCTGGCGCTGGACGAAGTGGTGCAGATGATGGCCGGCCTGGCCTACATGACCGGGCCGGTGGGCCGCCCGCTGCGCGCCGGCAGTTCGGTGAACGACATCATGGGTGGCATGTTCGGTGCCATTGGCGTGCTGGCGGCGCTCAACGAGCGCCACACCACCGGCACTGGCCGCGAGGTGCAAAGCGCCCTGTACGAGAACTGCGTACTGCTGGCCGCCCAGCACATGCAGCAATACGTGGTCACTGGCCAGGCCGCAGCCCCGATGCCCAACCGCATCAGTGCCTGGGCCATTTACGACGTGTTCACCTTCGCCGGTGGCGAGCAGATGTTTGTCGCCGCAACCGGTGAGGGGCAGTGGCACGCGCTGTGCCAGCTACTGGGGCAGACCGCCTTGCTCGATGACCCGACGCTGGCCAGCAATAACGACCGCGTGTTGCAACGCCCGCGGCTGCTGGCGCACCTGGCCGAGGTCTTCGCACCCCTGGACGCCGGGCAGCTGGCGTTGCAACTGGAAGCCAGCGGCATACCCTTCGCGCCCATCCGCCGCCCGGAAGAACTGTTCGCCGACCCACACCTGCAGCAGAGCGGCGGCATGGCCGACCTGCAACTGGAAGACGGCAGTTACACACCGATGCCATTGCTGCCCCTGTCGCTGGACGGCCAGCGCCTGCAGCCACGCCGGGCGATTGCGCGGGTTGGCGAGCACACCCGCCAGGTGATGCGCGAGCTGGGTTACAGCGATGAGCACATCGCCCAACTCTGCGCAGCCGGCGTACTGAAAACCGACGACGTGGCTTGAGGAGAGGTTGAAATGGCGATTTACCAATACGACACCCTCGTGCCCAGCCTGCACCCGGAAACCTTCGTTGCCGAGGATGCCAGCGTGATTGGCGACGTTACCCTGGAACAAGGCGTCAGTGTGTGGCCGCAGGCCGTGCTACGGGGTGACAACGAACCCATTCGTATCGGCCAGCACAGCAACGTGCAGGAAGGTGCGGTGCTGCACGCCGACCCCGGCTTTGCGCTGACCGTGGGGCAGGGGGGGTACATCGGCCACCAGGCAATGCTGCATGGCTGCACCATCGGTGATGGTGCGTTGATCGGCATTCAGGCGGTGATCCTCAATGGCGCGGTCATCGGCAAAAACTGCCTGGTCGGTGCCGGTGCCATCGTTACCGAGGGCAAGGTGTTCCCAGACAATTCGCTGATCCTGGGGGCGCCGGCCAAGGTGGTGCGAGAACTGACGCCGCAAGCCATCGCCGCCATGCAGCGCAACGCCGCCGAGTACGTCGACAAAGGCCAGGCCTTCAAGGAAAAACTGATCCGCATCCGCTGAAAGATCTGCAAGCGGCGCCCAGCGAGGCGCTGCTGCTCTCCAATAATTACAAGAATGGAGATCCACCATGGTTGCCATGACAGGCGAACTGGCGCGTGAGCGCACCGACAGCCACATCGATGAACTGCTGCTGTACCGCCGCGTGGCCTGGCGCATCATGCCGCTGGCCATCATCTGCTTCCTGTTCTCGTACTTCGACCGTATCAACATCAGTTTCGCCAAAGCCCAGATGCAGCAGGAGCTGGGCCTGAGCGATGCCGCCTACGGCCTGGCCGCAAGCATGTTCTTCGTGGGCTACGTGCTGTTCGAGGTGCCCAGCAGCCTGGGCCTGAAGCGCTACGGCGCACCGGCCTGGATCTGCCGGATCATGGTGTCGTGGGGCCTGGCCACGGCCGCGCTGGTGTTTGCCTATACCCAGTACACCCTGTACTTCCTGCGTTTTCTGATCGGCGTGATGGAAGCCGGCTTCGGCCCGGCGATCCTGTTCTACCTGGCCTGCTGGTTCCCCCGCAAGCACCTGGCGAAGATGAATGGTTTGTGGTTCCTGGCGGTGCCACTGGCCGGCGCGGTGGGTGGCCCGGCAGCTGGCTTCTTGCTGGGGACCATGGACGGCGTGCTGGGCCTTGCCGGCTGGCACTGGTTGTTCCTGATGTCCGGCCTGCCTTGCGTGGTGCTGGGCTTGCTGGTGCTGTGGAAGCTGGACCGTGACATCGACGCAGCCAAATGGTTGAGCCGTGAAGAGAAAGACCTGCTGAAGGAAAACCTGGCCCAGGACAAACGCACCGAAAAGCCCATTCTCGGCTCGATCTGGCGGGTATTGCTGACCCGCGAAGTGGCGATCATGGCGTTCATCTACTACGTGGTCAAAACCGCGTCCTATGGCCTCAACTTCTGGATGCCGCACCTGATCAAGTCATCGGGTGTGCAGGACATGCTCTGGGTCGGTGTGCTGTCTGCGTTGCCTTACGCGGTGGCCTGCATCGGCATGGTGTTGCTGACCCGCCGCTCCGACCGTACCGGCGAGCGCAAGCGCTACCTGGTGTATTGCCTGCTTGCAGCGGCTGTCGGCTACCTGCTGGCGTGCCTGTTTTCCGACTCGTCGGTGGCAATGATGGCCGCGTTGGTGCTGGCCACCGCAGGCACCTTCATTGCCATCCCGATCTTCTGGACCATCCCGCAATCGACTTTCTCGGGCCTGGCGATTGCCACCGGTACGGCGGCGATCAACTCGGTCGGGCAGCTGAGCGGCATTGTTGCACCGGTGATGGTGGGCAAGATCAATGACCTTACCGGCAGCACCTCCATGGGCATGCTGTCCATTGCCCCGCTGATCCTGATTGCCTGCCTGGTGGTGATGCGCTACGTGCGCAACCCGAAAAACTGATTGGCGCCGAGCCTTCGCGAACAACAACAAGAACAAGGCACACCCATGATCAATACCTCCCGGCGAGCATCGCTGATGCTCGCGGCGCTTTGCTACGCCTGGCAAACCGCCCAGGCCGCCTTTGTCGAGGACGGCAGTGGCAACCTGGAACTGCGCAATTTCTATTTCGACCGCGACTTTCACGGTGACAGCGCCAGCCAATCCCGGCGTGGGGAATGGGCCCAGGGCTTTATGCTGCGCTTGCAGTCCGGCTACACCGACGGCGTGCTCGGCTTTGGCCTGGACCTGGCAGGCATGCTGGGGGTCAAGCTGGATTCCTCGCCCGACCGCAGCGGCACCGGCCTGCTGCCACGTGGCAGTGACAAAAGAGCCGTGGATGACTACGCCAAGGCTGTCGCTACCTTCAAGGCCAGGCTGGCGCAGAGCGAATTGAAAGTCGGTGGCCTGAGCCCGCAACTACCGCTGCTGGCGTCCAACAACAGCCGACTGTTCCCTCAGTGGTTCAACGGTGCGCTGTTGGTGAGCAAGGACCTGGACCGGTTTACCTTTACCCTGCTGCAAGTCGATGCCACCAAGTTGCGCGACTCCACCGACTACGAGCACCTGACGGCCATGGCGCAGCAAGGGGCCTATTCGGCAACGGTCACCAGTGACCGGTTGTATTACGCAGGTGCTGACTACCAAACACTGAACAACCTCTCCCTCAGCCTGCACACCAGTACCCTGGAGGACCTGTTCCGTCGAGATTTTGCCGGGTTCAAGTTCAAGGCCCGCCTAGGCCCGGGGGACGTCTTCACCGAGTGGCGCTGGTTCAACGCACGGGAGCAGGGCCGTGCAATGCTCGGCGAAGTCGACAACCAGGCGCTCAGCACCAACTTCGGGTATAGCGTTCAAGGCCATACGCTCAGCGGTGGTTATCAGAAAGTGCGAGGTGATACGGCGTACGCCTACGTGGGGGGCACCGATACCTGGCTGTTCAGCGAACAGCAGGTCAGCACGTTTGCCCTGGCGAACGAGCGGGCCTGGATGCTGCGGTATGACTACAACTTTGCTGCCTTGGGTATTCCGGGGCTTACCTTCAATGTGCGCTATGTGAAGGGCGATCAGGTGGACCCGCAGCGCATCGCCAGCAGCAAAGGCCGGGCGTTGGCGGCCGGTGATGGCGAAGGGCGGGAATGGGAGCGGACCACGGATATCACCTACGTGGTGCAGTCGGGGCCGCTGCGCAATGTATCGCTGCGTTGGCGTAATGCGAGCATGCGCTCGAACTTTGCCGATGCGGCGGATGAGAACCGGGTGATTGTGGGGTATGCGGTCGAGTTTTGAGCATTACCCGGTTGGCGTGTTCTTTGGCTTCGACGTACGCGGCTTGCGTGGTTTTTTCTCGGGGCGCTTGCCAGGCTTGAGTTGCCAGCGGTCGGCGTTGGCGAGCAGGCGCTCTTGAATGGCGGGCGGGTAGTCGCTCAAGGTCGTTACCGGTGGAACGGGTTTACCAGGCATGCCAGCCTCGCGGATCACCTTTGGCCAGCGTGGTCGCCAGCACAGCAGCAGGCTGAGCCAGTGGCCGGTACCGACGATGACGAAGGCGGGCCAGACCATGAGGAGGGCGACTTTGAACAGCCAGCTGCTTTTGCGGAAGAAGCGGCCAAGGCCTTCAAACTGGGCGCTGAAGGCCTGGATGGGCGAGGGTAGCTGGGTGCTCAGGCGAGGGCGGGGGACTGCGTGTGGGCCTTCTTCCATGTAGCGGCGAATGAACTCCCACTCGTCACGGAGTTCGCTGCCGCCTTGGCCTTGTTTGCCGATCTGGGCTATTTCCATGTGCGGGAGGTCGGTACGGCTCGGGTGCCAGATTAGGGCAAGACGTATTCCGGAGCTGAGCCAATCATCTTCTGGACTGATGCCTGTGCTCCACGTTGCTTTCCATGGGAGTGTTACGATGCCACCGCAATAATTTGGTCGATGGAGGTGGACCTGCTGAGTTATTCGATTAAACCGAATGAGCAGGTGGCGGCTGGTGAGCATTTCCAATCGGGTTAAGTGGATTCCATACTTCGAGTAAAGGTAGAGTAAGGCTGACGTAACCGAGAACATTATAACTGTGGTGATAAGCGTGACTGCGGATCTCCCCTCAGGATCCGTGATATCCATCCATAGAAAGCCAGTGGTTGTGATGAGTGCGGCAGCGATCGCGGGGGCGATAGCCCCGAGCGTTGCGAGTGTGATAAGTCCACGCTTTTCTTCTGAACCTCCGCAGCGCATTTCTAAAAAGGTGTCGTTAAAAGCAAAAACAGGGCCTCTAGAGGTTGGGGTGTCACTGATGGAGCGGAAGTGCATTTCTTCTTCTATCTCGTTCTCATATAAATCTTGGCTATCGAGCTTTTCTCTGGGTGTCAGTTCCGCTTCGAATGCTTTACGTGCAGCCTCGGACTCAGTGGCCATTCTCCAGAATCCCCATTCGATTAAGTACATTACAGGCCCTCATTGAAAGCTGCGTATAGTTCTGCCAGTTCTTCTTGGTCCAAATAGGGCTTTGAGCTTTTTGTTAAGCGGTAAGTGCTGCGTTTGCACCATTGCTCCAGTTTCAGGGGGGCAGATGGCATCAGCTGATTTCCTTTGGTTTTCTGGGCGTACGCCGTTTGCGTGGTTTTCTCTCGGGGCGCTTGCCAGGCTTGAGTTGCCAGCGGTCGGCGTTGGCGAGCAGGCGCTCTTGAATGGCGGGCGGGTAGTCGCTCAAGGTCGTTACCGGTGGAACGGGTTTCCCAGGCATGCCGGCCTCGCGGATCACCTTTGGCCAGCGTGGCCGCCAGCACAGCAGCAGGCTGAGCCAGTGGCCGGTACCGACGATGACGAAGGCGGGCCAGACCATTAGCAGGACGACCTTGAACAGCCAGCTGCTTTTGCGGAAGAAGCGGCCCAGGCCTTCAAACTGGGCGCTGAAGGCCTGGATGGGCGAGGGTAGCTGGGTGCTCAGGCGAGGGCGGGGGACTGCGTGTGGGCCTTCTTCCATGTAGCGGCGGATGAACTCCCACTCGTCACGGAGTTCACTGCCGCCTTGGCCTTGTTTGCCGATCTGGGCTATTTCCATGTGCGGGAGGTCGGTACGGCTCGGGTGCCAGATTAGGGCAAGACGTATTCCGGAGCTGAGCCAATCATCTTCTGGACTGATGGCTGTGCTCCACGTTGATTTCCATGGGAAGGTTACTATCCCCCCACAGTAGCTGGGGCGATGAAGATGGACCTGTTGAGTCTTTCGATTGAAGCGAATCAGCAAATGGCGGCTGGTCAGCATTTCTAGCCTGGTTAGGTGTATTCCATATTTTGAGTAAAGGTAGAGTGTGGTCGAAGTAACTGAGAGCATTATAAGTGTAGCAAGGATAGTGACGAAGGAACGACCTTCAGGGTCGGTGATGTCCATCCAAACAAACCCCGTGGTCATGATAATTCCGAGAATCAGGGCTGGAGCAACAGCGCCGAATGTGGCGAGCGTAATGAGACCGCGTTTTTCCTCTGAACCTCCACAGCGCATTTCAAAAAAAATTTCGTTGAAAGCGTAAACAGGGCCTCTTGCGTCTGGTTTGTCACTGACCGATCGGAAGTGCATCTCTTCCTCTATCTCGTTTTCATATAAATCCTGGCTATCGCGCTTTTCTTTGGCGGTCAGTTCCGCTTCGTATGCTTTACGTGCGGCCTCGGACTCCGTGGCCATTTTCCAGAATCCCCATTCGACCAAGTACATTACAGGACCTCATTAAGAGCTGAGTAAAGTTCTGCCAATTCTTCTTCGTCCGAATAGGGCTTTGAGCTTTTTGTTAAACGGTAAGTGCTGCGCTTACACCAATTTTCCAGTGCGTCGTCTTCGAATATGTAGATTATTATCGTCAAGGCCAGCCCTACCCAAAATGCTCCTAGTATCAAGCGCGCAAGCAGTAGGCGAGCGGCTTGGGTTCCAAGTTTTTTTGCTAGAATACTCATGGATTTGGAAAACATACGCACGGCTTTTATTTTTGCACTCCGAGACAGATAGTCGAAGAGAGGTTTTGCAATCGCAACTGCTGTTCCTAACTCTGCCAGTGAAAGGGTTATTGTGGCCATCCCTCTTGCAAAATACGTAGCGGCTAAGAGTCTGGAGTTTTTTTCAGCCCGCTTGGAAGCGCCACTCAGGCTGCTATTGAAATGCTCAACTGAATCAGTGAAATCCCACCACGCTAGCAGCGAACCTCCGATACCCGCCAATCCAGCGCCCCATAGTTTCAACCTTCCCAATGTCGCTGCTGCCCCTTTCCCGGTCGCACTTTTAGCGCCGTATCGGGTTACGACCTGGTCCACATAGCTGGCCCCGATTTCGAAGCCCGCCGCAGCCGTGGTCATCGCGGCTGCCAAGAGTTCGGTCTTAACTCGTGCATCACTGTCCGGCAATTCGCGAGCCTTGAATGCCATCAGCATGCCTTCCAGCAGGCAGACCAGACCGGCAGCCCGCACTTTGTAGAAGTCACTCTTCTGGCCGTCTGCCTGCATCAAGCCTTCAGCCCAGGCCTGGTCCAGAAAGCGTGCAACCTGGCCACCGCTGCGTTGTGGGTCAATGGCGTGCCCGCTACGCGCAGCTTCGCTTAGACGAATGTCGACCGCTGTTTCATGCACCGAAGCAAACAACGTCAGCCGCAGGCCATGGTGCAGCGCCCGGTCGGCACTGTTGGGTGCTCCGGTACGCAGTACCTGTCGCCCAAGCGCCACATACCACGCATGCAGGCCGATACTGGCGGTGTTGTTACGCTTTTGCAGTTCCTCGTACAGCGAGTTGATACGCCCGAAGGCATTTGCGGCGATGTGCGCTTGCCGGGCGAGCGCTTCGCGCAGCATGAAGGATGATTCTGCGGGTGGTTCGGCCTTGGCGGCCTCAATCAGCGCCGCAAGCTCTTCCCGGATATCGTTTTGGTTATAGCTGATGCCGCGTAGCGCCAGGTTGCCCCGCTCGGCCACGTCACTGCGCCACCAGTGGTCCAGCACTTTCGTACCCCAGTCACTCAACTCCATGCCGATCACGCACTGGCCGGTCTGCTCGGCAAAGGCCAGGCCGCTGATCAGGTCGGCGTTGTCGTAGCGGTCCAGCGCTTGCAGCAAGCGTTCGCTGATCACCCAGCGGGCATGGTCCTTGGCGCGGTCTTCGGCGGCTTGCTGGGCGTGTTGCATGGCCTGCTCGAAACCGTCGAGCTGATCGTGCATGGCCTGGCGGTCGACCAGGTGGCCGTACTTCTGGTCGAACTTCTTGCTGAACTCCCCGGCCTCTTGCCGGACTTGTACCTTGACGCGGACGTCGCGCTCGAACTGCGCCAGGTGGGGCTTCATGCGTTCGTCGTGTGCATCAGCCTGTTGCCTGGCCCGTTCGGAAAACGCGTAGATTTCCGCATGTACGTAGGGCTGGTTGCGTACGTTTTCGGCCATGACTTCGCGCTTGACGATCTGCTCGGCCATCATCTGCGGGTAGAGCTTCTCGATCTCCAGAAACGACTGCGCGACCAGCAGTTTGCGCTCGTTGTCCACGCCGGGTTCCACGGTGCGTTCCAGCCACAGGGTCTTCACATCATCGACCGCGGCATTGCGCCAGGCATTGAGCTCCTGGGTAATGCCGATGGCGTCTTCGATCACGATGGCGGCGCCACGGGGTTTGGTCTGGTTTACCAGCGGTGCCAGGGCTTGCCGCGAGGCGTGGGGCGAGACGATCTGGTCGTTGTTGAAGGGTTGCAGGTCCAGCAGCGCTTGCAGATCGGCATCGTTCTCGGCCTTGAAGTCGGCTACCCAACTCAGTTGATCGTGCTTGAGTACGTGGGGCTGCGGCGGGGCCTCGGAGGGCTGGATGAAACGGGCGATATCGATGGCGGGCAGGCTGTTGCGGTACTCGTCCTCAAGCAGGCGGTAGTTGTCGAGCATCCGCGGGGTGAGCGGAGAAGGGCTGAACAGCGGTCGCAGTTCCTGGATATCGTCGAGGTCGTAGAGGGTGATGGTCCAGCCGAAGCTGCGGATGATGTCGTCCAGGTTGCCGGCAAGAGGAGCGGGCTCCCAGGGCGCGTCGGCGCTGATGTATTGCAGCGATCCGTTGGGCGCGACGCGGTACTGGCTGTGCCACTCGTGGGCCGCTGCGCTGTGGCGCTTGATCAGCAGGTAGAGAAAGCCTTCGCGCAGGGGGCGGATGGCGTAGCTGGAGTGGCTCATCTCGCCGACGTCCTGGAAGGGGCTGAGGTAGCCCGGCAGTTTGGGCAGGCGAGCGCGTTGCGCCGGGTTGCCGCCGACGGCGGCGTAGCGCAGGGGCAGCAACTCGAAGCGGCGGGTGCAGTCGGCGACGGGGCTGTTGCGCAGGGCGGGGCGGTAGCCGGTGGTGATGCGCCGGCACAGTTCGAGGGTTTCGGTCAGTGAGTCCATTGGGTGTGCCTTAGTCCTTTTTGCGCAGGCATCGCTGCACGTTTTCAATCAGGTGAGTACGTTGCTCGCGTGTAGCAGTGATTGCTTCCTGCCAGGCAGGTGATTCGCTGAGCTGGTCTGCGTCGCGGGCCATCAGCAGCACAAAGCTGATCAGGTCCTGCTCACGGTCCAGACCTTGCTCGCGTGCCTGGTCCAGGTAGTGTTGGATCAGGTCTACCCGCGTACCGTGGCAAACAGCGGACAAGGCTGGGCAGGACGGCTCTTGCTTCAGTAGCTCGGCAAGCTGATAGCTGAGCGGGTCACCTGCCAAGGCTGCCCAGCAGTGTTCACCCAAAGTGATTGGCGGGACCTGCAGCGCCTGAGGCTGGTCGCCACCCGTGATTTGTACCCATAACTTTTTGTGTGGATGTGCAACGGGGGCCCACCAGTAGTGGATGGGCGCCAGCCATTCGCTCACGCCAGGCGACTCGCGATACGTATCCAGCACTTGCAGGGCAGCCGAAGTGTGGTAACGCAACAGGTAAGCGTGGCCATCCGGACCGGTGACGGTATTGGCCTGGCTCAAATGCCGCGCAAGCTCGGCGGCTGGTAGCGCGCTGACTATCCAACCACTGACTGCACCAGGTGCACCTTGCTCCAGCTGCCACTGAAAATCGTACTGGGCCGAAACATCAGAGCCGGGCCTGGACCCGAACAGCCAGGGGCCCACCGCGCGTAACTTGCTGAACTGTGCTTGTTGCAACAAAGGCCAACAGCGACCCGAATAGTATTGGGTCAGCGTTTCTCGGACCTGGGGTGAAAGATTGGCCATTTCCACGACCGCGCTAAGGCGATACTGGTGGGACGTTCGCAGCACCTTAACCAGCGCTCTGATGAATGGGCTGGGCATCAGTTGCCTCCCTCCATGCGGATCATGTTGTGGCCGTCGGCGATTGCTTTCAGCAGGCAGCTCAGGCAAATGGGTTCGCCAGGTTCGGGGATGCCAGTGGTGGACGTCAGACGCTGGGTGCCGTTGGCCTGTTGGCTGACTGGGCCCTTGAAGGCGAGCGCAAGGCCGTCCAGCGTGATGCCAGCGCCGTCGACCCGTAAAAGACCGGCCGGGCTCCTGATCGTCAGGCTTTCGCTGACCTGAATGTCATAAACCTTGGTGGTGTGTCGGATGGCTTCGCCGGTCTGCAAGGTGTTGTGCCCGGCCACTACCTGTTCCAGGTGGCCGCCGATTTCTACCGTGTGGTTAGCTTTGGTGGTGTCTTGCCGGTGGTTGCCAACCTGTTCGATACGGTCTTTGCCTGTGGTGATGGTATGGGTACGACCAATGCTCAGGCTGTCGTCGTTGGCGATTTCATGTACCCGGTTCTGGCCAATGTTGACTGCTTCGTCACGGGCAACTTCTTCGAAGCGGTCCTGCCCAATCGAGATCGTCTCGTCACGTTCGACACGTTCGGTACGGTCATTGCCCACGCGAGTGGTCTCGTCATGCTTGACGATGTTGTTCTGGTCCCGTTCGGCATGGATGAACACTTCCTCTCTGCCCAACTCATCCTCGAAACGCAGTTCGTTGTAGCCGTCGCCTTTATGGGTCTGGCTCTTGATGGTCATGCGCGTCTTGTGCTCTGGCAGGTCA
>NZ_JBIVXJ010000045.1:0-42623 GCF_044769185.1 Pseudomonas sp. NPDC090592
AAGGCTGGCAACCATGGCCTGACAGGTGTGGCACGTTGCAACAAATGTGGGAGCGGGCTTGCCCCGCGAAGCGCCGCGCGGGCGGCGCTCGATCTAACAGGCGATAAACATGTCATGGCGAACACCCGCATCAAAACTGTTTTTCCAGCTTCAGGCTGACACTGTTGCGCTCCCAGCTGTACAGCCAGTCGACGTTGCTGTTCACCTTGTTGTACTTGAAGGTCAGGCTGGGCACCAGGTCGTGGAAGGCCAGCGCCGGGGCCCTGACGATAAAGGTATAGCCCTGCTCTTCTTCATGGCGCCGGTCGTCGAGCAAGGCGCTATAGGCGTCGTACTGGCGGGTACGCCAGGAGGCGAACAGCACGGTGCTCAGGCCGATGTCGAAGTCCTTGGCCACACCCAGGCGCAGGCCCCGCTGGAAGTAGGCCTCGGTGGCGTCGCGGGTGTTGCGGTCGGTAAGGTCGAAACCGCCGAACAGCACCCACTGCTGCGGCAGCGCCTGCCACAGGGTGGCGTACACCGAGGCGGCGCTGCCGTCATAGGTATCGGCAGCCTGGCGGCGGTAAGCCATATCCTTGTATTCGCCTTCCAGCTTGAGCATGCGCGTGGCCGACAGGTTGTGCATCCACTCACCGCGCAGGCCCCAGGCCGAGTACATGGGGTCGCTGCCGATGCGGTTGTATTCGAACTGCGGGCCCAGGCTGTACTGGTTGCGCCCGTCCTGGTAGCTGTAGCCGGCGTTGCCGATGAAGGTGTCTTCGTTGTACTTGCTTTGTTTGTCGTAGGCCTGCCCGTAGGCCAGCGCCCGGCCAAACACGCCATGGTGGCCAGACAGCGCAACGCGCTTGTTCAAGGTGGCTTCGTAGTCGATGCCCTGCGCCGACACCGCCTTGGGCATCTTGCGCTCGACCAGGTAAACCCCGTCACTGGTTTCCAGGCGGTAGTGGGTGGTGCTTTCCGAGGTCTGGTTGAGGTTGTCGTTCCAGGTCGGGCCGACGGCCAGCGAGCCTTGCCAGCTTTCGCGGTGGTCCAGCGCCTCGATGAAGCTGTCGACGGTGTTGGCCAGGCCCTGGTTGCGCGCATCCGCCGGCCCCAGGCTCTGGCTGATCTGGCGGAAGGCGTCGGTGGATTCGCGGTCCTTGCGGTTTTCGAACAGTACCCGGGCCAGTTCCAGCTGGCCGGGCAGAAAGTCGCCCTGCAATGCCAGCAACTGGCGGTAGTGCGCCTCGGCTTGCTCCAGGTCGCCGCGCGAGCGGGCCAGTGCGCCATCGGCGTAGGCCAGCAGCATGGGGTCGTGGCCTGGCAGCGCGACGTAGCGGGCGCGGAAGGCAGTCACGTCGGCCCATTGCTGGCGCTGCACTGAAACATAGAGGGCGCGGCCCAGATCGTCGAGGTTGTTTTCTACCCGGTAGGTCTGGCCATCGATGACCAGCGTGGTGCCGGCAATTTCGTCCTTGAGCAGCTCGCGCTCCTGGCGGTTGGCGCGGTACTCGATGCTCTGGTTCAGGCGTAGGTTGGTGTCCTGATCGGCCTGGGCGATGGAGGGGAAAGAAAGCGGGAGATAAAGCAGCAGCAGGTAATGCAGGCGTGAAGGCTGGGGCATTGCTCGGCTCTCGGGGTGCCTTGAAATAGCAGCAATCAGGGCCGCAAAGCGGCCCTGATGCACTTAACTGACCAGCATCAAGCGGGTCGGCTTAGTTCTTCACGCCACCGAATGCGGTGTCGTAGTTGCGGTTATCGAACTTGGCGATACCGGCCAGCGAAGCAGTAGCGCCAGCACCGAAGAAGCTACCTTGGGTAGTACCGGTCGCAAGCTGCGCATTGGTGGTCGGATTGAGGGCGCGAGCGGCGCCCGAGAAGGCTGCCGTCGACTTGTCGATGTTGGCCGCCAGCCGGACTTTCAGAGCACCGTTAGCCAAGTCACCCGTGAGGGTTGGAGCCGCAGCGCCAAAGGTAGCGGTCAGATCACCCGACAGCAGGTTGGCACCGGAGTAGTTGCTGATACCCTGGACCGCATAGCTGACATTGGTGGTTGGCAGTACGCGTCCGGTGGTATCACCGGAGTAGTAGACGACACGGGTCGGATCATTGTTGGTGCCGTTCTGCGACCACTCGCCGAAGTACACCTGCTGAGTGGAAACCTGCTTGAAATCGAAGTTGCCAAGCGCGGAGTGGGAAGCTGGCATCATTGCCGGCGTGATCGTGGTCACACCATTGGTGTCGGTGGGCACCATGCCCTTCAGGCCGCTGAAGCCCACTTTAGCGCCACCATAGAATGCCAGTACGCCCACAGCAGGCGCACCTGCCTGGCTGCCGTGATTCGGGGTGTTTCCGCTCGCACCCGATACCACAATGGTACCGGTATAGCTTTGCCCGGAAGCACTATCGGCCTGCGCGACACCGGCAAGACCCAGCAGAGCAACGGCAACTACAGAAACTTTGAACGCTTTCATTTCATGATCCTTTGATAAGTTAATAGTTTCCAACACACGTACACATCCGAACACTGGCAGTCTTCATCCACCCATAGTCAATCCACCTCAGAAGTTTGCAGTCAGACCGATTTTCAAGGTTCGCCCCGGCGCTGGCATTGCCGAGCGCGTCAGGGGATCCAGGTAATAGAGGTTGCCCAGGTTGGTGCCAACTAACTCGACATTCACATCGTCAGTCAGCTTGTAATTGACATAAGCGTCATAGGTAACAATGTCATCCCAGGACAACGGTGTATTGAGGTAGTACGACACCATGGGATTACCGGCGTAGTTACTGTGGAACTTGCTGTCATGGCCCTTGTAGTAGATAACCCGTCCGCCAACTTCAAGGCGACGGTCCAGGAAACGTGCCCCGATGCCCAGGTTGGCCGACCACTCAGGCATGGCCATGCCCACCAGGTAACCGCCGAGGAATCCGTCATCGACGCAGTCGGGCGTGCTCCCGCTCGGGTCCAGTTGCATTGCCGAGTTCTCGTCGCACACCTTATTTTTCAAGACGTGGGCGACGCTCACGTCAGTGAAGAAGCGGCCACTGTCGTACCGGCCTTGTAACTCGATACCCGATGTTGTCTGTTTTTCGACATTGGAAAATACCAACTGCGGGCTTCGCTCGATAACGTTATCGGTCGTATTGTGATAATAGGTCAGTTTGACGTCTGCCTGTTCGCTGCCCAACACGCCACTTAAATTATGAATATAAGCCACTTCGTAGTTATGGGCATGCTCGGGCTCCAGGTCCCATGGCGTCAGTGACGCGGAGAAGCCAACGGTGCTTTCAAACATGCTTGGGTAGCGAATGGCCTCACTGTAACGCAGGTAGAAGCGGCCATTTTCCGAGGTATAGAACGTTGCGGAAAGGTTAGGCACCCAGCCTTGGTCCCTGCGATGCTTTGCCGAAGTATCAACTGTCTGATTTACCAGATTACCGTCACTGTCAACGGCACCCGCTGAGCCATCATAGGTAGTGTGATAGCACTGGACCACATTCTCGCCCGCCGCCGCTGCAGCAATGCACGGGTTATTACTACGCTGATACTTTCCTTTGCCGTCATGCGCCCAGTGTTGTGTATGCTCTGTATCCTGTATGTAAGACGTCTCACTTTCAATCAAATTTATGTCGGCCTGCCGCTCAGCTTCGGTGTAGCCAAAAACATCCCAAAAGAGCTGCTGGGACTGAATTTTTTCATCGACCAGTGCACGCCACTCCACCTGCGACAATGTCTTACGGGTACTGTAGCCAACTTTCTTGCCACTCTGGACATTCTGGGTAGTCACCCCCGTGTCACCTTGCTGGCCTTTGAGAAAATCATCGTAAGACCAATACGAGGAGTAACGGCCACCGGCAGTGAAGCGCGCAAACGAAACCGGCTGCCAATCGAAATTGAAGTTGTACTCCTGCTCCTCGCGCCGCCCGGCCCTTGGGAACAGTCGCGTCGCCCCGTTGGCCAGGTCGTGCACACTGTCACCCGAACTGAGTTTTTCATGCTGGTAGCTGCCACCCAGCGTCAGATCAAGGCTATCCAGCAACTTCAACTTGTTGCTGACGGTCAGGCCGGCGCGATCGTGCTTGGCATTGGCAACGGCGGTGTTGCGAAACTCAGGGTTCTGCGAGGTAGTTTCGTTAGGCACACCGCCAGCGCTGTAGGTATCGCTGACGGTTCGGGTCATCCACAGGTTCGAATAGAAGTCGACCCAGCGGTTATCTTCAGGGTTGAGCTTGTACTCGACGTTATAGGCCTTGCTGTCCACATGGCTCAGCGGCCACTGCGGCACGCCATAGGTAGCGGCATCATAGTTACTACCCGGCGTGAAGAATGAAATACGCGAAGGCAGAATTTCGCCATACAACGAGTCGGTGGCACGGTAGCCAAACTCCAGGCTCTGGCCTTCGTCGATCTTCCAGGTGGCCTTGGCCAGCCACGACTCCATCTTGCTGGAGCTGTTGGGCACTTCGTCGCCGGGTTTGTAGATGCGGGCAAGGTTCGGCACATAGTCCCACTTGCCATCCACCAACTCACCACTGGCGTAGTAACTGCTCTTTTTCTTGCCTGCGTAGTGGTTGCCTTTTTCCCGGTACGCATAAGCGCCCATCAGGTCAAAGTGCTCCTGGCGGGTACCCAGTGCCAGTCGATAGGCCTTGTCGTCGCTCGACAACAGGTCGTTACTGCTACTGGTGCGCGGGTGCTTGTACAACGACGGGTCGTAGTAGGAGTTGATCGGGATGTACTGGTAATCGGCGCTGGGCATCTGCCCGGTGAGCAGGGTGGGCAGCTTCGGCGACACCGAATTGTTGCTGCCCTCGATCTTGAACTCACCGCCGAATTCCTCGCCTTCCTTGAGAATGTCATCGACGCTCAGGGTGTTGGCCACCACGGCACCGCCGACGCCGCTGTAGACGTTGCGCTCCAGGTTCGGCCCCTTGATCACCTTGATCGAACCGATCAGGTTGGGGTCGATGTAGTTGCGGTTGTTGGCGCCCATGTAGCCGCGGTAAACCGTCAGCGCCTGCTCGGTGCCGTCGATGGTCAGCGGCACCCGGCCAGGGCCCTGGATGCCACGCACGTTCGGGTCCAGCGCGCCACTGTTGCGGGCGTCGCCGCTGTAGACGTTGAGCATGCCCTTGAACACGTCGGCAGGGGCTGCGCCCTTGTAACGCTCGATCTGCTCCTTGCCGGCGTAGACGGTGGAAATGTCCTGGTCGTAGATGTCGCTGTAACCCTTCTCGTCCCGCGAGCGGCCGTCGCGCTGGCTGTACACGTAGGTCGGGTGCAGGTCATCGGTACCGGCGCTGGTGGCCGATTGCAGGTGGATTACCGGGCGGTCGGTGCCGCCGCTGAGGCTGAAGCTGACCGGCAGGCCGCTGAGCAGTTGGCGCAATGCGCCGTCCAGCGAGTAGCGGCCCTGCACCGGGTTGGCGTACAGGCCGGCGAAGGCATCACCGGTCAGATAGAGCTCGGCGCCCGCCTGGCGCGCCAGCTGCAACATGGCATCTTCCAGTGCCCCGCCCTTCACATCGAACTGGTGGTACTGGCCGGCCTGGCTGCTGGTGGCAGCAGCCGGGTCGGTGGCGGCCATGGCCGGCAGTACCGACGCAGCGCCGCAGCAGGTCAACAGGGCCAGCTGAATTCCCAGGCTCAGCTTGCCGCGTTGTGGGGCGAAACGCCCAGAAGCTCCCTTTGACATTGTTTCCAAGCACCCTAGCTAAAGACAAATAAGAGTTATTTGCATTCAGTAACGTGCGAAGCCTGAAAACGCAGTAGAGCGAATTGTTCTATGTATAGAATTTTTTAGATCAATAAATCAGCAAGACGCCCGGGAGTTCCAATACCCGGGCGTGCGCTTGCCTGGCCAGCTGCTTGAGCGCGTCATCGACGTGATCGACCCGTGCCACGGCATTCACCGGAAGGCGCCGCAGCGCATCGCCGCGCACCAGCGTCAGCCCGGCACGATAGCGGCCCAGCTGCTCGACTGCCTGGGCCAAGGTCTGCTGACGCAGCACCACCCTGCCCTGTTGCCAGCTGGCCAGCTCTTCGGGGGATACCTCCAGCGGTTTTAGGCCGGTGTGGGGACCAAAGCGCAAGCTGTCGCCTTCTTGCAGCACAGCGGAGGCGGATGCATCGTCCAGACCGTGGGAGACCAGGTTGATTTCGACCGTGTGTTGCAGCACGCCCACCCAACCGGAACGGTCATCCTTATCGACGCCGACCAGGTAGCGGGTACCGCGCGCGGTAATGCTTGCCCCCGGCGTACTGACCGTAAAGGGACGCGGCTCGGTTTCGCCCATTGGCGCCGGGCTGAAGATTGCTTCGCCGCGCTTCAGGCGCACCGTGCGGCGCTGGCCGTCGTAGGCAACGCTGAGAATGCTGCGGCTGCCGAGCTCAAGCTGGCTGCCGTCATCCAGGGTCACGTGGCGCACCTCGCCGTAACCGGTCTGGTAGTCGGCACCCAAGCCTTGCACCCAGAACGGCGGAACCGCCCATAACCAGCAAGCCATCGCCAGCCCGCTGAGTGCGCCACCGCTGGCCCACGGTCGCTGCCATGCGGCCTGCAACCAGCCCAACGGCCCGGTGGCGCGGGCCGGCCGCGGGGGCCGCACATACCCTTGGCGCAGCGCCGCACTGGCCTGCCAGGCACGGTCGAGGCGCTGGGCGACAGCCGCGTGGCGGGGGTCGGCCTCCAGCCAACGCCGATAGGCCGCTTGCTCGGCGGGGCCGAGGCGACCTTGACGGTGTTTCATGACCCAATCGGCGGCCTTGCGCTCGATCGGGTCAACAGGTTCTGTGGGGTTCACGGTACGGTGTTTGCTGCCTGTTGGTGTTTTTCTGTTAACCCGGCCAGGTCAGCGCCAGCGCCTGCCCTAATGGTCAGGCTCAAGCCCTCGGCCAATCCTGGCCAGCGCACTGGCCAGGTGTTTTTGTACAGAGCTGGTGGAAATCCGTAAATACTCGGCGGCTTCTTTGTGCGTCATGCCCTCGACCCGGCACAGCAGGAACACATTTCGGGTGCGCTCGGGCAGCAGTTCCAGGGTCGCGTGCAGGCGCTCAAGTTCCAACGCACCCAGCGCCTGGTCCTCCGGCGAACTGGCTTCATCGATCAGGCCATCGAAAATACTCGCAGGCTCCGCTTCGTAGCGCTTGCTGCCGTAACGCCGATGATGGTCGATCATCAGGTTGTGGGCAACGCGGAACAGGTAGGCCGGGGTGGCGAGCAACCGCTCTACCCCGTCCATCTGGGCCAGCCGCAGGAAGGTTTCCTGGACGATGTCCGCAGCCAGGCTTGGCGTGCAGTTCTTGCGCAGCAGGTAGCGGTGCAAGGCGGTGGCGTGTTCGTTGAAGAGTTGTTCCAGCACGTCAGCACTTTCCTATGCTCAGGCAAACTGGGGAGGCCGATTATAATGAGAATATTTCTCGTTAATCTAGGCATTTTGCCACTGTGCGGGGGTGCTGTTACAAAACAAAAATTCCGAGCTGAACGCGGTCCCTGTAGGAGCGGCCTTGTGTCGCGATGGGGCGCGCAGCGGCCCCGAAATCTCGGCCCCAGCACAGATTGCCGGGGCTGCTGCGCAGCCCGTCGCGACACAAGGCCGCTCCTACAGGGGCTTGCGCGAATGCCGATGAATGTTCACGGGCATAAAAAAACCCGCGCTGTCGCCAGCACGGGTTTTCGGTTACAGCAGAACGATCAACGCTCCAGCAGAATCCGCAGCATGCGGCGCAGCGGTTCGGCAGCGCCCCACAGCAACTGGTCGCCCACGGTGAACGCGCCCAGGTACTGCGAACCCATGTTCAGCTTGCGCAGGCGGCCAACCGGGATGTTCAGGGTGCCGGTGACCTTGGTCGGGGACAGCTCCTGCATGCTGATTTCACGCTGGTTCGGCACCAGCTTCACCCATGGGTTGTGCTGGCTGATCATGCCTTCGATGTCGGCCAGCGGCACGTCCTTGTTCAGCTTGATGGTCAACGCCTGGCTGTGGCAACGCATGGCGCCGATGCGCACGCAGATGCCGTCCACCGGGATCGGGCTCTTGAAGCGGCCGAGGATCTTGTTGGTCTCGGCCTGGGCCTTCCACTCTTCGCGGCTCTGGCCGTTCGGCAGTTCCTTGTCGATCCACGGGATCAGGCTGCCTGCCAGTGGCACACCGAAGTTCTCGGTCGGGTAGGCGTCGCTGCGCATGGCCTCGGCAACCTTGCGGTCGATGTCGAGGATGGCGCTGGCCGGGTTGGCCAGGTCATCGGCCACGGCGGCGTGGGTGGCACCCATCTGCTTGATCAGCTCGCGCATGTTCTGCGCGCCGGCACCCGAGGCCGCCTGGTAGGTCATGGCGCTCATCCACTCGACCAGGCCGGCTTCGAACAGGCCGCCCAGGCCCATCAGCATCAGGCTGACGGTGCAGTTGCCGCCGATGTAGTTCTTGGTACCGGCATCCAGCTGCTGGTCGATGACCTTGCGGTTGACCGGGTCGAGGATGATCACCGCGTCATCCTGCATGCGCAGGGACGAAGCGGCGTCGATCCAGTAACCCTGCCAGCCGGCTTCACGCAGCTTGGGGAAGACCTCGTTGGTGTAGTCGCCGCCCTGACAGGTCAGGATCACGTCGAGGGTCTTGAGTTCTTCAATCGAATAAGCGTCCTTGAGTGGCGCTGTATCCTTGCCCACGTTCGGGCCCTGGCCGCCAACATTGGAGGTGGTAAAGAACACCGGCTCGATAAGGTCGAAATCCTGCTCCTCCAGCATCCGCTGCATGAGCACGGAACCGACCATACCGCGCCAACCGATCAGACCTACACGTTTCATCGCAACTACACCTTCGCTAAAAGTGGGCCGCCACCGGGAATTTGGGGTGGCGGGCCAGAGAGATTACAGATTCCGCAGCGCCGCGACTACTGCGTCGCCCATTTCCTGCGTACCCACTTTACGGCAGCCTTCCGAGAAGATGTCGCCGGTACGCAAACCCTGGTCCAGAACCAGGCTCACGGCCTTCTCGATCGCCTCGGCGGCAGCCGACTGATTGAAGCTGTAACGCAGCATCATCGACACCGACAGGATGGTCGCCAGCGGGTTGGCGATACCAAGGCCGGCAATGTCCGGTGCCGAGCCGTGACACGGCTCGTACATGCCCTTGTTGTCGGCATCCAGCGACGCCGAAGGCAGCATGCCGATGGAACCGGTGAGCATGGAAGCTTCATCCGACAGAATGTCACCGAACATGTTGTCGGTCACCATCACGTCGAACTGCTTGGGTGCACGCACCAGCTGCATGGCGGCGTTGTCGACGTACATGTGGCTCAGTTCCACATCCGGGTAGTCCTTGGCCACGTCTTCGACCACTTCACGCCACAGCTGGCTGGAAGCCAGGACGTTGGCCTTGTCGACCGAGCACAGCTTCTTGCCGCGCACGCGGGCCATGTCGAAGCCGACACGGGCAATGCGGCGTACTTCGCTTTCGCTGTACGGCAGGGTGTCGTAGGCCTGGCGCTCGCCACCTTCCAGCTCGCGCTGGCCGCGCGGGGCACCGAAGTAGATACCGCCGGTCAGCTCACGGACGATGAGGATGTCCAGGCCGGAGACGATCTCTGGCTTAAGCGACGAGGCATCGGCCAGTTGCGGGTAGAGGATGGCCGGGCGCAGGTTGGCGAACAGGCCCAGCTGCGAACGGATCTTCAGCAGGCCGCGCTCAGGGCGGATGTCACGCTCGATCTTGTCCCACTTCGGCCCGCCCACGGCGCCCAGCAGCACGGCATCGGCCTTGCGCGCACGCGCCAGGGTTTCGTCGGCCAGCGGCACGCCGTGTTTGTCGATGGCGGCGCCACCGATCACGTCGTGCTCCAGGCTGAAACCGAGCTGGAACTTGTCGTTGGCCAGCTCCAGCACCTTGACCGCTTCGGCCATGATTTCCGGGCCGATACCGTCACCTGGGAGAATCAGAATCTGCTTGCTCATGCTTTCCTCTATCCATTCACGCGGTGCGGCCAAACGGGCCCCACCGAAAAGTGCTTAACGCTCGGCCCACAACACCAGCACATCAGTGCTGAACGAGCCATCGGCCTCGATCTGGTAATACTGCCGTACTTCTTCGCCCATGGCTTGCTGCAATTGGCGGATGGCCACGCGCATCGGCTCGGGCGTACGCATGCGTTCGACCCAGCTGGTGAACTCCAGGCGCAGTGGCTGGCGCGTGTGGCTACGCACATGCAGGCCGGCTTCGCTGACCTGGCGCTGCCATTCGGCGGCGGAGTAGTCGCGCACATGGCTGGTGTCGCGCAGCACCTCGACCGTTTGCAGGTAGGTGTCGAGCAGCGGGCTGCCCGGCGACATCACGTCGATGAACGCCGCCACGCCACCTGGCTTGAGCACCCGGCGTACCTCGCGCAGGGCCAGGCCCAGGTCGCTCCAGTGGTGGGCCGAGTAGCGGCTGAAGACGAATTCGAACGAGGCATCGACGAACGGCAGGCGTTCGGCGGCGCCGCGCTCGGTAGTGATATTGGCCAGGCCGCGCTCGGCGGCGGCGCTGGCGACCACGTCGAGCATGGATTGCGACAGGTCGTAGGCGACCACTTCAGCAACCAGCCGGGCGACGTGGAAACTGACATGACCGGCACCGCAGCCAAGGTCCAGCACGCGGGCAGCACCCTGCCCCGCCAGCTCGGCCTGCAGCAGGGCGAATTCGCTGCCCTGGGCGTGCACGGCGCTGCTGAGGTAGGCACTGGCCTGTTCGCCGAACTGGCGTTGGACCACATCGGTGTGCTGGGTGCTGGTCATGTCTGAATCCTTTAGATTTTTGTTGCCTGTACCGGCCCTTTCGCGGGCTCGCCCGCTCCCACATCGATCGCGTAACCCTTGTGGGAGCGGGCGAGCCCGCGAAGAGGCCAGTGCTGCTACCTACAAACTTCAGGCATCGCGGAACAGCCAAGGCTGCCCGGCGCGGTGCTTGCCTTCGAAGGCCTTGATCGCGTCGCTGTCCTGCAAGGTCAGGCCGATATCGTCCAGGCCGTTGAGCAGGCAGTGCTTGCGGAACGCATCAATCTCGAAATGCAGCACCTTGCCATCCGGGCGGGTCACCGCCTGCGCCTGCAGGTCGATGGTCAGCTGGTAGCCCGGGTTGGCTTCGACCTGCTTGAACAGCTCGTCCACTTCTTCATCGCTGAGGATGATCGGCAGCAGGCCGTTCTTGAAGCTGTTGTTGAAGAAGATGTCGGCAAAGCTCGGCGCAATGATGCTGCGGAAACCGTACTCGTCCAGCGCCCAAGGGGCGTGCTCACGGCTGGAGCCGCAACCGAAGTTCTCCCGCGCCAGCAACACGCTGGCACCCTGGTAGCGGTCGTGGTTGAGCACGAACTCCTGGTTCACCGGGCGCTTGCTGTTGTCCTGGTACGGCTGGCCCACATCCAGGTAGCGCCATTCGTCGAACAGGTTGGGGCCAAAGCCGGTGCGCTTGATCGACTTCAAGAATTGCTTGGGGATGATCTGGTCGGTGTCGACGTTGGCACGGTCCAACGGCGCGACGAGGCCAGTGTGCTGGGTAAAGGCTTTCATGCTGCGCTCCCTTGGATCAACTCGCGGACATCGATGAAGTGGCCGGTTACCGCGGCAGCGGCGGCCATGGCCGGGCTGACCAGGTGGGTACGACCACCGGCGCCCTGACGGCCTTCGAAGTTGCGGTTGGAGGTGGACGCGCAGTGCTCGCCGCTCTCCAGGCGGTCCGGGTTCATTGCCAGGCACATCGAGCAGCCTGGCTCACGCCATTCGAAACCGGCTTCCACGAAGATCTTGTCCAGGCCTTCACGCTCGGCCTGGGCCTTGACCAGGCCCGAACCCGGCACGACGATAGCCTGCTTGACAGTAGCGGCTACCTTGCGGCCCTTGGCAATTTCAGCCGCAGCACGCAGGTCTTCGATACGCGAGTTGGTGCACGAGCCGATGAATACGCGGTCCAACTGGATATCGGTAATTGCCTGGTTGGCGGTCAGCCCCATGTACTTGAGGGCGCGTTCGATAGAGCCACGCTTGACCAGGTCGGCTTCGGCAGCCGGGTCTGGTACACGCTGGTCAACAGCCAGGACCATCTCGGGCGAGGTGCCCCAGCTGACTTGCGGCTTGATTTGCGCTGCGTCCAGTTCGACCACGGTGTCAAACACGGCGTCGTCATCCGACACCAGATCTTTCCACGACTCGACCGCTTGCTCCCATTGCTCGCCTTTTGGCGCGTAAGGGCGGCCTTCGACGTAGGCAACGGTGGTGGCGTCGGTGGCAACCAGGCCCACACGGGCACCGGCTTCGATCGACATGTTGCAGATGGTCATGCGGCCTTCCATCGACAAGTCGCGAATGGCGCTGCCGGCGAATTCCATGGCATGGCCGTTGCCACCGGCGGTACCGATCTTGCCGATCACGGCCAGCACGATGTCTTTGGCGGTAACACCGGCCGGCAATTGGCCGTCCACACGCACCAGCATGTTCTTCATCTTCTTGGCGACCAGGCACTGGGTGGCGAGCACGTGCTCGACCTCGGAGGTGCCGATGCCATGGGCCAAGGCACCGAAGGCGCCGTGGGTGGAGGTGTGCGAGTCACCGCAGACCACGGTCATGCCCGGCAAGGTGGCACCTTGCTCCGGGCTGATGACGTGGACGATGCCCTGGCGCTCGTCATTCATCTTGAATTCGGTGATGCCGTATTCGTCACAGTTCTCGTCGAGGGTCTGCACCTGAAGGCGCGACACCTGGTCGACGATGGCCCCGATACCGCCCTTGCGCTCTGGCGTGGTTGGCACGTTGTGGTCGGGCGTGGCGATGTTGGCGTCGATGCGCCAGGGTTTGCGGTTGGCCAGGCGCAGGCCTTCGAAGGCCTGGGGCGACGTCACTTCGTGGATGATGTGGCGGTCGATGTAGATCAAGGACGAGCCGTCATCACGGCGCTTGACCTCATGGGCTTCCCAGAGTTTGTCGTAGAGCGTTTTGCCAGCCATCAGACTGTTCCTCATCAGCGTCTTTCTATGCCAAAAACCCCTTGGCTTGTATGGACGATGCTATGGGGTTAGATTGAATAACTCAAATTCATAATTTTTATGCTTTGGATAACCCAAAGGAATACAAACCATGGACCTGGCCAACCTCAGCGCCTTTATCGCCATCGCCGAAACCGGCAGCTTCTCGGGGGCGGCCGAACGCCTGTTCCTGACCCAGCCGGCCATCAGCAAACGCATCGCGGGCCTTGAGCAGCAACTGGACGTGCGCCTGTTCGACCGCCTGGGCCGCGAGGTGACCCTGACCGAGGCCGGGCGCGCCCTGCTGCCACGGGCCTACCAGATCCTCAATGTCCTGGATGATACCCGCCGGGCACTGACCAACCTGAACGGGGCGGTGAGCGGTCGCCTGACCCTGGCCACCAGCCACCACATCGGCCTGCACCGCCTGCCGCCGCTGTTGCGGGCGTTCACCCGCGCGTACCCGGCGGTGGCGCTGGATATTCAGTTCATGGATTCGGAACAGGCCTACGACGAGATTCTGCATGGCCGCGCAGAAATAGCCGTGATCACCCTGGCACCCGAGCCGCATCACCTGGTCAAGGCCGTGCCGGTGTGGGACGACGCCCTGGACTTTGTCGCCGCCCCCGAGCACCCGCTGGCCAACAATGCAGTGGGCCTGGCCGATGTGGCCCGCCACCCGGCGGTTTTCCCCGGCGGCAACACGTTCACCCACCACATTGTCCAGCGCCTGTTCGAAAGCCAGGGCCTTACGCCGAACATCGCCATGAGCACCAACTACCTGGAAACCATCAAGATGATGGTGTCGATCGGCCTGGCCTGGAGCGTACTGCCGCGCACCATGCTCGACGAACAGGTTGCACCTATCGCTTTACCCGGCATACAGCTGTCGCGCCAGCTAGGCTACATTTTGCACACGGAGCGTACGCTGTCGAACGCGGCCAGGGCATTCATGGCCCTGCTCGACAGCCACGCGGGGCCCGCCTGACCGGCCGTCAGCCAGGTAATTCCGAATCCAAGGACGCGTCATACGCCAAAGGTCTGGTACCGATGCCCAAATCAGCAAACCGCTTTTTGCGCCTGCCGCGAATACCTGCGGCCGACCCCCAGGAATCCGAACAGGCCTGGCAAAACGCCCCGCAACTGCTGGCGGCCCTCAACGGCGCACGCCTGGGGGCCTGGCTATGGGATATCGAAAGCGGCCGGGTCAGCTGGTCACGGGGCACCCAGGCCCTGTTCGGCTTCGACCCGCAGCGCCCGCTGCCGGCCGATGTCGACTACCTCGACCTGCTGCCCGAGGAAGACCGCGCACGCACGCGCCAGGTGTTCCAGGCGGTATTCAACGGCGAACCGGTGGAGCAGTCCATGCGCCACCGCATCCGCTGGCCGGACGGCAGCCTGCACTGGCTGGAGATCAACGGCAGCCTGACCCACGACTCACATGGCCGGCCACAGATGATCGGCGTGATCCGCGAAATCACCCGCCAGCGTGAGCGGGAAACCGCCCTGATCAATTCGGAAAAGCGCTTTGCCACCCTGTTCCATCTCAGCCCCAATGCCATTTTGCTGACCCGCCGCCACGACGGCATGATCTTCGAGGTCAACCAGCACTTCGAAGACATGTTCGGCTGGCCCGGCAGCCAGGTGATCGGCAAGACCAGCCTGGAACTGGGGCTGTGGGTCAACCCCGAGCAGCGCCACCAGGTGATGGAGTCGACCCGCGCCAACGGCGGCCCGCTGATCATGGAGGTGCAGTTCCGCGCGACCAGCGGCAAGGTGCATGACGGCATCCTCTGCACCCAGGGTATCGAGCTGGAAGGCGTCACCTTCCTGATCAGCACCTTCGTCGACACCACCGAGCGCAAGCGCGCCGAGCAGGCCCTGAAAGACAGCCAGGAACGCCTGGACCTGGCCCTGGATTCCGCACAACTGGGCACCTGGGACTGGCACATTCCCAGCGGCATGCTCTATGGCTCGGCGCGCGCCGCACAACTGCACGGCCTGCCGCCGATCCCTTTTCACGAATCGTTCGATGCGTTTTTCGAGGGTGTGCCAGAGCAGGAACGCAATTCGATGCGCCAAGCCTACCGCAGTCTGCGCGAAGGGCCTGCCGGCAACTACCAGATCACCTACCGGGTACAGCTGGAAAACGGCATTTCGCGCTATATCGAAAGCCGCGCCCGGCTGTACCGCGACGAACAGGGCAACCCGCTGCGCATGGCCGGCACCCTGCTCGACATCACCGACCAGGTTGAGCGCGAGCAGCGCCTGAGCGCTTCGGAAGAGAAGTTTGCCAGCCTGTTCCAGGTCAGCCCCGACCCGATCTGCGTCACGCGCCAGGACACTGGCCAGTTCATCGAGATCAACCCGGCGTTCAGCCAGACCTTTGGCTGGGACAGCAACCAGGTGATCGGCCGCACCGCCGAGGAAATCGGCTTGTGGGCCGAGTCCATCGAGCGCGCCCAACGTATCGAGCGGGTCATACGCGAACAGGCCCTGAGCAACGTTGCCGTGGTGGTCAACCACCGCAACGGCGCGCCGTTGACCTGCGTGATCTCCAGCCGCCTGATCACCGTTGACGACCAGCCCTGCAGCGTCACCACCCTGCGCGACATTACCCAGCAGCAACGCGCCGAGGCCGCGCTGAAGTCCAGCGAAGAGAAATTCGCCAAGGCCTTCCACTCCAGCCCTGACGCCATCACCATCACCGAGCGCCACAGCGGCCGTTACCTGGAAATCAACGACGGTTTCTGCCGCCTGACCGGCTACAGCGCCGCCGAGGTGGTCGGCCATACCGTCTACGAAATCGGCATCTGGGCCGATGACAAGCAACGCAGCGCGCTGCTGGCCGAGCTACGAGACCGCGGCCGGGTGCACCACCGGGAGATGCTGGGGCGCAACAAGCGTGGCGATATCCTTACCGTGGAGGTGTCGGTAGAACCGATCACCCTCAACGAAGTGGACTGCCTGTTGCTGAACGCCCGCGACGTCAGCCAGTTGAAAAATGCCCAGGCGCAGATACGCCACCTGGCCTACCATGACCCGCTCACCAACCTGCCCAACCGCGCCCTGCTGATGGACCGCCTGAGCCAGCAGATTGCCCTGCTCAAACGCCACAACCTGCGCGGCGCCCTGTTGTTCCTCGACCTCGACCACTTCAAGCATATCAACGACTCGCTGGGCCACCCGGTGGGCGACACGGTGCTGAAGATCATCACCGCCCGCCTGGAAGCCAGCGTGCGCCTGGAAGACACCGTGGCCAGGCTGGGTGGCGACGAGTTCGTGGTACTGCTCAGCGGCCTGGAAGGCAGCCGTGAACTGGTAGAGGAGAAAGTACGCGAACTGGCCGACACCTTGCGCGAACTGCTGGCCGAACCCATGTCGCTGGATGGCCAGCGCCTGCAGGTAACGCCCAGCATCGGCGTGGCGCTGATCCCCGACCATGGCGCCACCCCGGCCGACCTGCTCAAGCGTGCCGATATTGCCCTGTACCGCGCCAAGGACTCCGGGCGCAACACCACCCAGCTGTTCCACACCACCATGCAGAAGGCCGCCAGCGAGCGGCTGCGCATGGAAAACGACCTGCGCCTGGCCCTGGCCCGCGGCGAACTGGCGCTGCACTTCCAGCCGCAGGTGGATGCCCGCGACAATCGCATCGTCGGCGCGGAGGTATTGCTGCGCTGGCACCACCCGCAACTGGGCCAGCAGCCACCCGGGCAGTTCATCCAGGTATTGGAAGAAAGCGGCCTGATCCTGGAAGTTGGCAGCTGGATCCTCGATGAAGCCTGTGATGCTTGCGCCCGCATGCTGGCCGACGGGTTGATCGACGCGGACGATTTCAGCCTGTGCGTGAACATCAGCCCACGGCAATTCCGCCAGAACGACTTTGTCGGGCGGGTGCTGCGCAGCCTGGACGACTATCGCCTGCCGCGGCACATGCTGAAGCTGGAGATTACCGAAGGCATCGTCATCCAGAACCTGGAAGACACCATCAGCAAGATGCGTGAACTGAAGCGCTACGGGGTGAGTTTTGCCATGGATGACTTCGGCACCGGCTATTCCTCACTGACCTACCTCAAGCGCCTGCCGGTGGATGCGCTGAAAATCGACCAGACCTTCGTGCGTGACGCGCCGATCGACCCTAATGATGCGGAAATTGTCCGTGCCATCGTCGCCATGGCCCGCAGCCTGGATCTGGCGGTGATTGCCGAGGGGGTAGAGTTGACCGAGCAGTTGGAGTTTCTCGAACGGCTGGGCTGCCACTTGTACCAGGGCTACCTGCACAGCCGGCCGTTGCCGTTGCCAGAATTTCGCAAGATGCTGCTGGAGGCGCCTGCGGATTATTGATACTGACCCGCACACGATCCTTGTGGGAGCGGCCTTGCGTCGCGAAAGGGCTGCGTAGCAGCCCCGGCGATTTGTGCCGGGACAGAGACCCTGGGGCCGCTGCGCGCCCCTTTCGCGACGCAAGGCCGCTCCCACAACAGATCTCTGTAAAAGCCACTGTCAGGCACAAAAAAGGGCACCCCTGGGGGTAATGCCAGTCAGTTAAGACTGCCGGGGCTGCTGCGCAGCCCATCGCAGGCAAGCCAGCTCCCACAGGGATCGCATCAGGGCTGACAGGTGTTTGCCACAAGATATGCAGCGCCTGTGAGACCGAGCGCCGCCCGCGCGGCGCATCGCGAGCAAGCTCGCTCCTACATCTGTTTCGGGCCAATCATTCCTATGGGATTTGCGCGCGAACGCTTTGGCGCATGGCTCGATATCGCGTCGAACGAACAAGGCGGTCGCGCGCGCATGGCACAGGCGTAACTGGCCCGAAACAAATGTAGGAGCGAGCTTGCTCGCGATGCGCCGCGCGGGCGGCGCTCGATCTCACAGGCGCTGAAGATGCCGTGGCGAGCACCCGGCAACCCTGATGCCCTTGCCAGACACCATAGAAGCCCCCACACCGATTGCACTGAACTCAAGCCATGCGCCGTACCTGTGGGAGCTGGCTTGCCTGCGATGGGCCGCAACGCGGCCCCAAACTGCTTAACTGACTGGTATTAGGCCTTGGGCCTCCCTTTTTTATTGGCCGCGCCCTAGACTGTCGGTTTATTCAACCGACAAGCTGGACACCATGGTTCGCCTACTTTTCTGGATCGCCCTGATCGCCGCCGCGTTCTGGCTGTGGCGCAAGTTCAAAGTCAGCCAACAGTCACACCCCGAGGCGAAGCTGGATGCACCGCTACAGATGGTGCGCTGCGCTCATTGCGGCGTGCACCTGCCCAACGACCGGGCGCTGCAGCAGGGTAATGAGTGGTATTGCAGCCAGGCACATTTGCAGCAAGGCCCCGGCCGCCAAAACTGAACTTGTAAGAGCGATACGGTCTCTGTGGGAGCGGGCGCGCCCGCGAAACAGGCAACGCAGTGGATGGCACCGGCTTTGCCGGTGTTCGCGGCGGTTCGACGCCTCGACTCGCCCGCTCCCACAGAGATTGCGCGAGCTTGAAGATTTTGAATAAGACAGTTGCTCCCACAGATGTACCTGCCTACTTATCCCTCCCCGACCCTTTCACACCAATTACGACCCCTCCCCCTCCTCCAGCATTGACCCACCCCACCAAAATTCGCTAAATCCTATTTATCCGCATAAATATGAAAAATAGCGAAATGCTCAAGCCCAAACGCAAGCGCCAGAAGCTGTCCGATGTAATCGTCGAATCGGTCAAGCGCTCGATCGTCACCGAGGCGCTGCACCCTGGCGACCGCCTGCCCACCGAACGCGAACTGATGGAGCACTTCGAATGCTCCAAGGGCACTGCCCGCGAAGCGCTCAAGGCGCTTGAAGTCGAGGGCCTGGTCAGCACACGCACCGGGCCGACCGGCGGCGCCTATCTCAATGAAGTGGGCACCGAGCCGGCCAGCCGCGCCCTGCGCAACTACCTGCACTTCCAGCATCTGGATGGCGAGCAGGTTTACCAGCTGCGCAAGGTCATCGAGGTCGAACTGGCAGTATCGGTCATGGGCAAGCTGAGCGAAGCCGACTATGCCGCGCTGCAAGCCAATATCGACTTCTGCAGCGCGCCGGAAGACAGCGAAGAAGGCCAGCGCGAGCAGCGCCTGGCCGAACTGGAGTTCCACACCCTGCTGGCCGACCGGTGCCCCAACCCGTTGCTGCGCTTCATGGCGGTGTTCCTCAACGACCTGCTGCGCGACCTGGTGGTGCTGAAAAAAGCCTACCTGCCCAAGCGCCAGCAGTTCGCCGCAGCCAACATCGACTACCACAAGCAACTGCTGACGGCCTTGCGCGCCAGCGACGAACCCGCCGTACGCCGGCTGATGCACGAGCACATGTGCGACGCCGAACACCACATGACCGCGCTGGAAGGCGAGGTTGCCCGTAACTTCCTGCTGGAGTTCAACCACCACCACTGATGCGCCTGGAAAGAGGCCTGCACACAGGCCCGGCCGTACCCGCTTTGTCATTGCCACTCCTGCCTAATAACCACAACCAAGGAGTTACTCATGCAAAGACGTACCCTGCTCAAGGCAGGCCTTGCCCTGGGTGCCTTAGGTAGCCTCCCGTTGGGAGCGCACCGGGCATTCGCCGACCAACCGCTGACCTTCTATGGCCTCAAGTCCATGTCGGGCGCCTTCGCCAGCTATGGCAAGTACGCCGACATGGGCTCGCGCCTGGCCATCGCCGAGTACCCGCAGCTGCTTGGCCAGCCACTCAAGTACAAAGTCATAGACACCGAAGGCAACGCCGGCAAGGCCGTGCGCAAGGTGCAGGAAGCCATCGGCCAGGATGGCGCGCGCTTCTTCCAGGGCTGCACCCTGTCGTCCTCGGCACTGGCGGTGTCGAAGGAAATCCACAAGGCCGGCGGCGTGTTCATGACCCCGGTCGGCGCCGACGAGATCACCGGCAAGGACTGCAACGCCTCGACCTTCCGCTGGTCGGTTCCCACTTATGGCGCCATCCGCGAAACCCTGGTGCCGATGATCCGCCAGCTGCCGCAGGCCAAACGCTGGTACACCATCACCCCGCAATACGTGTTCGGCGATGCCCTTCTGGACAACGCGCGCAATGTGTTCGCCGATCTGGGCGTGGAACACATCGGCAACAGCTACCACTCGCTGCAGGAGCAGGAGTTTTCCGGCTACCTGACCAACGCCATCGCCGCCAAACCGGACGTGCTGGTACTGCTCAACTTCGGCAGCCAGGCCTCCAACGCCCTGCGCCAGGCGGTCAATTTCGGCATCAAGGACCGCATGAAAGTGCTGATGGTGTGGTCGGCCGGGCTCGACCAGTTCCAGGAGCTGGGCAGCGACGTGCTCGAAGGCGTCTACCTGGGCGCGCAGTACTGGCACCAGGTCGATACCCCGCTGAACAAGCAACTGGTTGCCGCCACCCGCAAAGCCTATGGCATCAACCCCAACTACCCGCTGGCCGCCGACTACATCGGCACCAAGGTCATGCTCGAAGCCATCGTCAAGGCCGGCAGCCTGGACGGCGCCGCCGTGTCTGCGGCATTGCAGGGCATGCGCTTCCAGGGCCCGACCGGCGAAGAGCTGATCCGCCCGGGCGACCACCAGGTGCTCAAGGATTACTACCTGCTGCGCGGCAAGCCTCAGGGGCAGATGCGCGACGAGGACGACCTGGCCGAAATCATCAGCTCGGGCCGCTCGTTCGTCGAGGTCGACCACACCGGTTGCGCCCTGGCCTGAAGCCGCGGCGTTAGTCACACACACTCGTACAGGCAGCCGCGCCGCGCGCTGTCGAGGGCACGCTCATGCTCGATTTGTACCTGTTCCAACTGCTCAACGGCCTGGGCCTGGGGATGATCTACTTCCTCATCGCCGTGGGCCTGACGATCATTTTCGGCCTGCTCAACTTTGTCAACTTCGCCCACGGCGCGTTCTTCTTGCTGGGCGCCTACCTGTGCTACACCGCCGTGGCCATTACCGGCAACTTCTGGCTGGCACTGCTGATTGCGCCGCTGGTGGTGGCTGCACTGGCCTGGGCGGTGGAGCGCCTGCTGATCAAGCGCATCTACCACCTGCCGCACACCTTCCAGATCCTCGTCACCCTCGGGATAGCGTTGATCATCCAGGAAGCCTCGGTGCTGATCTGGGGCCCGGTGGGCAAGAACATCGCCGTACCGCCGGAGCTGCGCGGGGTGCTGATCCTCGGTGACTTCATCTACCCCTACTACCGCCTGTTCCTGATCGGCTTCGCTGCGCTGATCGGCCTCGGCCTGTGGCTGCTGCTGGAGCGCACCCGCTTTGGCGCACTGGTGCGGGCCGGCAGCGAAAGCACCGAAACCGTTTCGCTGCTGGGCACCAACATCTTCCGCCTGTTCTCCCTGACCTTCGCCCTGGGCGTTGGCCTGGCCGGCGTGGCCGGTGTGCTGTTCGCGCCACTGCGCGGTGCCCAGCCGTTCGTCGGCCCGGAAATCCTCGGCATCGCCTTCGTGGTGGTGGTGATCGGCGGCATGGGCTCGTTCGGCGGCGCACTGGTTGGCGGCCTGCTGGTGGGTGTGGTGCAAAGCATGATGACCAGCCTCTGGCCGCAAGGCGCCAGCCTGATGATCTACGGCGCCATGGCTGCGGTGATTCTGGTCCGCCCCTATGGCCTGTTCGGGAGAGCCTGAAATGAGCGAAAAGAACCCATTGCCAGTCGCCAAGGGGCGCGCCCCGGCGCTGCTGTTGCTGGTGGTCGCCAGCCTGGTGGCGCTGCCGCTGCTGCTGCCTTCGGCCACCCTGGCCACCGAGATCCTGATCTTTGCCCTGGCCGCGCTGGCCTGCAACCTGCTGCTCGGCTACACCGGCCTGCTGTCGTTCGGCCAGGGTATCTTCTTTGGCGTAGGCGCCTATGGCGCAGCGCTGTTGATGATCCACCTGCAGTGGGGCATGTTCGCCGCACTGCTGGGTGCCGCGGTGTTCGGCGCCTTCCTGGCGCTGCTGGTGGGCGCGCTGGCGATCCGCCGCACGGGCATCTACTTCGTCATGCTGACCCTGGCCTTCAGCCAGATGGCCTACTTCCTGGCCTACACCCTCAGCGGCTGGACCGGCGGTGACAACGGCCTGCTCGACGTACCGCGGCCAAATATCGAAATCGCCGGCCACGTGCTGGTCGACCTGGCCGATCCGCGGCACTTCTACGTGTTTGTCGCCGTGCTGTTCCTGCTGATCTTCGCCGGCGCCCTGCGGGTGATCCGCTCGCCGTTCGGCAGCACCCTGCTGGCCATTCGCGAAAACGAGACCCGCGCCGCCGCCATCGGCTACGACACCCGCCACTTCAAGATCCTGGTGTTCATGCTGTCGGGCGCCATCACCGGTATCGCCGGGGCGCTGTACGCCATGCTGCTGCATTTTGCGCCGCTGTCGAACATCGACCTGATGATGAGCGAGAACATCCTGATCATGACCATCGTCGGCGGCACCGGCTCGCTGTTCGGCTCGCTGCTGGGGGCCGGTGCCATCGTGCTGCTGGGCGATGTGCTGTCGGAGCTGTGGCCACGCTGGCTGATGCTGCTGGGGGTGATCCTGATCCTGGTGGTGGTGTTCATGCGTGGCGGCCTGTGGGGCGGCCTGGCCGACCTGGGCAAACGCCTGCTGGCCAGCCGCAATGCCGATGACAAACCCCAGGCCAAGACCAAGGAGACCCTGTGATGAGCGACTACCTCCTGGAAACCCGCCAGCTGGAACTGGCCTACGGGCCGTTCAAGGCGGTCGCTGGCGTGGACCTGAAAGTACGCGCCGGCACCATCCACACCATCATCGGCCCCAACGGTGCCGGCAAGACCAGCCTGTTCCACTGCCTGACCGGTGAGCGCCAGGCCACGGCGGGCAAGATCCTGTTCAACCGCCAGGACATCATCCGCAAGCCGTCCCACGGGCGTGTGGCGCTGGGCATGGCGCGCTCGTTCCAGCTCACCAGCTTGTTCCAGAACCTGTCGGTGCGCGAGAACCTGCGCCTGGCGGCCCAAGGGCGCGATGGCCTGGGCGCGCTGAACTTCTGGCGCAGCGTCGAGCACAAGCGCAGCCACTGGAACACCGCCGACCAGGTGCTGGAGCGCCTGAAGCTGACCGGCCGCGCCGAAACCCTGGCCGGCGAACTGTCGCACGGCCAGCAACGGGTGCTGGAAGTGGGCATGTCGATCTGCGCCAAACCCACCTTGCTGATGCTCGACGAGCCCACCTCGGGCATGGGCATCGACGACATCCCGGTGATGACCGACCTGATCAGCGACCTCGGTCGCGACCATACCGTGCTGCTGATCGAGCACAACATGAGCATCGTCATGTCGATCAGCCAGCGCATCACCGTGATGAGCCACGGCCAGATCCTGGTCGAAGGTACCCCTGAACAGGTGCGCAACGACGAGCGCGTACGCACCGCCTACCTTGGAGAGGCCGCCTGATGCTCAACGTCGATTCGATCCACTCCTACTACGACAAAAGCCACGTGCTCGAAGGCGTGTCGCTGAAGGTTGAAAGCGGCGAGCTGGTAACCCTGCTGGGGCGTAACGGTGCCGGCAAGACCACCACCCTGCGCAGCATCCTCGGCATTGTCCGCCCTCGCCAGGGGCAGATCAGCTTCAACGGCCAGCAACTGGTCGGCCGCGAAATATTCGATATCGCCCGGCTGGGCATCGCCTTGGTGCCGGAGCACCGCGGCATCTTCCGCCAGCTCAGCGTCGAGGAAAACCTGAAGATTGCCGTGCGCAAGGGTAGCCGCTGGCAGCTGGGGGATGTGTACGCCATGTTCCCAAGGCTTCAGGAAAGGCGCAGCAACGGTGGCTTCGCGTTATCCGGCGGCGAGCAGCAGATGCTGGCCATCGCCCGCGCCCTGCTTAATGGGCCCAAGCTGTTGATTCTCGACGAACCGACTGAAGGCCTGGCACCGGTGATTGTTGATGAACTGGTGAAGATTCTGCGGCGGATCAAGGACGAGGGGCTGTCGATCCTGCTGGTGGAGCAGAACCTGATGGTCTGCGATGCCCTTGCGGACCGCCATTACGTGCTGGAGCAGGGTCGGGTTGCCTATCAGGGCAGCGCGGCGCAGTTCCGTGAGGATCCGAGTATCAAGAACCGTTACCTGGCCCTTAGCGCCTGATAGCGAGCTTGTTTACCTGTGCCGGCCTCTTCGCGGGCTCGCCCGCTCCCACAGGGGCATCAATTCCCTCAGGACTGCGCAGTACCTGTGGGAGCGGGCAAGCCCGCGAAGAGGCCGGCACAAGCAACACAAAACCTTCAGGAGAGATGAACCATGAACACCCGCATCGATCCCTCGCAACATCTGCTCGGCCAAGGCCCTCTGGTCAGCCGCGAACGCCTCTGGCAATCGCTGATGGACCTGGCCCGTCTCGGCGCCACCGCCAAGGGCGGCGTGTGCCGCCTTGCCCTGACCGACCTCGACCGCCAGGCCCGCGACCTGTTCGTGCGCTGGTGCGAAGAAGCCGGCTGCACCGTCAGCATCGACGCCATCGGCAACATCTTCGCCCGCCGCCCTGGCCGCAACCCTGCCCTGCCGCCGGTAATGACCGGCAGCCACATCGACACCCAGCCCACCGGTGGCAAGTTCGATGGTTGCTACGGCGTCATGGCCGGCCTTGAAGTCATGCGCACTCTCAACGATCTCGGCCTGGCCACCGAAGCCCCGCTGGAAGTGGTGGTGTGGACCAACGAAGAAGGCTCGCGCTTCCCGCCCTGCATGATGGGTTCGGGCGTGTTCGCCGGTAAGTTCGGCCTGCAGGAAACCCTGGACAAGGTCGACGACCAGGGCCTGTCGGTCGGCGCCGAGCTGCAACGCATCGGCTACGCCGGGCCGCGTGTGCCCACCGGCCATGCCGTCGGCGCCTACTTTGAAGCGCACATCGAGCAAGGCCCGGTGCTGGAAGACCAACGCACCACCATCGGTGTGGTCCAGGGCTGCCTTGGGCAGAAATGGTTCGACCTGGTACTGACGGGCGTGGAAGCGCATGCCGGCCCTACCCCCATGCACCTGCGCAAGGACGCCCTGGTCGGCGCGGCGGAAGTGGTGGCGGCGGTCAACCGCGTGGCCCACGCCCATCAGCCACACGCCTGCGGCACGGTCGGCTGCCTGACCCTGCACCCGGGCTCGCGCAACGTCATCCCCGGCCAGGTGCAGATGACCCTCGACCTGCGCCACCTCGACCCCGAACACCTCGCGGCGATGGTCAGCGAAGTACGCGCGGCCATCGAGTCCGCCAGCGCCAAGCACGGGCTGAGCTATCAACTGACGCCCACTGCCGACTTCCCGCCACTGTACTTCGCCGAGCAGTGCGTTGACGCCGTGCGCCAGGGGGCGCGCGCGCTGGGCTTGAGCCACATGGATATCGTCAGCGGTGCCGGCCACGATGCAATCTTCCTCGCCGAACTGGGCCCGGCCGGGATGATCTTTGTGCCGTGCGAAGGTGGCATCAGCCACAACGAAATCGAGAATGCCGCGCCGCAAGACCTGGCCGATGGCTGCGACGTGCTGCTGCGCGCAATGTTCCAGGCCGCCAACCCGGGAGCCCGTTGAGATGACCCAGAAAACCGCGATTGGCGAGTTCACCGCCGTCGAGCTGCTTGAGCTGTACCAGCGTCGCCAGTTGTCACCAGTCGAGGTAGTAGACGATGTGCTGGCGCGTATCGACCTGCACAACCCTGCAGTCAACGCCTACTGCCATGTCGACGGCGAAGGTGCCCGCGCCGCCGCCCGCGCCAGCGAACAGCGCTGGCAGCGTGGCGAGCCCTGTAGCCGGCTGGACGGCGTACCCGCCTCGATCAAGGACCTGACCCTGACCCGCGGCATGCCTACCCGCAAAGGCTCGCGTACGACCTCGGGCTCTGGCCCATGGGAAGTCGATGCGCCCTTCAGCGCCTTCATGCGCGAAGCCGGCGCGGTGCTGGTGGGCAAGACCACCACACCGGAGTTCGGCTGGAAAGGCGTGACGGACAACCCGCTGTATGGCATTACCCGCAACCCCTGGGATACCCGCCTGACCGCAGGCGGTTCGTCGGGTGGCGCGGCCGCCGCCGCCGCACTGAACCTGGGCGTACTGCACCAGGGCAGCGATGCGGGTGGCTCGATCCGCATCCCCTGTGCCTTTACCGGCACCTTCGGGATCAAACCAACCTTCGGTTACGTACCGCAATGGCCAGCCAGCGCCATGACGGTGTTGTCGCATCTGGGGCCGATGACGCGCACCGTGGACGACTCGGTGCTGATGCTCGACTGCGTGGCCCGGCCCGACGCACGAGACGGCCTGGCCGGGGCGCCACGGCAAGCGCCGTGGCTGGGTCAGGAGCAAGACCTGAGCGACCTGCGGATCGCCTACAGCGCCAACTTCGGTTACGTCCAAGTCGACCCGCAGGTCCAGGCGCTGGTGGCCCAGGCAGTGCAGCGCCTGGAGCGGCTGGGCGCGCAGGTTGAGGAAGTCGACCCCGGCTTCGGCGACCCGCTGGAAACCTTCAATACCCTGTGGTTTGCGGGCGCGGCGCGGCTGGCCAGTGCGTTGAGCGATGAACAGCTGTCGTTGCTGGACCCTGGGTTGCGCTGGATTGCGGAGCAGGGTGCACAGATCAGCCTGAGCGAATACACCCAGGCGCTGGAGGCTCGGGCGGATCTGATCGCGAAGATGAATGCCTTCCATCAGCGGTATGACGTGCTGGTGTCGCCGATGTTGCCGCTGGTGGCGTTCGAGGCTGGGCACAACGTGCCGCCGGGGTCGGGGATGGCGCAATGGATGGAGTGGACGCCGTTCAGCTACCCGTTCAATCTCACCCAGCAGCCGGCAGCTTCGGTGCCATGCGGGTTTACCCGTGAAGGGTTGCCGGTGGGGCTGCAAGTGGTGGCCGGGAGCTTTGCCGATCAGCAGGTGCTGCGGGTGTGCAAGGTGTATGAACAGCATTACCCAAGCCGGCACTTGCAGGCACCGCGTTGACATTCTGGGGCTGCTTTGCAGCCCTATCGCGACACAAGGCCGCTCCTACAGGGGAGCGCGTATTCTTTGTAGGAGCGGCCTTGTGTCGCGATAGGGCCGCAAAGCGGCCCCGGCATTCTCAGCCCAAACGCCCCGCTGGGGCATAGGGCGCCGGGTCGATGATTGGCTCTGCCCCGGTCAACAGGTCGGTAAACAACTGGCACGAAGCCGGCGCCAGCACAAGGCCGTTGCGGTAATGCCCGCAGTTCAGCCACAGCCCCTGATGCCCCGGCACCGGCCCGATATACGGAATACCCTCCGGCGACCCGGGCCGCAGCCCGGCCCAGTGCCCCACCACCGTGGCCCCTTCAAGCCCTGGCAACAACTCCACCGCCGATGCCTTCAGGCTTTCCAGCGCATCGCCGGTCGGGGTCTTGTCATACCCGGCATGCTCCAGCGTGCTGCCCACCAGAATGTGCCCATCACGCCGCGGGATCGCATAACGCCCCTTGGCCAGCACCATGCTCGGCAAAAAATCCTCGGCGCATTTGAACAGGATCATCTGGCCCTTTACCGGCTCTACCGGCAGCTCAAGGCCAAGGGTACGCAGCAGGTCGCCACTCCAGGCGCCCGCACTGAGCACCACCTCATCCGCCGCCAGCACGCCATCGGCTGTCTGCACACCGGTCACGCGCCCACCCTGCTGAACGAAGCCGGTGATCTGGCAGTATTCACGCAAGGTCACGTTTGGCAGTGCCAGCAGCGCCGCCTTCAGCGATTTCACCAGGCGCGGGTTGCGCACGTTGGCCACGCCAGCCATGTAGATCGCGCGCTTGAAGCCAGGGCCCAGCACCGGCACGGCGTCGTAGGCCGCCGAGATATCCACGGCACTCAGTGGCCGCTGCTCACGCTCGGCCCAGGCCAGCGCTTGGGCCTCGTCATCCAGGTCGAGCCAATACAGGCCGGTGGTGTGCACTTCGGGGTCGATGCCGGTGCTGGCGAACAAGCGCTCGCCCAGCTGTGGATAAAAGTCTTGCGACCAGTGCGCCAGGGCGGTCACTGCCGGGCTGTAGCGCCACGGGTACAGCGGCGAAACAATGCCACCACCAGCCCACGACGACTCACGGCCGACTTCACCCTGGTCACACACCACCACCTGCCCGACCTTCGCCGCCAGGTTGAACGCCGTCAGCAGGCCGATCACCCCGCCACCGACCACCACTACTTGCTTGCTCATCTGTCGATCCAACACCTGAAGTAAAACCGCGATGCACCGGGCATCATTCAACCTTCAGCTTCCCCAGCAATGTCCGCTACCACCAACGGCACCGGGATTGCTGCGCACACCGGCCTGGTCGAGCTGGAAGTCGCCACAGCCATCCTGCGCCATCAGCCCATGCGGCAGCCGCCGTGCGCGCAGCGTGAAGGTGTCGCTGTCGCGTTGGGCCTGCAGGCTGTAATAGCGGGTACCGTCGGGCAAGGCCGGGTCGCCCTCGGCGTATTGGCCGGTGCGCACGCGGTGGCGCTCCAGGCGCAGGGCGGCATCATGCAGCAGGCCAACCACTTCGCTGCGTGCGGCTCGCCGAAGCTGGTCGCTGTAACTGGGGTAGGCAATGGCTGCCAGAATGCCGGTCACGGCCAGCACAATCAACAACTCGATCAGGCTCAAGCCTTGCTGCATGTCAGTCTCCTCGCAATCTTTGCCGCCAGGCAATGCGCCGGGTTGTGTCGCCGGCCACGGCGTAGACGGCTTCCAGAACATGCCGTGACCGGGTTTGCTTGCTGACGGCCGTTATGCGGAACAGGGTGACAAGCTGCTTGTCCGGCATGTGCGCAGCGCGGGTGCTCGTGCCCAGGTTCTGTATATGGAAGTAACCACTCTGCGTGCCCTGCCACTGCCCGGCCAGCTCGTGCGGTCGGGCTGGCGGCATGCACGCGGTACAGCGATCAGGGGGTGCCCGCTTGAGCTCTCCCTCCCCTGCTTGCAACGCGGCCTCAGCTTCTTCAAACGCCAACAGACCATCGCGCATATAGCCGGCCATTCGCGTTTCCACCAAGGCATCACGCAGGGCCGAAGCCGCCAACAAGCCAATGAGCAAGCTCAGTACCAACGCCAACAGCAGCACTACACCGCGTTGACGCTTCATGGCCTCGGTACCGGGTTGCGCAGCGCAACACTCAGTTCATGGCGCTGTTCGAGTTTGAGCGTGGGCTCGTACAACGTCAGGGTGATGTCTACCCTCTCCCCCTGTGGCGTTTGCACACGCTCGAAGCGCGCCTCTCGTACGTTCTCGACCAGCGGCTGGAAGCTTTTGCCTCGCTTGAAGCTCAGCCTGTTGTCATGGAACTGATAGATGTACTTGCCGATGGGGAACGTCAGTGGGTAGCCCTCTACTGGCTTTTCATCCACACGCACTTTTTCGTTGCAGTCTGTCTGCAAAACCCAGTCACTCTTGCCAGCCTGTCCGGGCAACTCCGACACCACCATGCTGAGGGTAGTGGCCTCAATCTCCAAGGGGCGGGCGAAAGCCTGCCGCGCGGCCGGGTCCTCGAAGTCGCCAGGTTTGATCTGCAAGCAACCGAACATCCCGGCCATGCGTATATCCTGAGCCATGCGCAGTAACGCTTGCCGTGCCTCATCCTGCATGCGCACCGAAGTGCTTTGCAGGCGCCAGGTATGGTGAGCCGACGTGAACAGCTGGCTGGCCGCCGCCAGCAGCATCAACCCGATAGCTAGCGCCAGCATCAACTCCAGCAAGCCAAAACCACTTTGGACGCGCCTCATCGGCGCCCCCGTTCAAGCCCACTGTGCGCAGCCATTGCCGCCTGCCCATCACGGCGCGCGCTGTCCGTGGCCTGCAATGCCTGTAGTTGCAGCCCCGCCGCTGCAAACATACCCGCAGCCACGACCACTACAGCCAATAAAACCTCCAGCAGCGTCATGCCCCGTTGCCTCGCGTGCATCCTTGCACCCCCTGCGACTTTTCCCGCAATAGCCTTGAACGTGGCCGACTAGACCGTTTGGCCAGCGAACGTGAAGCTATAGCCAAGCACTTCCAGGGAGGAATGCACGGTGAAGCAACGCGGCGTAACACTGATACAAATGTTGTCGGCCTTGGCAGTGGCCGTCTTGCTGACACAGCTCGGCGTGCCGGCCTACGCGAGGATGAGCGACGACCTACACCGGGCAGCGGCAGCCCGTGACCTGGCGCAGGCGCTGCGCAGTGCGCGTAGCCATGCGCTGTTGCAGGGGCAGCCGGTGCTGGTGCTGGCGCTGGACGGTAACTGGGGGAATGGTTGGCGGGTGGAGTTGGAGCATAACCGGCAAGTGTTGCGTGAGCAGCGGCTGGCGCGGCCTTTGAACATCACCAGCAGTAAAGGCGAGCAATTCAGGTTCAGTGCGCAGGGGGTGCCGATGAACCTGGCTAGCGGTTGGTTCTCGTTTACGCTGGAAGTGTGCGAGCGGTCTTCTGCCACCAGCCGTTATCAAGTGGTAATGGCATCGACGGGACGAGTCAACGTGCTTGCAGAGGATCGCAACAATACTCGGTGTGCATCCTGATAGCCTTGAGTCGGCTTTGCTGGCCCTATCGCCGGCAAGCCAGCTCCCACAGGTAAACACAAGCCTTGAAGGCAGTGTTATTCCTGTGGGAGCTGGCTTGCCGGCGATGAGGCCAATACAGGCTTACATCAGATCAGCGAGCGAACCCGCAGCTCTTTGGGCATCGAGAAGGTGATGTTCTCTTCACGCCCGTCCAGCTCTTCAGCGCCGGTGGCGCCCCAGGCCTTGAGCTGCTCGATCACACCACGCACCAGCACTTCGGGGGCCGAAGCGCCAGCGGTGATGCCAATACGCGCGGCCTGCTCGAACCAGCCCTGTTGCAGGTCCTCGGCACCGTCGATCAGGTAGGCCGGGGTGCCCATGCGCTCGGCCAGCTCGCGCAGGCGGTTGGAGTTGGAGCTGTTCGGGCTGCCCACCACCAACACAACGTCACATTCACCGGCCAGTTGCTTCACGGCGTCCTGGCGGTTCTGGGTGGCGTAGCAGATGTCGTCCTTGCGCGGGCCGCCGATGTTCGGGAAGCGTGCGCGCAGGGCATCGATGACGCGGCTGGTGTCGTCCATCGACAGCGTGGTCTGGGTCACGAAAGCCAGGTGGTCCGGGTCGCGCACCTGCAGCTTGGCAACATCCTCTTCGTCTTCGACGAGGTAGATGGCACCGCCGTTGCTGGCGTCGTACTGGCCCATGGTGCCTTCGACTTCCGGGTGCCCTTCGTGGCCAATGAGAATGCACTCACGGCCGTCGCGGCTGTACTTGGCTACCTCGATATGCACCTTGGTCACCAACGGGCAGGTGGCATCGAACACTTTCAGGCCACGGCCAGCGGCTTCCTGGCGCACGGCCTGGGAAACACCGTGGGCGCTGAAGATGACGATGACGTCGTCCGGCACCTGGTCCAGCTCTTCGACGAAGATGGCACCGCGGTTGCGCAGGTCTTCCACCACGAACTTGTTGTGCACCACTTCGTGACGCACATAGATCGGCGGGCCGAAGACTTCCAGCGCGCGGTTGACGATCTCGATCGCCCGGTCGACCCCCGCGCAGAAGCCGCGAGGGTTGGCGAGTTTGATTTGCATGCTCGGCTCCAGGCTTACAGGGCCTTCACCTCGAGGATCTCCACCTCGAAGGTAAGGGTCTTGCCAGCCAGTGGGTGATTGAAGTCGATGGTCACCTGGTCGTCATCGAACGCTTTGACCACACCCGGCAGCTCGGTGTTGGCGGCGTCGTTGAAGATGATCAGCAGCCCTTCGGACAGCTCCATGCCTTCGAAATTGGACCGCGGCATGACTTGCACATTCTGCGGGTTGGGCTGGCCGAAGGCGTTCTCCGGGGCCACCACCACAGTGCGCTTGTCACCGGCCTTGAAGCCGAACAACGCGCTTTCAAAGCCTGGCAGCAGGTTGCCGTCGCCCACCTTGAAGGTGGCCGGGGCCTTGTCGAACGTGCTGTCGACGGTGTCGCCGTTTTCCAGGTGCAGCGCGAAGTGCAGGGTGACTTCGGTGTTCTGGCCGATACGGGTGTCAGTCATGGACCGGATCCTCGGACTTCTTGCTCTTGAACATATCCAGCGCCAGCATCACCGCACCAACGGTGATGGCGCTGTCGGCCACGTTGAAGGCCGGGAAATAATGGCGGTTCTGCCAGTGCACCAGGATGAAGTCGACCACATGGCCCAGCACGATGCGATCGTACAGGTTGCCAATGGCGCCACCCAGCACCAGCGCCAGCGCCACGGCCAGCCAGGTCTCGTTGCGCCCCAGGCGCTTGAGCCACACCACCAGTACGGCACTGACCACCACGGCAATCAGGGCAAACAACCAGCGCTGCCAGCCGGCACCATCAGCCAGGAAGCTGAAGGCTGCGCCGGTGTTGTAGGCCAAGGTCCAGCTGAAGTAGTCGGGGATGACGACAATCTGCTGGTACATGGTCAGGGCGTTGTTGAAATACAGCTTGGTGGCCTGGTCGACGACCAGGACCAGCAAGCTCAGCCAAAGCCATGCAAGGCGCCCGAAGCGCCCCACTGCCGGGTTAGGCATAGTGACGCACCTCGCCCGAGCCGGTCAGGTTGTCGACGCAACGGCTGCAGATTTCCGGGTGCTCCGGGTGGCTGCCAACGTCGGCGCGGAAGTGCCAGCAACGGCCGCACTTGGCGTGGCCGGACTTGACCACTTTCAGCTTGAGGCCTTCGACTTCGGTGGCCACGGCATCAGCCGGCGCCTGTACGAACGGCACCACGCTGGCGGCCGAGGTGATCAGCACGAAGCGCAGCTCGTCGCCCAGCTTGCCCAGGTCGGCGCTCAGGCCTTCGTCGGCGTACAGGGTAACTTCGGCCTGCAGGTTGCCGCCGATGACCTTGGCAGTACGCTGGTTTTCCAGCTCCTTGTTGACCGATGCCTTCACGGCCATCACGCGGTCCCAGTAGGCGCGGTCCAGCTCGGTGCCTTCCGGCAGCTCGCTCAGGCCTTGGTACCAGCCATTGAGCATCACCGACTCGTTGCGCTCGCCCGGCAGGTACTGCCAGATTTCATCGGCAGTGAACGCCAGGATCGGCGCGATCCAGCGCACCAGCGCCTCGCTGATGTGGTACAGCGCGGTCTGGCAGGAACGCCGGGCGACACTGTTGGCGCCGGTGGTGTACTGGCGGTCCTTGATGATGTCGAGGTAGAAGCCGCCCAGCTCCTGCACGCAGAAGTTGTGCACCTTGGAGTAGACGTTCCAGAACCGGTACTCGCTGTAGTGCTCTTCCAGCTCGCGTTGCAGCAGCAAGGTGCGGTCCACGGCCCAGCGGTCCAGTGCCAGCATATCTTCCGGGGCCAGCAGGTCGCGGGCCGGGTCGAAACCGGACAGGTTGGACAGCAGGAAGCGTGCGGTATTGCGGATACGGCGGTAGGCGTCGGCGCTGCGCTGCAGGATCTGCTCGGAAACCGCCATTTCACCGGAATAGTCGGTAGCGGAAACCCACAGGCGCAGGATGTCGGCACCCAGGGTGTTGTTGACCTTCTCCGGCTCGATGGTGTTACCCAGCGACTTGGACATCTTGCGGCCGTTTTCGTCCACGGTGAAGCCGTGGGTCAGCAGCTCGCGGTAAGGCGCATGGTTGTCGATGGCGCAACCGGTCAGCAAGGAAGAGTGGAACCAGCCGCGGTGCTGGTCGGAGCCTTCCAGGTACAGGTCGGCGCGTGGGCCGGTGGCGTGGCCGATATCGTGCGAGCCGCGCAGGACATGCCAGTGGGTGGTACCCGAGTCGAACCACACGTCGAGGGTGTCGGCGATCTTGTCGTACTGGTCGGCTTCAGCGCCCAGCAGCTCGGCGGCGTCCAGCTTGAACCAGGCTTCGATGCCTTCCTGTTCGACGCGCTTGGCCACCGCTTCCATCAACTCGACGGTGCGCGGGTGCAGCTCGCCGGTCTGCTTGTGCAGGAAGAACGGAATCGGCACGCCCCAGTTGCGCTGACGCGAGATGCACCAGTCCGGGCGGTTGGCGATCATCGAATGCAGGCGGGCCTGGCCCCAGGCCGGCACGAACTTGGTCTCTTCGATGGCTTTAAGCGCGCGCTCACGCAGCGGCTCGCCGGTGGAAGGCTGCTTGTCCATGCCCACGAACCACTGCGCAGTGGCGCGGTAGATCAGCGGGGTCTTGTGGCGCCAGCAGTGCATGTAGCTGTGGCTGATGGTTTCGGTGTGCATCAGCGCACCGACTTCGCTCAGCTTCTCGACGATGGCCGGGTTGGCCTTCCAGATGAACTGGCCGCCGAAGAACTCCAGCGACTCGACATACACGCCGTTGCTCTGCACCGGGGTAAGGATGTCGTCGTTGACCATGCCATAGCGCTTGCAGGTAACGAAGTCGTCTTCACCGTAGGCAGGCGCCGAGTGCACCACGCCGGTACCGGCGCCCAGTTCGACGTAGTCGGCCAGGTAGAGCGGCGACAGGCGATCGTAGAACGGGTGGCGGAAATTGATCAGTTCCAGCGCCGAACCCTGGGCGGTGGCGATCACCGAGCCTTCCAGGTTGTAGCGCTTGAGGCACGACTCGACCAGCTCTTCGGCCAGTACCAGCAGGCGTTCGCCAGTGTCGACCAGGGCGTACTTGAACTCCGGGTGGATGTTCAGCGCCTGGTTGGCCGGGATGGTCCACGGGGTGGTGGTCCAGATCACGATGGCGGCAGGTTTGGCCAGTGCATCCAGGCCGAAGGCGGCAGCCAGCTTGGCCTCGTCGGCAACCGGGAAGGCCACGTCGATGGTCTGCGATTTCTTGTCGGCGTATTCGACTTCGGCTTCAGCCAGGGCCGAACCGCAATCGAAGCACCAGTTCACAGGCTTGAGGCCCTTGAACACGAAGCCTTGCTTGACCATTTCGGCCAGGGCGCGGATTTCACCGGCCTCGTTGGCAAAGTTCATGGTCTTGTACGGGTTGTCCCAGTCACCCAGCACGCCCAGGCGGATGAACTCGGTCTTCTGCCCTTCGATCTGCTCGGCGGCATACTCGCGGCACAGCTCGCGGGTGCGGTCGGCAGACAGGTGCTTGCCGTGGGTGACCTCGACCTTGTGCTCGATCGGCAGGCCATGGCAGTCCCAGCCCGGTACATACGGCGCGTCGAAGCCGGCCAGGGTCTTGGAACGGACGATCATGTCCTTGAGGATCTTGTTCAGCGCATGACCGATGTGAATCTTGCCGTTGGCATAGGGCGGGCCGTCGTGCAGGACGAACTTGGGACGATCCTTGCCAATTTCGCGCAGCTTCTGGTACAGGCCAATGCTGTCCCAGCGCTGCAGGATCTGCGGTTCGCGCTGAGGCAGGCCGGCCTTCATGGGGAAGGCGGTGTCCGGAAGGTTAAGCGTGGCTTTGTAGTCGGTCATTTCAGGCTCTTCGTTAGCGGTTGAGCGTGCCAATGTGCACGTGCGGCGGCGATATCCGCATCGATCGCCGACTTCAGCGCCTCCAGGGAGGCGAATCGCTGCTCTTCACGCAGCTTGTGGTGGAACTCCACCGTCAGGCGCCGGCCATACAGGTCGCCGGCATAATCCAGAAGATGAATTTCCAGGTGCGGGCGCCCATCACCAGCAACGGTGGGGCGCACGCCGATGTTGCCGACACCCGGCCAGGCCTTGCCGTCGATCTCGATGCTGGCCAGGTAGACCCCGGACAGCGGCACGCGGCGGCGCTTGAGCTGGATGTTGGCGGTAGGTGTGCCGAGCTGGCGGGCCAGCTTCTGGCCATGCAGCACGCGGCCGGTGATGCTGTACGGGCGGCCCAGCAAGTGTTCGGCCAGTTCGAAGTTGCCTTCGGACAGGGCCTTGCGCACTTCGGTGCTGCTGACCCGCAGGCCGTCCTGGATCACTGTATTGGCAGCCTCGACGGTAAAACCGTACTGCTTGCCGGCTTCGACCAGGAAGGCGAAATCGCCGGCCCGGTCACAGCCAAAGCGGAAGTCATCGCCCACTTCGAGGTGGCGCACACCCAGGCCATCGACCAGGATGGCCTTGACGAAGGCGTCGGCGCTGAGCTTGCTCAGGCGCTGGTTGAACGCCAGGCACAGCACCCGGTCGATGCCTTCGGCGGCCAGCAGCTCGACCTTGTCGCGCAGGCGGGCCAGGCGCGCCGGTGCGGTTTCGGGGGCGAAGTACTCGCGTGGTTGCGGTTCGAAGATCACCACGCAGGTCGGCAGGCCCAAGGCCTGACCGCGCTCGCGCAGGCGCGCCAGGATTGCCTGGTGGCCGCGGTGAACCCCGTCGAAGTTGCCAATGGTGGCGACACAGCCCCGGTGCTCGGGGCGCAGGTTGTGAAGACCTCGAACCAGCTGCATAACGCGCTTCTTGCTCATAAAGTGGCCGATTATAACCACACCCGGGCGCTGGTGACAGGCAGCAGCGCCCAAGGGCGGCGTGGAATGCGAAAAACCGACGCCTGACCCGCCCGAAGCCTTAGTGCAGGGCCTTGCGGGCGAAATGCCGGGGCCGGAAGCCGCACAGGTACAGGCAGCCGAAATAGGTCACGACGCCCGCCAGGATCAACGCGCCCAGGCGCACGAAGCGCTCGAGCATGACGCCCTGCTCCCAGGCCGGCATGTAGTGCATGCCCGCCAACAGCACTCCCGACATCAGCGCCACAGCCAAAACCAGCTTGAGCAGGAACACTGCCCAGCCTGGCTGCGGCTGGAACAACTGCTGACTGCGCAGCTTCCAGAACAGCAAGCCGGCATTCAGGCAGGCACCAAGGCTGATCGCCAATGCCAGGCCGGCATGCGCAAGCGGGCCGACCAGGGCAAGGTTGAACAACTGGGTACAGACCAGGGTGAAAATCGCGATCTTCACCGGCGTGCGGATATTCTGCTGCGCATAGAAGCCGGGTGCCAGTACCTTGACCAGAATGATCGCCAGCAAGCCTACGGAATACGCCATCAGTGCTCGCTGGGTCATGGCCGCATCAAACGCGCTGAACTTGCCATATTGAAAGAGCGCAACGGTCAGCGGCTCGGCAAGAATGGCCAGCGCCAGCGTGCAGGGCAGCACCAGCAGGAAGCAAAGGCGCAGGCCCCAGTCGAGAATCCGCGAGTACTCCTCGCGGTCCTTGTTGGCGTAGGTCTTGGCCAGGGTTGGCAGCAGGATGGTGCCCAGCGCCACGCCCAGCACGCCAGAGGGCAGCTCCATGAGGCGGTCGGCGTAATACATCCACGACACCGAACCGGCCACCAGGAAGGAGGCAAAGATGGTGTTGATGATCAACGAAATCTGGCTCACCGATACGCCCAGGATTGCCGGCAGCATCTGCTTCAGTACGCGCCACACGCCAGCGTCCTTGAGGTTCAGGCGCGGCAGCACGAGCATGCCTATCTTCTTCAGCGCTGGCAGCTGGTACAGCAACTGCGCCAGGCCACCGGCCAGCACGCCCCAGGCCAGGGCCATGATCGGCGGGTTGAAGTACGGCGTCAGCAGCGCGGCAAAGGCGATCATTGCCACGTTCAATAGGGTCGGCGTGAAGGCCGGCACCGAAAAGCGGTTCCAGGTATTGAGGATCGCCCCGGCCAGGGAAGACAGCGAGATCAGCAATATATAAGGAAAGGTCACCCGCAACAGGGCGGTAGTCAGTTCGTACTTTTCAGCGTTGTCGACAAAACCGGGCGCCGTCGCCCACACCACCCACGGCGCCGCCAGGATGCCAATGGCGGTCACCAGGGCCAGGACCAGGGTCAGCAGGCCGCTGACATAGGCGATGAAGGTGCGCGTCGCTTCTTCGCCCTGCTGGGTCTTGTATTCGGCCAGAATCGGCACGAACGCCTGGGAGAACGCGCCTTCGGCAAAGATGCGTCGCAGCAGGTTGGGCAGCTTGAACGCGATAAAGAAGGCGTCGGTGGCAACGCCGGCACCAAAGATGCGGGCCAGGATGGTGTCACGAACGAAGCCCAGCACCCGTGAAATCATGGTGATCGAGCTTACTGCAGCCAGGGATTTGAGCAGGTTCATCGAAAAGATTCACGCCAATGACAGAGGACGCTGCCAGACAGCGTCCGAATGTGCGATACTCCCGCGCCTTCGCAGGGGAGCCAAAAATTCCCGAGTGTACAGGTCGCGCAGCAGAAAGGAATCTTTCCCTCTTGTTGGCGCACCGCTCGGCGGAACCTTGCAGGTGGCCTTGACAACCGGTCTACTGATCGGCATGATTCGCGGCCTATTTTGTTTGCTATTTACCTAAAGTCTTTCGAGGAGCTCGACGGTGGCCAACACACCTTCCGCCAAGAAACGTGCAAAACAGGCTGAGAAGCGTCGCAGCCACAACGCCAGCCTGCGTTCCATGGTCCGTACCTACATCAAGAATGTAGTTAAAGCCATCGACGCAAAAGACGCCGAAAAAGCGCAAGCCGCTTACGTTCTGGCTGTACCTGTAATCGACCGTATGGCCGACAAGGGTATCATCCACAAGAACAAGGCTGCTCGTCACAAAGGCCGTCTGAATGGCCACATCAAGGCGCTGAAAGAAGCTGCAGCTGCCTAAGCGACGTGCAAGTCGAAAAGCCGACCCTAGGGTCGGCTTTTTGTTGTCTGCGATTTGTGCATGCGGGCACGGCCCCATGTGGGACTCGATCTCTGTGGGAGCGGCCTTGCGTCGCGAAAGGGCTGCGGAGCAGCCCCTTCAATCTCAGTTCATGCGCTGAGACCGAGGGGCCGCTACGCGCCCCTTTCGCGACGCAAGGCCGCTCCCACAAACAAAACAGGGCCGCGCTTGGCGGCCCTACTTTTACATTACTTCGCGATCTGGATCTTCGGCGCCCACTGCAGCCATTCATCCTCGGCCTTGTCGAACAAGGCGAAGGTCTGCTGCGGCCGTGCCGGGTTACCCATTTGCTCCCCGTCCGGCGTTGCAAAGGCAATGCCGCCATCGATCAGGGTCTCCACCGACTCAGTGCGCACCGTAGCCCCCTTGAACAGCCCCCAGTCAAAGCCGAAGCCACTGCTGTTCCAGAAGCGGCTGCCACTGCGCACCAGGGCGGCATAGCGCGGCTCGATGAGGATATGGATCAGCACGCGGTCAGCACTCTGGCCCAGCTCGAAGCCCGTCACCTTGCCGACCGCAACTTCACGATAAGTCACCGGCACACCCGGCTTGATCGACCCACGGCGCGGGGCACTGAGCGTCAATGGCAAGCCCACCTCCGGCCCCGCCACCTGCGGCGCATCAGCCAAAGCGATGAAATCACGCTGCGGACCACGGTCCTTGGCTGCCGGCTGCACTTCCAGGTACTGCCCGCCAATCAGGGTGTCGAGGTTCTCGGTACGCACCAGGCCCAGGGCTGGTTTGACTACCCAGAACTGGGTACCGGCACGGGCGATACGGTCCGCTGCCTCGGTAATGCGCGCCCGCAGCAGCACTGCTTGCAGGTCGTCAGTCAGGTCGACGCTTTCGATACTGCCCACATCCAGGCCACGGAAGCGGATTGCAGTGCCCGGCTTCAGCCCATCTGCACGGTCGACACGGATGGTGATCAACGTACCCGCGCGGTTTACCGCTTCCTGGCTGTCATGCAGACGGAAGCGCGGAATGTGGCGCTTGAGCGCTACGTCGGGGCGGGGTGTATCGAAGGCGATACCACCCGCCATCAGCGTTTGCAGTGACTCACTCTTGATCTTGATCCCCGACAAGCCGCCGGTCAGGGTAATACCACTGACGTTCCAGAAGCGCGACGAGCCGTTGACCAGCTTTTCGTACTCCTTCTCGATGTGCACGCCAATCAGGATCCGGTTGCTGTTGCGGGCAAACTGGTAGCTCTGCACGCTGCCTACCTTTACCTGGCGATACATCACCGGGCTGCCGATTTCCAGCGAACCCAGGGTATCGGCGAACAACACCATGTGCAGCCCCGGCGCCTTGAGGTCGAGCGGCGGTGCCTTGGCCCGCGCCTCGAACTCACGCTCAGGCCGCGCGCCCTTCTCGCCCGGGCGGATAGCGATGTAGTTACCTTTGACCAGCGCTTCCAGGCCGGTGATGCCCGCCAGGGAAATCGATGGCTTGACCACCCAGAACTGCGTACCTTCGACCAGGTAGTCCTCGGTCAGAGGGTCCAGTGTCAGCTCGGCGGATGCGCTGGACAGGTTGTCTTCCATCTTCAGGGTTTTCAGCGAACCCACCTGGATGCCCTTGTACATGACCGGCGTGCGACCCGCCTGCAGGCCTTCGTAATCGCTCAGCTTCACTTTGACCCGGATACCCGCCTGGGCTGCATCGAAGTCTTCGTACAGGCGGAACGGCAGGCTCGGGTCGGTGGGCGGGCTGTCTTTGCGGTACTCCGGCGTAGCAAAGGCGATACCACCGGCAACGATGCTCGACAGCGACTCGCTACGCACTTTCACGCCTGATAGCGAAGCATCGATGCTGACGCCGCTGGCATTCCAGAAACGCGTATGTTTACGCACCAGGCTGGCGTAGGCCGGCTCGATGAACACCTTGACCTCTACAGTGCTCTGGTCCTCGGACAACCGGTAGCTTTTTACCCGGCCAACCTGGATCTGCTTGTAGAACACCGGGCTGTCACGGTTGAGCGAGCCCAGCCTGTCGGCCTTGAGGGTAAGGTGCAGGCCTGGCTCGCTATCCGAGAGCGGTGGCGCCACCTTCAAGGCGGTAAAGCGCTTGGTGCGCTCGCCCTCCCCCGGGCTGACGGCGATGTAGTTACCCGACACCAGTGTTTCCAGGCCGGAAATACCTGCAAGGCTCACACTCGGCTTCACCAGCCAGAAGCGTGTGCCCTTGGTCAGGTGCGGCTCTGCAGCCTTGTTCATCTCGATCGTGGCGATCACGCCCTGGTTGTCGCCCTTGGCGTCGAGCACCAAGCTTTTCACCTTGCCGACCGGCATGCCTTTGTAGATGACCTCGGTCTTGTTCGCGACGATACCCTCGCCCGACTCGAAGCGGACCTCGATCTCCACACCGGCATCACGGTAGGCTTGCCATGCAAGCCAGCCACCGATCATCAGCGCGATCAAAGGCAGGATCCAGATTGCCGACCAGTTCGAGGCGGGGCGGGTTTTAGCCGTTGGCAGGTCACTCATGGTCGTCATCCGACTCCGTGTTATCCCAAATCAGTCGGGGATCGAAAGTTAAAGCGGCAAGCATCGTCAGGATCACCACAGTTGCAAAGGCTACAGCGCCAAGATTGGCTTCGACACTGGCTATTCGGCCGAAATTCACCACCGCCACCAGGATGGCGATGACAAAGATGTCCAGCATGGACCAGCGCCCAATGAATTCGATGAAGCGGTACATCAATATCCGTTGCCGCGCCGAAAGCGGCTGGTGCCGCTGAACGGAGTACAACAGCAAGCCAATTCCCACCAGCTTGAACGTGGGCACCAGGATGCTGGCAATGAACACCACGGCAGCAATGGGCACCATGCCGTGTTTAAGCAGGGTGATTACCCCGGACATGATCGTGTCAGGGCTGCCTTGGCCCAAGGTGCTCACGGTCATGATCGGCAAGATATTGGCCGGGATGTACAGGATCGACGCCGTAATCAACAGCGCCCAGGTACGCACGATACTGTTCGGCCGGCGAGCATGCACAATGGCGCCGCAGCGTGTGCAGGTTTGCGAAGTGCTGCCTGGCACTTGCCGGTTCAGTTCATGACATTCATTGCAGACAAGAATGCCTGCATCAATCGCCCGCATGCAGGTCCTCCCCGGAAAGCGCACTCCAGATCTGGTGCGGTGACATCACCACCTCAAGCCATACCTGAACCAATAACAAGCTGATAAAGCAGAACAGCCCGAGCCCTACGGTGAGCTCTGCCAGGTCCACCAGCTTGACGATAGCAACCAGCACGCCCATGAAGTAGACCTCGAGCATGCCCCAGTCACGCAGGTGGTGATAGATGCGATAGAACAGCAGGCCAAAACTGCGCCCCACGTTCATGCGGATACTCAACAGTACCACCAGCTGGCAGAGCAGTTTTGCCAGGGGGATGGCCATGCTGCACAAGAACACCACCACGGCCACGCCGCGCATTTCCGAGTTGTACAGGCCCAGCACGCCACTCCAGACAGTGTCGTCAGAGCTCTGGCCAAGCAGGTGCAGCTGCATGATAGGCAGGAAGTTGGCCGGCACAAACAGTAACAAGGCGGTCAGTACCAGGGCCAGGCTGCGGTTGACCACATTGTGCCGGTGGGCATAAAGCTCGTAGCCACAGCGCGGGCATTGGGCCTTTTCATCATGCTGAAGCACAGGCTTGCGCAGCAGCAGGTCACATTCGTGGCAAGCGACAAGCTCGTCCAGTGGCAACTGGGCCAGTGATTCAGGTTCGACAGGATTGGACATAGGGCGCTTCTGAATAGGTGCGTGGGCCTATTCTAGTGTTATGGCTCGAATTGTGGGAGGACATCGCCTTCCAGGCTCACGCGATGTCTGTCCTGGCGCGCGATCCCTGTAGGAGCGGCCTTGTGTCGCGATCGGGCGCGCAGCGGCCGCAATCCAGGCGACGCGGTTTATCTGGAAGGTCGGGGATGCAGGTTTGGCGGCCGCTGCGCGCCCGATCGCGACGCAAGGCCGCTCCTACAGGGGATCGCATAAGGCAGGGGATTTTGGGGAGCACAAAGACAAAACCCCTACCTGCATGCGCAGATAGGGGTTTTGCGAAATGAATCTTGACGATGACCTACTCTCACATGGGGAAACCCCAC
>NZ_JBIVXJ010000046.1:0-42330 GCF_044769185.1 Pseudomonas sp. NPDC090592
AACGCCTCTCCCACAGGCATGGCCACGTTGCAACAAATGTGGGAGCGGGCTTGCCCCGCGAAGCGCCGCGCGGGCGGCGCTCGATCTCACAGGCGGTGAAAATCCCCCGCCAGGCACCTTCAGGCCCCAACTCACTTCCTCAGCGGGTCATCCCAAAAATGCCGCTCGGCCTCTTGCTGGATATCCGCCCTGCTCAACCCCAGGTCGTGCAAGGTCGCATCACTGAGGCGGGCCAGCTCCTGGCGCTGTCGGTACAGTTGCAGCCAGCGCGCCGGGCGCTGCACGGCCGCATGCCACAGGTGGTTCAGGGAAAAGGCAGGTTGCTGGATGCTGCTGACATGACCTTTCATCGTGAAGCCCTCCGTGTTGGATGGCTTCAGTCTCGCGCCGGGCTTAAGATCAATCCAACGAATGTTTCTGATGCGATGCATCTCGGAGATTGATGCAATGTCCCAGTACCAGAGCCTCGATGCGGACGTACTGCGCACCTTCGTCGCCATCGCCGAGCAAGGCGGCTTCACCCGCGCCGGCGAAGTGGTCAACCGCACCCAGTCGGCGGTGAGCATGCAGATGAAACGCCTGGAGGAGGACATTCTGCAACGCCAGCTGTTCGAGCGTGACGGCCGCCAGGTAAGGCTCACCGCCGAGGGCCAGGTGTTGCTGGGCTATGCCCGGCGCATCCTCAAACTACATGGAGAGGTGTTCAACACCCTGCGCATGCCGCACATGGTCGGGCTGGTGCGCATCGGCACGCCGGACGACTACGCCATGCGCTTTTTGCCGACCATTCTGTCGAGCTTTGCCCAGGCCTACCCGCTGGTCCAGGTGGAGGTGCATTGTGATTCGTCCAAACAGCTGATGCTGCGCCAGGACCTGGACCTGACCATCGTCACCCGCGAGCCGGGCAACGAGATTGGCCAGCTGCTGCGCCAGGAACGCCTGGTGTGGGCCGCCGCCGAAGGCTTTTGCCCGCAAGAGCAGCGGCCAATGCCTGTGGCGTTGTTCAACACTGATTGTTTCTGCCGCGCCTGGACGTGCAATGCGCTTGAGGCGCAGGGCATCGATTACCGCATTGCGTATACCAGCCCAAGCCTGGCGGCGATCTTTGCCATTGTCACGGCGGGGTTGGCGGTGACTGCACAGTTGCAAAGCCTGATTGGCGGGAATATCCGCATATTGGGTGAACAGGATGGGCTGCCGCAGCTGCCGGTGGCCAGTGTGATGCTGGTGCGCAGTACCCAGAACCCTTCGCCGATTACTGACTGCATGGCCGACTATATCGTTGAAGGGTTCAAGTAAGCCGGGGGCGCTTCGCACCCCATCGCCGGCAAGCCAGCTCCCACAGGGTGATCACAGGCCCGAGCATTGTGGGGTACCTGTGGGAGCTGGCTTGCCGGCGATGGGCTGCAAAGCAGCCCCAAATTCTCAAAGTTCGAACCCCAGCATCACCGCACACACCACCAAAAACACGCAGAACATCGCCCGCAACACCTTCTCCGGCAACGCATGGGCCAGCTTCACTCCCCAGCTGATGCTAAGCAGCCCACCGACAGCCAACGGAATCCCCACCCCCCAGTCAACACTCTGGTGCACCCCATACGTCACCAAGGTCACCAAGGTACTCGGCGCCGCCAGCGCCAGCGACAACCCCTGCGCCACCACTTGTGTAGTGCCGAACACACTGGTCAGGATCGGTGTGGCCACCACCGCGCCGCCCACCCCGAACAAGCCGCCCATGGTGCCGGCAAAACTGCCCAGCACGCCCAGCCACGGCCAGGCATAACGCAGCTCGGCACTGGGCGGCGACACCTTCATGAACATCCGCGCCACGTTCCACACCGCCAGGGCCACCAGAAAGCCGACAAAACCCAAACGCATTGAATGCGCATCCAGCCCTACCGCCCAGATCGAACCCAACCAGGCGAACAGGAAGCTGCACGCCGACAGCGGTAGCGCATGGCGCAACTCGATACGGTTGCGCTGGTGATAACGCCACAACGCCAGCAGCACGTTCGGCACCACCATCACCAGCGCCGTGCCCTGCGCCAGTTGCTGGTCCAGACCAAACAACACGCCCAACGCCGGAATCGCAATCAGCCCGCCACCAATACCGAACAAGCCCCCCATGGTGCCCAGGGCAGCACCCAGCACGATATACAACAACCACTCGATCATCAGGGCCTCATCCGCCTGTTTGCTTAATGCGAGCATGCTAACGATTGCAGGCTGGCAGGGAAACGCACAGCAGCGCACAATGGCTATGCGTTTTTCGCAAAAGCAAGGCAACCATGAGCCCCGATACCCTTACCGACCAGCTGAGCCTGTTCCTCGATGTGCTGGAGACCGGCAGCTTTTCTGCCGCCGCCCGTCGCCACCCACTGACTCCGTCCGCCGTGGCCCGGCGCATCGACAACCTGGAAAACGCCGTCGGCAGCCGCCTGTTCACCCGCAGCACCCACGCGGTGCGCGCCACTCCAGCGGGCAATGCATTTGCCGAACGGGCCAGGCGCATCATCGAGGAACTGCGCCTGGCCCGGGCCGAGGCGGTATCGCTGAGCAACGCACCGGAAGGGCTGATTCGCATCGACGCCCCGGCCGCGTTCGGCCGTCGCCACCTGGCCCCGGCCATCGCCGACTTCCTGGTGGCCTACCCGGGGCTGGACGTACAGCTGCGCCTGATCGACAGTTTCGTCGACCTGCATGGCAGCCACCTGGGCGAAGTCGACCTGGTGCTGCGCGCCGGGCCCTTGGCCGACACCCGCCTGGTCGCCACACCGCTGGCCTACATGGTGCGCATTGCCTGTGCCAGCCCGGCCTACCTGGCCAGCCGCGGCATGCCCACTTGCCCCAGCGAACTGCCCGGGCACGACGGCCTGGACTGGGACGGCCTGGCACCGCCGTTCGCCTGGCGCTTCAACGTGGCCGGGCAAACCCGCCTGTACCGCCCCGCGCGCATGCGCATGGCCGCCAACAATGCCGAAACCCTGCTGTTCGGCGCCCTCGCCGGCTTAGGGGTTGCCCACCTGCCCACCTGGCTGATCAGCGAATACCTGTTGCGCGGCGAACTGGTACCGTTGTTTTGCGACGCCGGCCTGCCCGCAGCCGAGTCCAGCGGCATTTACGCGTTACGCCTGGAACATGAAACGAACTCTCGCAGCCGTTTGCTGCTCGAATTCCTCAAGAGCCGCTTCAGCCCGGTGCCACCCTGGGACCTGGCCTTGCGCAGTGAACTGCGCGAGTAGTGCGCGCACTAATGATCAGCGAGCCAGAATTATCCATTATTACCTTCAAGGACCTGCATGAACGCCGACACCCAAGCCTCCTGTGACGAGCTGCTGCTGGACAACCAGGTCTGTTTCGCCCTGCACTCCACCTCGTTGCTGATGACCAAGGTCTACAAGCCGCTGTTGCAAGCATTAGGCCTGACCTACCCGCAGTACCTGGCCATGCTCGTGCTGTGGGAGCGTGACGGCCTGACCGTGGGCGAAATCAGCCAGCACCTGCTCACCGACCCCGGCTCGCTGACCCCGCTGCTCAAGCGCCTGGAAAGCGAAGGCCTGTTGCAACGCAACCGCAGCCGCGAAGACGAACGCGTGGTTATGGTGCAGCTGACCGACAAAGGCCGTGCCCTGCAGCAGCAAGCCAAAGAGGTGCCACAGTGCATTCTCAAGGCCAGCGGGCGAAGCCTTGAGCAGTTGCAGCAACTGCAGGCGGAGCTGCTGAACCTGCGCGAGAACCTGCAAAAAAACCTCTGACAGCTAAGCTGTGCCATGGCCGTTCGGATGAGCGGCGAAGATTTATCTTGCGCACTAACTAATTGCGCGCTAATTTAAATCCCACACCAACCCGCGCCATCCCAAACAGGAAGCGCACAGCACATTAGCGAGGCTCCAGATGCAAAAGGTCACTCCGCTGTACATCGCAGAAGCTACCTCCACCGGTGGGCGCGACGGCAAATCCCGCTCCAGCGACGGCAAGCTGGACGTCAAGCTGAGCACCCCCAAGGAACTGGGTGGCGCTGGCGGTGACGGCACCAACCCTGAGCAGATGTTCGCCGCCGGTTACTCGGCCTGCTTCATCGGCGCACTTAAATTCGTAGCCGGGCAAGAGAAGAAAGCCCTGCCGGCAGATGCCTCGATCACCGCGAAGGTGGGCATCGGCCAGATCCCGGGCGGTTTCGGCCTGGATATCGACTTGCACATCAACCTGCCCGGCCTGGCCCAGGCCGATGCCGAAGCACTGGTGGAAAAAGCGCACAAGGTCTGCCCGTACTCCAACGCCACCCGCGGCAATGTGGATGTACGCCTGCACGTGACGGTGTAAATCACAGGCACAAAAAACCCGGCCAAGGCCGGGTTTTTGCGTTTCACAAGAAGGATTACTTCTTGGAGCGGCCTTTGAAGCTGTTGTCGCGAGTGTCGATGTCGATCCACTCGTCGATCTGGATGAAGTCGGCAACCTGGATCTCGGTACCGTTCTTCAGTTTGGCAGGCTTCATGACCTTGCCCGAGGTGTCGCCGCGAGCAGCGTTCTCGGTGTAGACAACCTGACGGCTGATGGTGGTCGGCAGTTCAACCGATACCAGGCGGCCTTCGAAGAACACGGCTTCGCAGATGTCTTCCATGCCTTCTTCGATGTACGGCAGAACGGCGTCGATGTCTTCGGCGTTCAGTTCGTACATGGTGTAGTCGGTGGTGTCCATGAAGGTGTACGAGTCACCGCTGATGAACGACAGGGTCGCTTCTTTGCGATCCAGGATCACGTCGTCCAGCTTGTCGTCCGCACCGTATACGGTTTCGGTCTTGTAGCCGGTCAGCAGGTTCTTCAGCTTGGTCTTCATGATCGCGCTGTTACGGCCCGACTTGGTGAACTCAGCTTTTTGAACCAGCCACGGATCGTTGTCGATGCGCAGGACGGTACCGGGTTTCAGTTCTTTACCAGTTTTCATTACGAAGTATCCGAATCTGGATGGATTTATAAAAATCGAGGCCGCGTATCATAGCGAATTTCGGCAAAAGTGTACTAGCGCTGTGGCAAGGTCCGGCTGAGCGGCCTGTCGCGCCGCCCAAAGCCGGGCATGCTGCTGCAGTTCCGGCCAATGCCGGCGGGCCGCCCGCCAGGCCGGCGCCATGTCGCGATTCATGTTCCAGGCCCGCCACAGCCCGAGCAGGGCGGCATCGGCGCCGTCCGACAGGCCGCGTCGATAATGTGCGAGAAACGCTTCGAGCTTTTCCCAGTGGGCGTTCTCGTCCTGCACATAGATGTGCCACAGCATCGGCTGCCCGGCCCACTGCGCACGCACGAACGAGTCTTCGCCACGCACCGCGTTGAAATCGCAACTCCACAACAACCGGTCGTAGTCGTCCTGGCTGACGAAAGGTAGTACCTGCACGGTCAGCGCCCCGCGCTTGCGCACGCTGCCCACTGGCAGCGGTGCCTCGCCAAGCCACTGGCTGAGCCCGGCAACGACGCGCCCCTGCGGCACCAGCAGGTGGCAAGGTTGCTCGCCCGTGGCCAGGGCATCAAGCCAACTACCCAGCTGCGGATTTTCGTAGGCGAACAGCGAAACCAGCAACGCCCCCGCTTCGGGGTTTACCCCAAGCTGCTGCAAGAAGGCCTGCCGGCCCCCCTGCTGGAACGCGTCACGCCGCGCCAGCAGCGAGCCTTCACGCAGCAGGCCACCAGTCTTTTCGGTAAAGCCGGGGAAGAAAAACACCTTGCGCAGGCCATCGGGCTGCGGCGAAGGCAAACCATGGCAGCCTTCTACCCAGTCCTCGGCACTGAGGTATTCGAGGTTCAGCCAGCGTGGCGGCGTGGCGCAGGCACGCATGGCTTCTACGTACGGTGCCGGCAACTGGCAGGCGAACGCGCCAATCACCACATCGGCCGGCGCTACCGGCAACCAGGCCGCCGGCCACTGGCGCACCTCCACGCCCTGCTGCCTCTGCTGCGCGAGGGTGGCATCAGCCTCTGGGCACAGCGGCGTGAATGCGTTGAGGTCATCCACCCACAGGCGCACCGCCAAGCCATGTTCGGCCACCAACTGCCGGGCCAGGCGCCAGGTCACGCCGATATCACCGTAGTTATCGACGACACTGCAGAAGATGTCCCAGGTGGCTTTCATGTGCCCCTCCTGTGCGGGTGCAAAAACCGCGAATTTTGCGCATAAATTGTCGCTGACAAAAGCACCCGCGGGGAAAAATGCCCAGGCGCATGCGACAATGCACCCTGACCGACCCTGCCAGGAGGCTGCCATGCCCCGCCACCGTGAACTGAAGATCACCCTCAAGCCGTTGCCGTTGATCCTGTGCGTTGCCTTTGGCCTGTGGCTGGGCGCGGTGGCCATTGTAGCGAGTGCCTGGCTGGCGCTGTTGTTGTGGCCGCAGCAGGTGCAGCCGCTGGCCCAGGCCCTGCCCCCCAGCGTCTATCAGCCAGCACCGGCGCAGGCAGCAGCCCCGGCCAGGGATGCCCAAGCCGAGATGTTCGACCGCTACAAGGACATCCTGCACAAGCAGGAACAGCAACAGGCCGCCGAAGCTGCCCAGGGCAACCCGCGCAACCTCAACAACCCCAAGTGCCAGTTCTGGCTGCAGCAGAACCGCACGGCGCCCACCGATAAAAGCCAGGCCAACGTGCTGGAGTTCTGTTACTGACCATGGACAAGCCCCACTTGCTGGCGCAGATCGTCGCCACCCTCGCGCATGACCTGGACGTGCTGACCCGCGCGGCGCAAACCGCCTACGAGGCCGCCACCGCCGAAGAGAACATTGCCGAGAACAAGTACGACACCCTGGGCCTGGAAGCCTCGTACCTGGCCACCGGCCAGGCCCGGCGCAGTGCAGAGATTCGCCAGGCGCTGCTGATCTACCAGCAACTGCTGCTGCGTGATTATGACCCGGCGCGTGGGGTGCAGGTGAGCAACCTGGTATGCCTGGAAGATCAGGACGGCGGCCAGCGCCTGCTGTTCCTCGGGCCGGAAGCGGCAGGGCTGAAGATTGGCGAGGGCGACGGGTTGGTGACCGTGATTACCCCGCGCTCGCCACTGGGGCAGCAACTGATGGGCAAGAAGATCGATGATGAGGTGAGCCTGGGCGCACAGGTATTGTTCATTGTTGATGTTGTCTGAACTGGCCTCTTCGCGGGCAAGCCCGCTCCCACAGGAGCAGCGCTAACCTTGTGTCTTGTGTAGTCCCTGTGGGAGCGGGCTTGCCCGCGAAGAGGCCAGTTCAGGCAATACGAATCTAAAGGGCCTGCAAGGCATCGAACCGCCCCGCCAACCCCTGCTCGGCAAACTGCTCCACCACAAAATCGATAAACGCCCGGGTCTTGCCCGGCATCAGCTTGTGCTCGGCAAAGTACAGGCTGATATGCCCATCATCCACATACCAGTCCGGCAAAACCCGCTGCAACCGCCCGCTTTGCAGGTACGGCACGGCAAACGGCAGGCTCACCAGTGCAATCCCCAAGCCTTGCCCGGCCACCACACACGCCGCATCGGAGTCGCTCATGGTCATCGCCTGGCGCAGCTGCAACGGCCGCTGCGCCTGCCAGCGGCTGGTCAAAGGCCACGAACGCACCCGCCCCGTCTGCGGTGAGCGGATCAAGATGCCGTCGTGGCGTTGCAGCACCTCTGGGTCGGCAATCGGCGCGTGCCGCTGTAGATAGCCTGGCGCCGCCACCAGTACCCGGTGCGCCGGGGTCAGCTTGCGCGCCACCACGCCAGGCGGCAGTTCAAAACCACCGCCAATCGCGGCGTCGAAGCCTTGGCCGATCAGGTCCACCTGGCGGTTGTCAAAATGCCAGTCCGGGGTAATGGCCGGGTAGCGGCGCAAGAATTCGCCCAGCAACGGCAACACGTACAACCGCCCGAACACCGTGCCCATGCTCACCCGCAACAAACCGGCCGGCTGCCCCTCGGCACTGGCCAGGTTGGCCACCGCGTACTGGATGGTGCGGAAACTGTCGCTGACTTCACCCAGAAAACGCTGCCCCGCCTCAGTCAAGGTCAGCTTGCGGGTACTACGCTGGAACAACCGCACGCCCAGGCGCGCCTCCAACTGGGCAACGTGCTTGCCTACGGCGGCCGGGGTGATGCTCAGGCGCCTGGCGGCCTCGGCAAAGCTGCCGACCTCGGCACTGCGGATGAAGCATTCCAACGCGTTGAACGATTCCATCGCCATGATCAACAACCAAAGGTTTACTCTGCAGATAGTGATTGCCATCTTATCAGCAGGTAATCAAGCGCCGATACTGCGCCCATCCAAGGCATTTCGGCCTGGCTTCCAGCAGGAGATCAGCATGTCCAAGCAACTTACACTCGAAGGCAAAGTAGCCCTGGTTCAGGGCGGTTCCCGCGGCATCGGTGCAGCCATCGTGCGGCGCCTGGCCCGCGAAGGTGCGCAGGTGGCCTTCACCTATGTCAGCTCCGCAGGCCCGGCAGAAGAACTGGCCCGGGAAATTACCGAAAACGGCGGCAAGGCCCTGGCCCTGCGGGCTGACAGTGCCGATGCAGCGGCCGTGCAACTGGCGGTGGACGACGCCGTCAAAGCCTTCGGCAGGCTGGATATCCTGGTCAACAACGCCGGGGTACTGGCGGTGGCACCGGTAACCGAGTTCGACCTGGCCGACTTCGACCGCATGCTGGCGGTGAACGTGCGCAGCGTGTTCGTTGCCAGCCAGGCCGCAGCGCGCTACATGGGCCAGGGCGGGCGCATCATCAACATTGGCAGCACCAACGCCGAGCGCATGCCGTTTGCCGGTGGCGCGCCCTATGCCATGAGCAAGTCGGCGCTGGTTGGCCTGACCCGCGGCATGGCGCGTGACCTGGGGCCGCAGGGCATCACTGTGAACAACGTGCAGCCGGGGCCGGTGGACACCGACATGAATCCGGCCAGCGGCGAGTTCGCCGAAAGCCTGATCCCGATGATGGCGATTGGGCGGTATGGCGAGGCGGATGAGATTGCCAGCTTTGTGGCTTACCTGGCGGGGCCTGAAGCCGGGTATATCACCGGGGCAAGCCTGACTGTGGATGGTGGGTTTGCTGCCTGATTGAAAGGTTGCATGTGCCGGCCTCTTCGCGGGCTTGCCCGCTCCCACAAGGACCGCATCCAGCTTGAGCGCACTGCGGTCCCTGTGGGAGCGGGCAAGCCCGCGAAGAGGCCGGTACAGGCTCAAACCTTTTCAGGTTCCAGGCTCTGCTCCATCACCTCCAGAAATGCCCGGGCAGCCGGCGTAGGGCTGGCTGACCACACGGCATACAGGTGCCGCACCGGCGCATCCACCAGCCGCGCCACCGCCACACCTCCGATGCCCTGCGCCACCCGCTCTGGCACAAGGCCCACCGCCATGCCCCGCTGCACGAACTTCTCCACCAACCGCACATGCCCGATTTCAAACTGCACCCGACGCTGCAACCCCGCCGCCTGAAACGCCTCATCCGTCTGTCGCCGGGCCCCGGTACCTTCGGGAAAGTCCACCAGCACTTCGTCCGCCAGGTCGGCCAACGCCAACTGCGTATGGCCAGCAAGCCGATGCTCAACCGGCAACAACGCCACCAGTTCCTCCCTGGCCAGCAAGCGATGCTGCACACCTTGCACTACCTCGCCCTGCCACAGGCCTATAAAGCCCACATCCAGACGCCGCTCGATCACATCGGCGATCAGCAATTCGCTCTTGGCCGTGATCCAGCGCACATCCACTTCCGGGAAACGACCGTGGAACACTGCCAGCAGGTCGACCAGGTCCAACGCCGTGAGCGAGCTGATTTCACCAATCGCCAGTCGCCCGCGCACCTGCCCGCAAGCCGCCGCCACGTCATCGGCAATGCGCCGGGCCGCTTCCACCGCCGGCCGGGCGCTGAGCACGAAAGCCTCGCCGGCAGGGGTCAGGCGAACCCGTCGCGAACTACGCTCGAACAGGCTGACGCCCAGCTGCGACTCCAGCCGCGCCACCTGATGGCTAAGCGCCGACTGCACCACATGGCAGCGCTCGGCCGCGCGGGTAAAACTACCGGTGTCTGCAACGGAAAGGGCGTATTCGAGCTGCTTCAGGTTCATGCATCTATCTGCTTTCTAGATGGACAAGTTGAAAACTATACATTGGTGTCATGCCAGACACTTCCTGATAATCCTCCCACTTACCACTGCCCGCCATGAGAACCGCATGAACGCCCCCACCCTCAGCCGCGCCCTGATCCTGCTGATGGCCACCGCCACCGGCCTGGCCGTGGCCAGCAACTACTATGCCCAACCGCTGCTGCACAGCATCGCTGAACAGTTCGACCTGAGTACCGCCAGCGCCGGCAGCATCGTCATCGCCGCACAACTCAGTTATGGCGCCGGCCTATTGCTGCTGGCGCCGCTGGGCGATCTGTTCGAGCAGCGCCGGCTGATCACCGTGATGACCGCCATTGCCACCCTGGGCCTGGTCATCAGTGCCTGCGCGCCGAGCCTGCCCTGGCTGATCCTCGGCACGGCGCTTACCGGGCTGTTCTCGGTTGTGGCGCAGATCCTCGTGCCCATGGCCGCGTCCCTCAGCGAGCCGCATTTGCGTGGCCGCGCGGTGGGTACGCTGATGAGCGGCCTGTTGCTGGGCATCCTGCTGGCACGTACTGCCGCGGGCTTCATGGCCGAGCTGGGCGGCTGGCGCGCCATTTATGTGCTGGCCGCCGTGCTGATGGCGATCACTGCCGTGGCGCTGTACCGCAGCCTGCCGCAACACCACAGCCATGCCGGGCTGAAGTACCCGGCACTGATCGGCTCGGTGTTCCGCCTGTTCCTTGAAGAACCGGTGCTGCGCCTGCGCTCGCTGCTCGGCCTGCTGGCATTCAGCCTGTTCGCCCTGTTCTGGACACCCCTGGCCTTCCTGCTGTCCAACGGCCCGTATCACTATTCAGATGCAGTCATCGGCCTGTTCGGCCTCGCCGGGGCGGCCGGCGCGCTGTCGGCCAACTGGGCCGGGCGCCTGGCCGACCGCGGCAAGGGCCCACTGGGCACCACCGTAGGCCTGGTGGTGCTGTTGCTGTCGTGGGTACCGCTTGGGTTTGCCCAGCAGTCGCTGCTTGCCCTGCTGCTGGGCGTGCTCATGCTCGACCTGGCGGTGCAGCTGGTGCACGTGAGCAACCAGAATGCAGTGATTGCCCTGCGGCCCGAGGCACGCACGCGGCTGAATGCCGGTTACATCACCTGCTACTTCATTGGCGGGGCGCTGGGCTCGTTGCTTGGCACGCAGTTGTTCCAGCACCAGGGCTGGATGGGCATCGTGGTGGCAGGGCTGGTGATTGGCGGGCTGGCGTTACTGGCCTGGGTGCTCGCCAACCGCAAGGTGGCTTGACCGGCGCCAGCGCGACATCGCACCACACTACCCTCCGTCGCATGGTCGTTGACTTGCCTGCCCGGTCAGCGCTCAGTAGGCGCTGGACAATGCCCTTTCCCTGACAGGATGACTTTATGACAAGACTCACGGTGCAATCCGGCGATTTCTTGCAAGGTGAAGGCGAGTATCGCAACGGATCGCTCACACTCAAGACCCCGCGCAGCCCCTCCCCGGGCGAGCGCATTTCGCTGGCACGTATCAGCGACCTCAGGCTGGCCAGCCTGGAATCCAGCCGCAGCCTGGGCACCGCCCTGGGCTGGGGCGTAGCGGGTGCACTGGTGGCTGGCCCGGTGGGGTTGCTGGCGGGGCTGTGGCTGGGTGGCAAGGAGGAAGAAGCCACCTTCCTCGCCACGTTCAAGGATGGGCGCAAGCTCATGGCCATTACCGACGGCAAGACCTGGTCGAAGATCGATGACAGTTGGCGGCAGCACAAGCGGCCCGCCAACCGGGACTGAATATCGCGGGGCCCGGATCGTTTTATGCTCAAGGCGGCTGTTAAAATGCCGCCTTTTTCATGGCCTGTGCCGGCCCCTTCGCGGGCTTGCCCGCTCCCACAGGAACAGCGCTGCCCTTGAGTGTGGCGCGGTCCCTGTGGGAGCGGGCAAGCCCGCGAAGAGGCCGCCACAGGTGTCGCGCCCCAGGAGCCCCACCGCATGCCTGCGCATCACCCCCGCCTGCCCCTGAGCCTGCTCAGCCTGGGCCTGGCCCTGCATTGCCCGAACCTGCTTGCCGAAGACAGTGTGCTACTGACCCCGTTGCAGGTGTCCGACACCTACACCCACGACGGCTACCAGGCCCGCCAGGCCGCAGTGGGCGGTTTCCAGCCCGCGCCCTTGCTCGACACCCCCGCCTCGGTCAGCGTGTTCAGCCAGCAACTGCTGGAAGACCGCCAGGTACGCAAGCTCAGCGAAGTGCTGCAAAGTGACGCTTCCGTCGGCGAAAGCTATGCCCCCATCGGCTACTACGAAAACTTCAATGTACGCGGCTTCGAACTGAATGCCGCCAGCAGCTACCGCATCAACGGCCAGACCATCGCCGGTGAGCAGAACGTGGCCCTGGAGAACAAGCAACAGGTGGAACTGCTCAAGGGCCTGTCCGGCTTGCAGAGCGGCGTGTCGGAGCCGGGCGGCCTGATCAACTACGTGACCAAGCGCGCCGAGGATGTGCGCAGCGTCACGGTGTCGACCAACGAACAAGGCGAACGCTACCTGGCCACCGACCTGGGCGGCTGGTTCGGCAGCGAGAAACAGTTCGGCCTGCGCGCCAACCTGGCCCATGAAGACATCCGTTCGTACGTCGACCACGCCGACGGCAAGCGCGACTTTGCCTCGCTGGCCTTCGACTGGCAGATCAGCCCGGACGCCACCCTGCAACTGGATGCCGAATACCAGCACCGCGAACAGCGTTCGGTACCGGGTTACCAGCTATTGGGCGGTACCGAAGTGCCTCACGACATCGACCCGGACGATCGCCTGGCCTACCAACACTGGGCCAAACCGGTGCAGAACGACTCGCTGAACCTGGGTGGGCGCTTTGAGTACCGCTTCAATGAGGCCTGGACCGGCACCTTGAGCGCGTCGCGCAGCAAGGTGGTGATCGACGACTACAGCGCGTTCGCCTGGGGTTCGAGCGAAGGCGCGTTCTTTGGCAGCAATGGCGACTACGACATCTACGACTTCCGCAGCCCCGACGACACCCGCCGCACCGATGAGGCACAGGCCATGCTCAACGGGCGTTTCGATGCGCTGGGCGTGGGGCATGAACTGACCGTGGGCACCAGTGCGCAGCGGCGCACGCTGGATCAGCGCCCGTACTACAACGAGTGGCTGGGTACCGGCAACATCTACACCGGCGCCCCTGCCTTCGACCCGTCCGACAAACCCGTGGGCGCCAGCGAACGCCGGCTGGACAGCCGTCAGTACGGCCTGTTCGTCAACGACCGCATCAGCTTCAACGAGCAATGGCAGACCGTGCTGGGCGCGCGCGCAGTGCGCCTGGATGAAAAGACCTGGGACGAAACCGGTGTTGCCGGGCGCCATACCCGTCAATACGAGTTGCTGCCCAATGCGGCGCTTATCTACAAGCCGCAGCCGGACACCACCGTTTACGCCAGCTACGCCAAGGGCCTGTCTGCCGGCGGCACGGCCCCCTGGTTTGCCAGCAACGCCGCCGAGATCCTTGCGCCTACCACCTCCCACCAGTTGGAGCTGGGCGTCAAGCACGACTGGCAAGGCCTGAGCCTGAGCGCTGCGCTGTTCCAGATCCGCCAGGCCTACCAATACGCCCGCCCGGACGGGGCCGGCAATTTTACCTACGTGCAGCAAGGCCAACAGAAGAACACCGGTCTTGAGTTGGGTGCCAGCGGCTGGGTGACTTCGAAGCTGCAAGTGCAAGCCAGTGCTGCGGCCATTCGGGCGCGGGTACAAAACAGCGGTACTGATGCTTATGAAGGCCACCAGGCAATCAACGTCCCCAGGTTCCGGGCGGCGCTACACGCAGAGTACACGCTTCCACTGCCGGGCTTGGCACTGCTGGGCGGTGCGCGCTACAGCGCCAGCAAGTATGCGAGCCAGGCCGGGAACGTGGAGGTTGGCGGGTATACCGTGTTCGATGTGGGGAGCCGGTACCGTACGCGCATTGGCGGGTATGACACGGTGCTGCGGCTGACCGTGGATAACGTGTTCGACAAGCGCTACTGGCGTGATGTGGGGGATTACCTGGGGGATAACTACCTGTTCCAGGGCGCACCACGTACCGCTCGGCTGTCGGCTTCGATCAGCTTCTAGGCGTATTGCGGACACCTGTGGGAGCGGGCTTGCCCGCGAAGAAAGCGACGCGGTGTATGGCACCGGCTCTGCCGGTGTTCGCGGGCAAGCCCGCTCCCACAGGGATCGCGGCAGCCTTTGGGCATTGCCCCAATGGCCCAAATGCAAAAAGCCCCCGGCTTTTCAGCGCGGGGGCTCTTCGCAGAATGTGGCGGTGAAGAAGGGATTTGAACCCTTGATACGATTTCTCGTATACACACTTTCCAGGCGTGCTCCTTCGACCACTCGGACACTTCACCGTTTCTCTTCAAGCCGTGCGGCCCGTCGAGGTGCGCTAATTTAGTGAAAGCGCTTTCCTTTGGCAAGCATTTTTTTCAGTTTTTTCATGTATTTGCATTTGAGCCCCGGTGAACGCTGACCGACCAGTCAGCCTTGCTGCTTTACCTGGCCTCTGGCGCTGGGTAACGTCGTCGCCACGCCAACAAAAGGACTCTGCCATGAGCGAGCTGATTACCTACCACGCCGAAGACGGCATCGTTACCCTGACCCTGAACAACGGCAAGGTCAACGCCATCTCGCCGGACGTCATCACTGCCTTCAACGCCGCGCTCGACCGCGCCACTGAAGAACGTGCCGTGGTGATCATCACCGGGCAGCCGGGCATTCTGTCTGGCGGTTATGACCTCAAGGTGATGACCAGCGGCCCGAAAGAGGCCATCGGCCTGGTCACGGCCGGCTCCACCCTCGCCCGCCGCCTGCTGTCGCACCCGTTCCCGGTCGTGGTCGCCTGCCCGGGCAATGCCGTGGCCAAGGGTGCGTTCCTGCTGCTGTCGGCCGATTACCGCATTGGCGTTGAAGGGCCGTACAAGGTGTGCCTGAACGAAGTGCAGATCGGCATGACCATGCACCACGCCGGCATCGAACTGGCCCGCGACCGCCTGCGTCGCTCGGCTTTCCACCGCTCGGTGATCAATGCCGAGGTGTTCGACCCGGTTGCGGCCGTGGATGCCGGGTTCCTCGACAAGGTGGTGCCGGCAGAGCAGTTGCACGAAGCGGCACTGGAGGCAGCGCGGGGGTTGAAGAAGCTGAACATGCTGGCGCACAAGAATACCAAGCTGAAGGTGCGTAAAGCCTTGCTGGAGGCGCTGGACAACGCGATCGAGCTGGACCAGCACCATATGGGCTGACCTTGCCGGCCTCTTCGCGGGTAAACCCGCTCCCACAGGTGCAGCGCGATCCCTGTGGGAGCGGGCGAGCCCGCGAAAAGGCCAGCACAGGCTCACACTGAGGTTTGCCCCAACCAGTGCACACCCGTACACTGCCCGGCGACTGTCTGGTGTGAGTCGTACCATGCTTTATTCGTTGCGCATGCTTCTGCTGGCGCTGCACTTCCTTGTAGTTGGCGCCGTGGGCCTGCTCATTGGCCTGTGCCGCCCCTTCAACCCCGACAACAGCCGCCTGTTCGCCCACCTCTACAGCCGGCCGGCCACCTGGCTGATGCGCATCAAGGTCAAGGCCGAGGTCGGGCCGCTGTGGGACCAGCCACCCGGTTGCGTGATCATTGCCAACCACCAGTCCAACTTCGACCTGTTCGTATTGGGCCAGGTGGTACCACAACGCACCGTGGCCATCGGCAAGAAAAGCCTGGGCTGGGTCCCGCTGTTCGGCCAGCTGTTCTGGCTGGGCGGCAACGTGCTGATCGACCGCAAAAACGCTTACCAGGCGCGCAAGGCGCTGCACAAGACCACCCAGGTGCTGCAAGACGACACCTCGATCTGGATTTTCCCTGAAGGCACGCGAAACCCTGGCGAACAGTTGCTGGCCTTCAAGAAAGGCGCGTTTCACATGGCCATCGAGGCCGGCGTGCCGATCGTGCCGGTGTGCGTCAGCCGCTATGCCAGACGCATGAGCCTGAACAGCTGGCGCCAGCGCACGGTTGTCGTACGCTCGCTGCCGCCGATTGCCACCGCCGGCATGACCCAACAGGACATTCCGGCGCTGATCGAGCAGTGCCGGGAGCAGATGCAGCAGTGCATCGACCGCATGGAACACGAGCTGGCCTGATGCGGGTTGCTCTTGGGCCGGGTACGGCCCAAGCTGTAACCCGTGTTCAACCGGAATAAGCGGGCAACCATGGGGCGAGTCGTGGCATCGGCGGTGTACAGCGCCGGCAGAAAGGTCACCAACATCAGTATCGACGAAGGCAGCGAGTGGGCGCGCAAGCCGGGGCACTTCGTGTGGATCGGCCTGGAGGAGCCCAACGCCGAGGAACTGGCCAACCTGCAGTGCCAGTTCAACCTGCACGAACTGGCCATCGAAGACGCCCTGGAAAAGCACAGCCGGCCAAAGCTGGAAACGTTCGGCGACGCGCTGTTCATCGTCACCTACTCGCCGGTGCGTCACGAGGGCAAGCTGGAGTTCATCGAAACCCATATCTTCGCTGGCAACGGCTACATCATCACCTGCCGCAACGGCCACTCCAAGTCCTACGCCCTGGTGCGCCAACGCTGCGAGGCGCGGCCATTGCTGCTGGAGCACGGTGAGGACTTCGTGCTGTACGCCCTGCTCGACTTCGTGACCGAAAACTACCAACCGGTCAGCGAGGCCATTCATGGCGAGATCGAGGAACTGGAGCAAAGCGTGCTCGGCGGCTCGCTCCAGGAAGACGACATCCGCCGCCTGCACAGCCTGCGCCGCGACATCCTGCGCCTGCGCCGCTATGTAGCGCCCATGGTGGAAGTGAGCGAAGAGCTGCAGCGCCTGAGCTTCCCGTTCATCGACAAGAACATGCGCCCGTATTTCAGGGATGTGCAGATCCACGTGACGCGGCAGATGGAAGACCTGGCCAGCATCCGCGACATCGCCAGCCAGACCATCGAGATTGGCATGCTGCTGGAGTCATCACGCCAGAGCATCGTGCAGCGCAAGTTCGCAGCCTGGGCGGCGATCCTGGCATTCCCCACGGCGATTGCCGGGGTTTACGGGATGAACTTCCAGAATATGCCGGAGCTGAGCTGGCATTACGGGTATTTTGCGGTGCTGGGGGTGATTGCGGCGGGGTGTGCGGGGTTGTATGCCAGCTTCAAGAAGTCGGGCTGGCTTTAAGGGCCTCTTCGCGGGCACGCCCGCTCCCACAGTGGAGTACCTGTGGGAGCGGGCGTGCCCGCGAATGGCTGCAACACTTTATGCTGCGCTGTCGCTGGCCTTTGATGGCTGCTGGATAAAGCGCATCATCCATTCCCCCACCAGGTCGCCCTGATGCTCGGTGGCCAAACTGGCCACGGCCTTGTGATACACCTCATCCCCCAGAAACGCCTGGCGCGCATCAAGCAGCGCACGGGAATAGTCGTGCACGAACTCCGGGTGGCCCTGGAAGCACAGCACCTGGTCACGAATGTGGTACGCCGCATTCGGGCAGAAATCGCTGGAAGCAATCACCGTGGCCCCCTCCGGCAATTCGGTCACCTGGTCCTGATGGCTGATCAGCAACGTCAGCTCCGACACTTCCGGGTCCATCCACGGCGCATGCGCCGCCAGCGAATAACGGTGGATGCCCACGCCCCAGCCCTTGTCGGCACGTTCAGCCTTGCCACCCAGGGTCAACGCCAGCAGCTGGTGGCCGAAACACACCCCCAACAGCTTCTCGCCACGCTCGTACAGCTTCAACAAGTAAGCCTTGAGCGTTTGAATCCACGGATCACTACCGAACGAATCAGCCTTGCTGCCCGTCACAAGGTAGGCATCGAACACTTCAGAGTCGGCGGGGTAGTCGCCGTTCATCACGTTGTACACACAAAACTCGGCGGCGATCGGCTGACGCGAGAAGAGCTGCTCGAACATCCTGCCGTAGCCCTGGTACTGCGCGGTCAACTCCGGTCGCAGGACATCGGTTTCAAGGATGCAGATGCGTAACGACATAGGGATAGTCCTGAACGACATGGGTGGGAATCTGCTGTAGAGACTGACGCGAAAGGCACGTACAAGCAAGTAGGCTGCACTGACGAACGGTCACATTTCGTCGCCTGCCGCCTGGCACTTGCGCCACTGTCTAGACAGAGCATGCCAGCCGGCTGGCACATGGCCTTATAGCAAAACGAAATCATATACCCGAACAATTAGAACAAAGGGTTCTGAAACATGGATGACGCACACCCTACTGTTGGTTGTATATCCACTTTCAAGAGGCAGGCAGTTCAGGCACCGCACAGTGCCACTGCGATCGACCCGAAGCGCGACAAGGAAGCCAACGGGTATTCAGGAATAACAACAAGAAGGCGGTCCGCCATGTTCAGACAATCGAAAATTCGCCAAGCTGGGCTCATTCTCTTCGCTACGACTTTACTGCTGATCTTGCCGAACCTGACACGTTTGTTCGGCTGACAGTGGCGGTGGCGCCAACGGGCAGTGCACAGGTAACCTGCCAGCCTTGATGGTTGGAGATTGCCCATGCGCCACTGCCTGGCCCTGTTAGCGTTGTTCCTCAGCCTGCCACTGTCGGCGGCGCAACTGCACCTGGAGCTGGGCGCCGGCACGCGCCAGTGGAGCAGCGCCGAACTGCTCGGCCATCCGCAGGCCCGGGATATCAGCATCGACCAGGACGTTTCGTACAAGCGCCCCATGCATTATCGGGCAGTGCCGCTGGCCACGCTGCTGGAGGGTGTGAGTACCAGCGACCACTTGCAGGCGGTGGCGCTGGATGGCTTTGCCGCCGAGATGCCTGCTGCGCCACTGCTGCAACAAGGGCCAGCACAGGCCTGGCTGGCCGTGGAAGACCCGGCCAAGCCGTGGCCGCCACTGGCCCAGGGCAAGCCAAGTGCGGGTCCGTTCTACCTGGTATGGACCGCACCGCAGGCCAGCGGCATTCGCCCGGAGCAGTGGCCGTTCCAGATTTCCACCCTTCGCAAGCTGGCACCGGTCGAGCAGCGTTTTCCGGCGCTGCTACCCGACCCGAAGTTGCCGGCCGACAGCCCGGTGAGACAGGGTTTTGCCTTGTTCCAGCAAAACTGCCTGGCGTGCCACCGGCTCAATGGCGCGGGGGATGCGCAGGTAGGGCCGGATTTGAATGTGCCGCATAACCCGACCGAGTACTTCCAGCCGGCGTTTCTGCGCAAGCTGATTCGCGACCCGCAAAGCCTGCGGCAGTGGCCGCAGGCGAAGATGCCGGGGTTTGCTGAAAGTGTGTTGAGTGAGCAGGAGCTGGATGCGGTGTTGGCCTATCTGGGGCATATGGCTGGGCGCAGGCCTTGAGAGCAGTGTGTGCTTCTTCGCGGGCTCGCCCGCTCCCACATTATGATTATGGACTGCACAAGTTTTGAATCCTGTGCAGTACTCTGTGGGAGCGGGCGAGCCCGCGAAGAACAAAACACATGACGTTCAGGCTATTGGCCGTTCGTGCTTGACCCCCCACCCTTCTACCTCGCCGCCATACGGTGTCACCAGCTGCTCGAAAGCATCTTCAAAGTCGCCAATGCCCCCATACGTGGCATACATGACCTTGCTCAATTCCAGGTGCCAGGCACCGTCGCCCAGCTCCGTCACCTGGGCATTGAGCGATTCACCACGAAACTGCCCGGCCGCACGGCGGGCCCCTGCTTCGTCGGGGAATACGGCATAGAACTCGATGGGGTGGATCTGGGTGAAGTCGAAACCGCCTGCTTTCATCTGGCGCAGGACGCTGCTGCTGATATCGTCGTTCTGGCTGCTCATGAAACGTCCTCCTGAGTAAAGCAATGGATAGACTTTCCGTGCACTACGCACCTGCCGGCAGTCATTGGCCGGGCAGTTCGAGCTGATGCAAGACGCGAATTGAAGCGGTGCCGACCCGCAGAATAGGCAGGCACCTTCCACCAGCGTAGTGCCTGCAAAGGCACCACGCAAACGTGTGGGTCAGTGTGCTTCGTGAATGCTGGTGATGGTCACCCCGCTATGCTCCTTGAGCCAGCGGGCGGTAGGGGAAATGGTGCGGTCCTGGAAGTCGTTGAGGTCCAGCTCGTCCATCACCGGGAACAGGTGCGAACGGATGGCCCGCGCGGCGTCCTCTTCGCTGGGGCAGTGCTCGGCCCGCAACGTCATGGTGGACGGTTCGCCTTTCTGATCGGCAAAGATGACTTCCCACTCTTTCATTGAACGAACCCTCTCAATTCAAGAACACCAGTTGGGTGATGCCTGAATAACTGACCTTGGGTCTGGGAGAATGTTCAGTCGGTGGGGGCCTGCGAATCACAAACCTTGCCCCGCCCTGTGCCACCCCTCACAATGCAGGCCTTCATGGCTTCAACCCGCAGGAACCTGCATGAAACTCGACAAACCCGCCGCCATTGCCCGGCGCAACGAAGCACTGGCTCGCCCGGTGCTGACCAGCAGCAACACGCTGTTCGCCATCCTGGACAACAAACGCAACCTGTGGTGGTTCGAAGTGCCTGTGGCACTGCTGGGCAAGGGCCAGGCCGACTGGGTCAACCTGCTGCTGCACACACCAGAGAGCGATGAGTTGCAGCACCTGAAGGTGCCCACCAACTTCCTCAAGGCTCACCTGGAGCAGATGGAAGTGCGCAAGCCCGGCAAGCGCCGTTCCACCATCAGCCTGGCCCTCAGTGCCGACCGCGACTCGCTGCTGCGCGACACCCGTCCGGGTGGCGAGCAGCTGGATTTCCGCAACTTCGTGCAGGCCTGATCAGGCCTTCTCGATACGGTCGTCATGGATGACGATCAGGCCCTGCTTGAACAACCCGCCAATGGCCTTCTTGAAATTGCCCTTGCTGACGTTGAACAGCTTGCTGATCAGCGCAGGGTCGCTCTTGTCGCACACACCCAGCACTCCACCTTCAGCCTCCAGGCGCGCCATGATCTGCTCTTGCAGGCTGTCGGCCAGGGCCGCCCCCACCGGTTGCAGGCTCAGGGCGATCTTGCCGTCGTGGCGCACTTCCTTGATAAAGCCCTTTTCGTGCATGCCCGAACGCAGGAACTTGAACACCTCGTTCTTGTGAATCAGGCCCCAGTGGCGGTTGTTGATGATGGCCTTGAAGCCCATCGGCGTTTCGCCGGCCACCAGCAACTCGACCGGTTGCCCGGCTTTGTAGTCGGCCGGGGTAACGTCGAGATAGCGGTCCAGGCGTGAGGTGGCGGTGATGCGACGGGTGCGCTTGTCGAGGTAGACGTGCACCACGCAGTAATCACCGATCTTCAACTGCCGTGCTTCTTCCGAGTACGGCATCATCAGGTCCTTGGACAGGCCCCAGTCGAGGAAGATGCCCGCCCCGTTGATGTCCTTGACCTTGAGGCTGGCGAACTCGCCCACCTGCACCTTGGGCTTCTCGGTGGTGGCGATCAGTTGGTCTTCGCTGTCCAGGTAGATGAACACGTTCAGCCAGTCATCCACCTCGGTCTCGGCGTTTTTCGGGATGTAGCGCCCGGGCAGCAGGATCTCGCCATCGGCACCGCCGTCGAGGTAGAGGCCGAAGTCCACGTGCTTCACGATTTGCAAACTGTTGTAACGCCCAAGCAGAGCCATTTCTGATGTTCCTCAAGACAAGGGGGCTATTTTCCAGACAGACACGGGGTGGTGTCAAAGCTTCCGGACGGTTGCCCCTTTGTGATTGAGGTTGTGGGGCGCAGGATCAGAAATCGTAGCGCAGGTTGAGCATGGTGTTACGTGGGGCTCCGTAGTGGGCGTAGCTACCGGCCATACCTGCGTAGTACTTCTCATCAAACAGGTTGTTCACGTTGACCGTGGCCGACAAGTTGTCATTGATCTGATAGCGGGCCATCAGGCTGGCAACGGTGTAGTCGTCTTGCGTCACGCGCGTGTTCAAGCGTACATAAGACAGGGACGAACTCGAGTTCCAGTTTGCACCACCGCCAATGGTCAGCTTGTTCCAGTCACCCTGAAAGCGGTAAGTCGTCCACAGCCGGAAGGTGTCCATAGGAAGCTGAGTATTCTGACGGTTGCCATCGGAGTCTTCCGTGCGTGAATGGCTGTAGCCTGTCTGGATGTTCCAACCCGGCAGCACCTCACCAGACAGTTCAAGGTCAATACCCTTGGTTTCTGCACCATCAATAGCCCGGTAGGCCTGGGTATGTTTAGGTGTCTCGTTGGTGCCATCTTCGACTGCGAGGTTGTCACGCTGAATGAAGTAGACGGCCGCATTGGCATTCAAGCGACCCTCATAAAATTCTCCTTTCCAGCCCAGTTCGTAGTTTTTGCCAACTACAGGTTCGAGGGTCTGCCCGGAGACATCTTCCGAAGATTGTGGCTTGAAGATGTCGGTATAACTGGCATAGACAGACTGCTCAGCCGTCAGGTCGTAGACGATGCCGGCGTAAGGAGTAACAACGCCATTCTCGCGGATCTTGGTAGGCAGGGTCCGGGTGGTGCTGGTCAGCACATTCAGCGAATAATCGTAGTTGTACCTGGAAACACGGGCACCAAGAATGAAGTGCAAGTCGTCAGTGACGTTGAACCTGCCTGCCAGATAGTACCCGCTCTGCCGCGTAGCAACGTTGTAGTCCAGAAAAGGCACGTAACTGTCGTCAGCTGGCCTCGCCATCTGGTTGTTCCAGTTGTAATAGTCAATCGCCGTAGAAGGCGCGTCGGCTTCGTCGTGCTGGTTTTCGTAATCCTGGAAGTTGTAACCCATGATCAGTTCATGGCGCTGCCCCAGCAACTCAAATGGACCTTGAAGCGTGACATCGACACCTTTCTGGGTCTGAGTGGCCTTGGCCCTGGCCGGGATGATCGGTACTGCACCGGTTGCCTGATTGATGTAGGCAACGTTTGTTGTCGTACGCAAATAGGCGGAATCAGTATCGCGGTCCACATCCATGTAGTTGCCAGCGATCTTGAACTGCCAGTCGTTGGCCAGTTCCTGCTCAAGACCGAAGGTATAATTGGTGGTCTCTATTTCATCGTACATCCAGCGTGCGCCGGAGCTTTTTGAGCGAGAAAAATCAGTAGGCTGGCCGTTACTGAACAGCATGGGAACGCCCGGTCCCCCATCGGCCCTATACTTCTGGCGGTCAATGCTGAAGCGTCCAACGGTGGTGTCGCTCAGGTCTGCCTCAACCACGCCATAGACCAGATCACGCTTTTGGCTGTACCAGTCCATGAACGTGTCATTGTCCTGTTTTACCGCAACGAATCGGCCACGCACATTACCGCTGTCTGTCAGCGGCCCTGAAACATCTGCCTCGGCGCGGTAGTAATCCCAGGAGCCAACACCTGCCTGAATGTGAGACTTGAACTCACGGGTCGGGCGCTTGCGAATCAGGTTGACCACACCACTCGGATCGCCAGCGCCTGTCATCAGGCCGGTAGCGCCGCGAATGATTTCGACCCGATCATAAAGGGCCATGTCCAACAAGGTACTGGGCATATTGCGCGTCTGGTTCTCCTGCGTGGTGGTTACGCCATCAATCTGATAGGTATTGATCGCACTGCCACGGGAGTAGATGTTGAAACGCTCGCCGCCGTCCTGGGACATGGTGATGCCCGGCGTCTGGTTGAGCACATCGGTCATGCTCGCCAAGTGCTGGTCATCCATGCGCTGTCGCGTGATGACGGTTATCGTCTGCGGCGTTTCACGAATCGACAAATTCATCTTCGTCGCCGTACTGGTCGACCCAGTCGTATAAGACCCGGTGCCTTCCGTGGTAGCCCCCAAACCCGATGCATTGATGCTGGTCGCGCCCAGTTCAAGCGCCCCGTCCGTCGAGCGCGGCAACAGCACGTAGTTGCCATTGCTCGCGGCCATCACCTGCAACTCACTCCCCGCCAGCAACCGTGCGAAACCTTGCTCGACACTGTACGTCCCCTGCAACCCCGGGCTGCGCCTGCCTTGGGTCAATTCGGCCTCGAACGACAACACCACCCCGGCATCGCTGGCAAAGCGACTGAGCACTGCGCCCAGTGGCCCTGCGGCGATGGTGTAGCTGCGTGTGGCCTCTGCTGCGCTGGCCTGCCCGACGGTACTCAGGGGGACAATCACACCGGCTTGCACCAGCAAGGCAGCACTGAACATGGCAACAACGAGGGGTTTTCTGGGGTAAGCGTGGGGGGTAACGCGGCGATGCATGGTGGGCTCCTTCAAAGGGCTGTGTTGGCGGTTTGCAGGAGGGGTCGTGTGAAACTGGAAAACCGACAATGCAAACGAGAAATATTGTTAAAAATCATCTGCTGCCATTTGGGGCGCTTTGCGCCCCTTCGCGGGCTTGCCCGCTCCCACAGGTCCTGCGCCATTCTCGGGACAAGCACAATCCCTGTGGGAGCGGGCGAGCCCGCGAAGGGCTGCAAAGCAGCCCCAATTTTCAGGCCAAAGGCCGCACTCGCACCCAGAACCGCGTGCGGGTCTCGATCCGTACCGGCAGCGCCTGGGCAATCGCCTCCAGCGCACGCGCCGTATCGTCCAGCGGGAAGGCCCCAGAAATGCGCAGGTGCGCAACTTCCTTCGAACACTCGATAAAGCCCGGGCGATAGCGCTGCAACTCATCCAGCACCTGGCTCAGCGGCCAGTTATCGATCACCAGCCGGCCATTGACCCATTCGGCGCGGTTAGGGTCGAGCACCTGCGGCGCGGGCAGCGGCCCTGAACCAAAGCGCAGGCTCATGCCCGCCTCCACCCGCAACGGCTCGCCTTCTGGCCGGTTGCGCACCGCAACGGCATGTTCAAGTACGTCGAGTTCGGTCTGCCCGTCCAGTTGGCGAACAACAAAGCGTGTGCCCAACGCGCGCATCTCGCCCTGCTGGCTGCGCACCCTGAGTGGCCGTGCATCCTTGGCCGTGGTCACCATGATCTCCCCGGAGCGCAGGATGATCAGCCGCTGCTGGTAGTCATAGCGAATGTCCACGGCAGTGGCCGTGTTCAGCGTGAGCTGGGTGCCATCTTCCAACCGCAACTGGCGCCGTTCACCCGTAGCGGTACGCACATCGGCCAGCCAAAGCGGCGTCTGCCGGTAGCCAGTCCAGGCCAGGCCGGATACCCCAAGGCCCAGCACCAGCCCCTTGAGAACAGTGCGCCTGCCAGCCAGCGGCGGCTCCACCGCCAACGTCCGCTTTGCCACGGTCGCCGGCACGCTGCGCAGCTCGGCGTGAAACGCCTCCAGCCGCTGCCACGCCCACTGGTGCACCGGGTCGCCTTGATGCCACGCCTGCCAACGCAGGTACAGCGCCTGGTAGTCCGCCCCGGCACTCAAGCGGGCATGCCACTGCGCCGCATCACGCAGTGCCTGGCGTTGCTGCGCCGGGCTCACAGTTCGGCATCCAGCGCGAACAGCAGGCACTGCTCGGTGGCCTTGGCGATGTATTTGGTCACCGAACTGACAGACACACCCAGGCGCTCGGCAATTTCGGCGTAGCTCAGGCCTTCGAGGTGGGCAAGAAACAGCGCCTGGCGCACCTTGTGGTTCAGGCCATCGAGCATGGCATCAAGCTGCAACAGCGTTTCCAGCAGCACTACCCGGTGCTCCGGGGACGCCTCCACCAGTTCCGGCTCCAGGGCCATGGCTTCCAGGTAAGCCTGCTCCAACGACCGTCGACGCAGGTGATCAACCATCACCCGCTTGGCCACCGTCGCCAGGAAGTTGCGTGGCTCGCGCAAGGGATGGGCCACCGTGCTGGCGATCAGGCGCACGAAGGTGTCCTGGGTCAGGTCCGCCGCCCGCTCCCGGTCACCCAGGCGCCGGCGCAGCCAGCCTTGCAGCCAGCCGCTGTGGTCGCGGTACAGGCAGTGCATGTCATCGTGCGGCGCAGGCGGGACCTTGTACACGCAACCATCCTTGTAACGATGCGGATAAGAATTAGTCGCAATAATAGTGATATTGCCGATGGAAGGAAACCGCGATTGCAGCAATGCGATGGAACCCTGCGGCTACCCTTACCTCTACCGACTGGCCACCGTTGCAAGGAGCAGCACATGCCTGTACGCCTGCCCAAAGCCCTGCTCATCGCCATCGGCTTCGCCCTGGCGCTGGCCGCCTGCAGCCGCATCGACCTGGCCTACCGCAACCTCGACCGCCTGGTACCGTGGTCGCTGGGCGACTACCTGGACATGAACCGCGAGCAGAAAACCCTGCTCGACGACCGCCTGCGCGAGCACCTGGCCTGGCATTGCAAGACCCAGCTGCCCGGCTACCTCGACTGGCTGGACCGGGTACGTGGCATGGTCGCCGACGACCAGGTAACCGACCAGGCCCTGCAGCAACGTACCCGAGAGGCCCGCGAGGCGATTGGCCGGGTAGCCGAGGAAATTACCCCATCGGCCACCGAGCTGTTGCGCGGCATGAGCGACACCCAGGTAGCGGAAATGCGCGATGCTTTCCGCGACGACATCAGCGAAAGGCAGAAGAAGTATGTGGATACGCCGCTGGCCAAGCAGATCGCCCGCCGAACAGAGCGCATGGAGAAACGCCTGACGCCGTGGCTGGGCGAGCTTACGCAGGTGCAGAAACAGCGGGTACAAGCCTGGTCGCAGGCGCTGGGCGACCAGAACCGCGAATGGATTGCCAACCGTGCCCACTGGCAACAGCAATTGTTGCTGGCGATGAACCAGCGCAACGATGCCAGCTTCGAGCCGCGCCTGGCGACGCTTTTGCAGCGCAAGGAAAGCTTGTGGACGCCTGAATACCGCTCAGCGTTTCAAAATACCGAGCGGCAGGCGCGCAGCTTGCTGGTGGACCTGGTGCAACAGAGTACGCCGCAGCAGCGGCGGTTCTTGCAGGAAAGGCTGAGTAAAGTGCGCACCGACTTTAGTGAGATGAAGTGTTTGAAGGGGTGAATCTGTTTTTCAGGCCCGGCCTCTTCGCGGGCTCGCCCGCTCCCACAAGTACAGCGAAGTACCTGTGGGAGCGGGCGAGCCCGCGAAGAGGCCGGGCCTGAAAAACAGATTCACCGGGCCTTGCGCCGGTAGGGAAACACATCAATCACCTTCCCCTCCCGAATAGCCGCCTGCAGCCCCTTCCAGTAATCCGCGTCATACAACTCCCCATGCAAGCGGCTGAACAACCGCCGCTGGCCGATATCGGCAAACAGAAACGGTGGAAACTCTTCGGGGAACACATCATGCGGCCCGATCGAGTACCACGGCTCACCCGACATCTCGTCCTCCGGGTAACGCGGCGGCGGGATATGGCGGAAGTTAACCTCGGTCAGGAAGCTGATTTCGTCATAGTCATAGAACACCACCCGGCCATGGCGGGTAACGCCAAAGTTTTTCAGCAGCATGTCACCCGGGAAGATGTTCGCCGCCGCCAGCTGCTTGATGGCCAGGCCATAGTCTTCCAGCGCCTCTTGCACCTGGCCTTCGCTGGCATGCTCCAGGTAAAGGTTCAGCGGCGTCATGCGCCGCTCGGTCCAGCAGTGGCGGATGAGCACCTTGTCGCCCTCCAGCGCCACGGTCGACGGCGCTACCTCCAGCAGCTCGGCCAGGCACTGCGGCTCGAACTTGTCCCGCGGGAAGCGAAAATCGGCAAACTCCTGGGTATCGGCCAGGCGCCCCACCCGGTCGACGCTTTTCACCAGCCGGTACTTGTCGATCACCGTGGCGCGGTCGACGGTTTTCGATGGCGAGAAACGGTCCTTGATGATTTTGAACACCGTGTTGAAGCCCGGCAGGGTGAACACGCTCATGACCATGCCACGCACACCCGGCGCCATCACAAAGCGGTCGTCGCTGCCCGCCAGGTGGTTGATCAGCGCCCGGTAAAACTCCGATTTGCCATGCTTGTAGAAGCCAATGGAGGTATACAGCTCGGCAATGTGCTTGCCCGGCAAGATACGCTTGAGGAAATTGACGAACTCCGCCGGCACCGGCACATCGACCATGAAGTACGAGCGGGTGAAGGAGAAGATGATCGATACCTCGGCCTCGTCGGTAATCAGCGCATCGGCCTCTATGCCATGCCCTTCCCGGTGCAGCAGCGGGATCACCAGCGGCCACTGCTCATCGCTGTTGTACAGCCGGCCGACCAGGTAGGCGCCCTTGTTGCGGTACAGCACCGGCGAAAACAGCTCCACCGCCAGCGTCGGGTCCTTGCACACCCAGTCCGGCAGGCTGTCACGCAGTTGTTCCTCAAGGCGTGACACATCACTTTCAAGGTCGCCGTAGGCGAACGCGTAGTCGGCGAAGATCGCCCGTAGCAGGCCCTTGAGGTTGCCATCGGGGCGATAGGTGCTGGTTTGCGCAGCGCGCTGGTGGCTGCGAATCGATGGCCGGGTGGTGTGGATGAACATGCAGCCATCGCTGATCTGGTCATGGCTGAACAGGCTGCAGAACAATGAGTTGTACCAGGTTTCCGACAGCTCATCGTCCAGCCGTGGGTCGATCAGGCCTATGTAGGCACTTTTCACCAGAGGCCACTGGCCGACCTCCAGCAGCACCTCGTCATCGAACGCGTCACACAACCAGCCGTTAACCTCGCCGACCTTCTGTTCATAGAGGTTTATCCGCGCGGCGGCTGCGCGCTGGCACTCTTGCCAACGCGCCTGTTCGAAACGCTCGCGGGCGCCAAGGGTGATGCGGCGAAAATGCTCGCGGTAGTCGTCGAAGCCATCGAGGATCATCCGGGCGATCTCGCCGGCAGGCCAGTGCTGGGTCATGCGGGGCGCCTCGATGCTTGGTTGAGATACAGAGCTTAGTCGGCTTGTTCGAACTACGGTGCCTGTGACGGCCTCTTCGCGGGCACGCCCGCTCCCACAGGTAACCCACAATGCCTGAGCCTGTGGTGATCCTGTGGGAGCTGGCTTGCCGGCGATTGGGCCAGTACAGGATTACACCGCAAGAAAGCACAAGAACCACCCCGCCCCAGTAACGTACACTCGCGCCCTGCCTTGTACCCGGAGACCACCGTGAGCCCCATCGCCCTAGCCCGCCTGCTGACCCTTGCCGCCGTCTGGGGGGCGAGCTTCCTGTTCATGCGCATCATCGCCCCCGAGCTGGGCACGGTACCGACCGCCTTTTTCCGCGTGTCCATCGCCTGCCTGGGCCTGGTCGCCATCCTCGCCGCCGCCCGTGTGCGCTGGGATTTCCAGGGCAAGCTCGGCGCCTGCCTGGTACTGGGCATGATCAACTCCGGTATCCCCGCCACCTTCTATTCCGTCGCTGCCCAGGTATTACCTGCCGGCTACTCGGCCATCTTCAACGCCACCACGCCATTGATGGGCGTGCTGATCGGCATGCTGTTCTTCCGTGAGCCGATGACCCTGCCCAAGCTGTGCGGCATCTTCCTGGGCCTGTTTGGCGTCGGCATCCTCAGCGGCGCTGGCCCGGTGGCGCTGGACATGGCCCTGGTGCAAGGCGCTCTGGCCTGCCTGGCAGCCACCACTTGCTACGGCTTTGCCGGCTTTCTTGCCCGTCGCTGGATCAGTGGCCTGGACAGCCGCCTGTCGGCGCTGGGCAGCATGCTCGGCGCCACCTTGCTGCTTAGCCCGCTGTTCGCCTGGAGCGCGCTGAGCCAGCCGCCCGCCAGCTGGGGCGGCTGGCAGGTGTGGCTGTCGCTGCTGGGCCTGGGCCTGTTGTGCACGGCATTTGCGTACATTCTGTACTTCCGCCTGCTGGAGGAAATCGGCCCGGTCAAGGCCAGCACCGTCACCTTCCTGATCCCGGTATTCGGCGTATTGTGGGGGGCGTGGTTGCTGGACGAGCCGCTGTCGATGGCACACCTGTACGGCGGCTTGCTGATAGGCGTGGCACTGTGGCTGGTGCTGCGCCCGGCGCGCAACTGAAGCGGGGTACACGATGAGCAACCCGTACAAGAAAGTCCTGTTCCGCCTGGAACAGGACGAGACCGGCTACCCACCGGCCTCGGTCGAGGGCCTGTGGGCCAAGGCTGTGGAAGGCGGCTATGCCGTCGACAACATTCCCTTCCACGTCTACGGCATCGCGCCGGGCGACGTGATCGGCACCCGTGAAGAAGCCGGCGAGACCTGGTTCGCCGAACTGCGCCACAGCAGCGCCAGCTCGGTGTTCCGGGTGGTGGTCAAACCACCAGAAACGCTGGACCAGGTACGCGCAGCCTTGCAGGACTTCGGCTGCAACTGCGAAACCGAGCAGGCTGTGAAGATGCTGGCAGTCGAAGTGACGTCACAGCGCTCGCTCGATACCCTGCTCTACTACCTGCTCACCCAGCGCGAGGCCGGCCTGCTGGACTTCGAGGAAGGCGTGCTGCGCCACACCATCCCCGAAGAGTTCCGCTAAGGCCTACGCTTCGGCCAGGCGTGCAGCAGGCTTGCGGAACACGAACAACAAGCCCACCACGATCAGCCCCATGCCCAGCAGGCTGAGCGGTGCCAGGCGGTTACCAAAGATCAGCAAGTCCATCACCGCAGTCACTGCCGGCACCAGGTAGAACAGGCTGGTGACATTGACCAGATTGCCCTTGGCGATCAGCCGATACAGCAGCAACGTTGCCAGCAGCGAGACCACCAGGCCCATCCACAGCAGCGCGCCGACGAAGCCGCCCGTCCACTCGACCCGCAGCGGTTGCAAAGGCGCGAACAGCGCGCACATGGCAAAGCCTGCCAGGTACTGCAGCGGCAGCGTGCCCATGGGGTTGTCGGTGATGCGCTTCTGCAGGATCGAGCCGAAGGTCATGCTGGCCAGCGCCAGCAAGGCGAACAGCATCCCCGCCAACGACACCCCGCCCAGGTTGATGCCCTGGTACACCACCATGATCAAGCCACCCAACCCCAGCCCCAGGCCGAACAGCCGGCTCCAGGAGCGTTGCCGCTCCATCAGCACCACGGTCAGGATGGGTTGAACCCCCATCACCGTGGCCATCACGCCAGGGGTGACATGGGTATTGAGCGCCAGCAGGTAGAAGATCTGGTAGGCGCCGAGCAGCACACAGCCAGTACCCATGGCACGCAGTATGGCCCCCCGGCTGCGCGGCCAGCGCAGCCCCAGCAACGGGCCGATCAGCAGCAGGCCGGTCAGGGCCAGTGCCGAGCGCAACAACAGGAAGGCGAACGGGCAGGCATGCGCCAGGCCCAGCTTGGAGACGATAGCGCCGCTGCTCCACAGCAGGACGAACAGGCTGGTAGTGGCCGCCGAGGCCACGGAAGATTTGGAAAAAACAGACATGTATGCACCTGTATTCGGGCAAATAAGCCGAACGGTGGGCGTGAACTTCAGTAAGGGAAGTGGCCGACCGTGTTCAGTAGGTTGCGTGTGCGAAGGGATGCGGCCTAAAGCCGATCAGCCCAGCACGACCACGCAAGGAGGCGGAGCTACGCCGCCTACAACGCCACTGACAGGTGGTGGGTAGTGACTGATCATGGCCGGCTGCTGGCTGCCACGCACGACCATGCCCGCGACTGGCGCGATGGCAAAGCTTGTGGTGGAAAGGCTGGCTGGCATGAACAGGTCTTCGGGAAGAGAACAGTGGGTTGGACTATAGCCCGGTGCCACATGGCTGGCAACCACTGCCTAAGTCATTCTAGAAACGCGTACCCTGTGGGAGCGGGCAAGCCCGCGAACACCGGCGCAGCCGGTGCCATGCACCGCGTTGGATTCTTCGCGGGCACGCCCGCTCCCACAGTGATCGCGCCGGCCGCAAGAATTGCGCCCACACTGCCACTGGTTAATTTTCCACCACCCCGACTCGTCTGAATGCGAAACGCTGCACGCATTCTCCCGTTTCGAGGACCACCGATGAACGTATCCACCTGGCTCTACCGGCCGGCCCAGATCACCTGCCTGCTGCTGGTCAGCGCATACGCCCACGCCGCCAAGCCCGGCGATGTGTTCAAGGACTGCAAGGACTGCCCGGAAATGGTCGTGCTGCCCGCCGGCAGCTACGTAATGGGCGCCCCCGACGACGAAGTCGGCCGCCAGCCCGACGAAGGCCCGCTGCACACCGTGACCTTCGCCAAGCCCTTCGCCATGAGCCGCTATCAGGTGACCGCCGCCGAACTGGACGCCTACATCAAGGCCACCGGCACCGTCATCAAGAGCGGTGACGACCGCCCCGGCCGCTGGTGCGAGGCCAGCAAGCCCAGCTACAAGCAGGGCCCCCGCCAGCCCGCGGTATGCGTGGACTACGACGAAGTGCAGGCCTACACCCAGTGGCTGGCCAAGACCACCGGCAAGCCCTACCGCATGGTCAGCGAAGCCGAACGCGAGTACGCCGCCCGTGGCGGTTCGACCGGGCCGTTCCCCTTCCCCTTCGACGAGCCGGGCAAGTACGAAATCAGCAAGCACGCCAATACCTACGGCCCCAAGGACGGTTACGCCTTCACTGCCCCGGTCGGCAGCTATCCGCCCAACGCCTTTGGCATGTACGACATGCACGGCAACGTCTACGAATGGGTTGCCGACTGCTACCACGAAAGCTACGAAGGCGCCCCCAGCGACGGCAGCGCCTGGATCCAGGACCCCAAATGCATCCGCGCGCACATGCGTGGCAACGACTGGGGCGAACCGCCGATCTTCTCCCGTTCGGCCAACCGCAACGACCGCCTCAAGACCACCCGTGGTGACTTCCTCGGGTTTCGCGTAGCACGTGAATTGTGAAGTTGTGACGCGCTTAACGCAGCACTGCTGAAAAAAACAGCCAATAAGAATCGTTCCGGTTTTTTACAGGTGCTGCGTCCTATAGCTGACATTAAAAAAACCCATCTGCCAACGAGACCGCAATAGATGTCCAAGTCCTTGCCCGGCCCGCTCAACCCGCTTGCCAAAGCGTTACTGATCCGTCATTCCCTTCGCCCCCGGCACGCGTTGTCACGCGTTGGTCTGGGGCTGGCGCTGACCACTACGATGGTTGCGCAGGTACAGGCGCAGGAATGGACGCTGGATATTCCGGCACAGTCGATGAACTCGGCGTTGCAGGCGCTGGCCAGGCAGACGGATACGCAGTTGCTGTACAGCCCGGAAGACATCGGTGGCTTGCGCTCGTCGGCCCTGAAGGGCCGTCACGACCTGGCTACCTCGCTGCGCATCCTGCTCGGCGGCAGCGGGCTGCGTTATCAGATTGATGGCAACACCGTGACAGTAACGGCGGGCTCAGCCGCAAAGGACGGGCAGGTCGAGCTTTCGGCGACTAACGTCAATAGCGTCGGCCTCGACGCAACCACCGAAGGCACAGGCTCTTACACGACTGGCGTGACAAGCACCGCCACAAAAATGAACCTGTCGCTTCGAGAAACACCGCAGTCGATTACCGTTGTCACCCGTCAGCGCATGGATGACCAGCACCTGGGCGCTATTACCGACGTACTGAAACAGACGCCAGGTATCACCATCTCCCAGGATGGCGGGGAACGTTTCAACGTCTATTCACGTGGCAGCGCCATCGACACCTACCAGTTCGATGGCGTCAATACCAGCCAGGAAAACCAGACGCGCAACATGCCCAGCACCCTTCTGGACATGGCGTTGTACGATCGGGTAGAGATCGTCCGCGGCGCTACAGGCCTGATGACGGGAGCAGGCGAACCTGGCGGGGTAATCAACCTGATCCGTAAAAAGCCAACCCATGAGTTCAAGTCCTATATCAAGGGCAGCGTTGGCTCCTGGGACAATTACCGCAGCGAAGCCGATGTCTCTGGCCCGTTGACGGAAACCGGCAACGTGCGAGGACGCATGGTTGCAGCCAAGCAAGACAACCACACGTTCATGGACTGGTACGACCAGAAACGCGAACTCTTTTATGGCGTCGTCGAGGCCGATGTGACCGACACGACCCTGGTACGTTTTGGCGTCGACTACCAGAAATACCGCTCGACTGGCTCTCCTGGCGTTCCTTTGCTGTTCACCAATGGCAAGCAAACCGATTTCTCCCGTTCCACCAGCTCCGGCGCACGGTGGATGTACGATGATTTCGAGACCATGAACTACACTGCTACCCTGGAGCAGCAGTTGGTGAACGACTGGAAGCTGCGGGTAGTGGCCAACTACATGGATGTGGACCGAGACGCGGACTTGGGGTGGTATCGGAGCACCTCCGGTGTCGCTTACCTGAACGAGGCCACCGGTTCGGCAAGCGCCGAGCGGGCCAAGATTTCTGCCGACCAGACGCAAAAAGGCCTGGACGTGAATCTCGCTGGCACCTACGACCTGTTCGGTCGCAGCCATGATCTGGTCCTGGGCTACAACTACTCTGAGTACGAGAATGACCACCGCTCCCAGACGGGCGGGATCGCCACCTTCAACTTCTACACTTGGGACAACTACCTGGCACGTGACGGCTACCGTCCATCCCTGATTTTCAACATCAAGACACGCCAGAGCGGTTACTACGTGGCCAACCGCTTCAACCTCACCGATGACCTGCACCTGCTGCTCGGTGCCCGGGTTTCGCAGTACACCTACGACTCCGACCTGACATCCCTGATCGCCAACACCAATACGGTCAGCAAGATGCGTGAAACCGGCCAGGTAACGCCGTACGCAGGTGTGATCTATGACCTGACGCCTGAACAATCCGTGTACTTCAGCTACACCGACATCTTCAAGCCGCAAACTTCGATGGACAAGGATGGCAAAGTCCTCGAGCCGGTCGTCGGCAAGAACTACGAAGCTGGCTGGAAAGGCGAGTTCTTCCAGGGCCGGCTTAACACCAGCGCTGCCGTGTTCATGGTCGAGCGCGACAATTTTGCCGAACTCGATCCTGGCCAGCTCACCCCAACAGGCTCATCGGCCTATCGCGCAGTCGACGGGGCCAAGACCAAGGGCTTCGATCTTGAAGTCACAGGTGAGATCGCACCGGGCTGGAACGTGCAGACAGGCTACAGCCACGCCAAAACCAAGGATGCCGATGGGCAGCGTCTGACCACTCAATTGCCCATGGACACCTTCCGCCTGTGGACCACCTATCACCTCAAAGGCGATTGGGACAAGTTGACAGTGGGCGGTGGCGTGAACTGGGATTCGAGCAAATCGCTGACCTTTACCAACATTAACAATGCAAAAGCCAAGGATGACGACTTTGCCGTGGTCAACCTCATGGCTCGCTACCAGGTAACCGAGCACCTGGCGGCTACCGTCAACATCAACAACCTGTTTGACGAAAAATACTACTCGGGCATGGCCGGCAGCTACGGTCACTACGGTGCACCGCGTAATGCAACACTCGATGTCCGCTACGATTTCTGATCCAGCAAGCCCGAGTGAACAGCGCCCTTCATCGTGAAGGGCGTTTTTTTTTCGCCTATATCTGCCATCAAAAACCGCCCGGGGCAACAAGCCTGCCTATCTGAATAGCGGCAGGTGTGCGCCCGTTAGCCCGAGCAAAAAAAACCTGCGGTTTCATCCTTGACGAATGACACCGCAGGTTACTGTATCCAGGCAAAGCCCCTGGTTCAGGGGCATGCTCTGTCATTCACTTACCTTGTCTACCTCCTGCACCATTGCCACCAGGCCATCAATCACTTGCGGGTGTTTGAGGATGTCGTAATGCCCGGCGTCGATCGCCACGTTAACGACGCTACGGCGGGTCCAGAGCGGACTGACGGTGTCACCCGCCCACCAGCATGAGGCCTGCGCCGTGGTATTCGGCAAGCCGCTGACCTGCAAGGACAGCGCCTTCAATCGCATGGCGACAACGAACGTGTGGGCCAACTCGCCGCTGCTGATATCAGCATAGGCCGATTGCTCGCAATGTTTGTCGCGCCATTGTTGGACCAGTTGCTCCAAGGCAGCCGCCTCGGTATCGACAGGCACCACACCCGCTGGCAGCTGCTCCTTCGCAGTGCCCAGAACCACGCTCAGGAAGCCACGCAAGTCATTACCCCAGTCGCCTTCAGCCAGAACCACCTCTGGCTTGGGCATGAAGCTGTCAACCAAGCCTAGCGCCGCTACTTGCTGCCCTTGGTTTTCCAGTTCACGCGCAACCATCACCGCCAGTGTTCCACCCAGCGACCACCCCATCAGTCGGTACGGGCCTTCGGGCTGTTTCTGGCGAATGTACTGGGCGTAGTCAATGGCCATCGACTCCAGCGAATCATCTTCCCATTCACGGTCCAGCAGCATGCGGCATTGCAAACCGTAGACACTGCAATGGCCATCCAGGCGGCGAGCCAGCGGCTCGTAGTCGAATACCGTGCCGAAGCCTGCATGCAGGCAGAACAACGGTATGGCATCGGCCACTCGGCTGTTGAGCAGCAACAAAGGGTCCAGGTCATTGCCTGCAACAGTAAAGCCCGATAGCTCGCCAATAGTCGGTTTGGCCATGACATCGCGCAACTTCAACTCAATGGGCAGTTCTCCGTGCGCGCGTACCTTGGACAGCATCTTCAGCACCCGCAACGAGTCGCCACCAAGCTCGAAGAAGTTGTCCTCGACCCCAATCTGGTCAACCTCCAACACCTCCTGCCAGATACGCGCCAGTACACGCTCGATATCATTGCGTGGTGCAACGCGCTTGCGCTGCCCGGTAGCTTCGGGTGCTGGCAGTGCATTACGGTCAATCTTGCCATTTGGTGTAAGTGGCATCGACGCAAGCAGAACAATGTGCGCTGGCACCATGTAGTCGGGCAACTCGGCACGCAACGCATCACGCAAATCTGCCGGCATTACCGTCGCGCTTGCAGCCACCACATAGCCCACCAGCTGCTTGCCGTTGACGACCTCGCGGGCCACGACCACCGCGTCCCTGACATTCGAAAGGTTGCGCAGGCGCGCTTCAATCTCTCCCGGCTCGATACGGAACCCACGAACCTTCAACTGGTTGTCCAGCCGGCCGATGAAGTCAATGACCCCATTGGCACGACGGCGTACCCGGTCTCCCGTGCGATACAGGCGTGAGCCCGGGTTGAACGGGTCTGCGACAAAACGTTCAGCTGTCAGCGCCGGGCGCTGGTGGTAGCCTCGCGCCACACCCTCGCCACCGATGTAGAGCTCGCCGGCGACGCCGTCAGGCAACGGGTTCAGGTCCTGATCAAGTACATGCAGCGTACGCCGACCGACCCGTGAACCGATCGGTGCATAGACCGCTTCGCACGACTGCTGCGCCGATACCTTCCACAACAGGGGCGTGACTACCGTTTCTGTTGGCCCGTAGCCATTGGTCAGGTATTCAGGACGCAAAGTACGCTTGACCAGCTCAAACAGCGCATCAGGCACAGCGTCACCGCCAAAGCAGTAGATGCGTACCGGTGGTGCAAGCTGCTTCGATGCTTCGGCAAACTCTGCCAGCTGCTGCAGATAAGCCGGCGGGAAGCAGGCAATATCGATGCGCTGCGCATGCAGCACCTGCCAGGTTTCTTCAGCCGTCCACAAACGGTTGTCGCGCACCACCAGACAGCCACCGCTCGACAAGGTCGAAAGCCAGCGTTCCTGAGCACCGTCGAATGCAAACGACATGAACAGCAGCTCGCGGGTTTTTGTATCCATCTCATACAACTGGGCGATGGCCTGGCAATGCATGCTTATCTGCCCATGGCTTACGGCCACACCCTTTGGCTTGCCGGTAGAGCCGGAGGTATAGATGAGGTAGGCCAGGTTGTTGTCATGCACCTGCACCTGCGGCGCACTGTCAGGTAGCTCAAGCCCTTCCAGCAGGTCGAGTTCAACACAGCTTCGAACCTGGGCAAAGCGCTCACGCAAGCCACTGCTGGTGACTAGCAGATGCATGGCGGAGTCTTCGACAATCCACTGCAGACGGTCCTGCGGATAGTCGATATCCAGCGGCACGTACGCCGCGCCGGTCTTCATCACGGCGAGGAATGCCACGATCACGTCCACTGACCGTTCCAGGGCGATGCCGACCGTGACTTCCGGGCGTGCGCCCAAGGCTGTCAGATGATGCGCCAGTCGGTTAGCACGAAGATCCAGCTCGGCGTAGGTCAGCACCTGCTCAGCGCAACTCACGGCCAATGCTTGCGGACGCTCGATGGCATGCCGCGCGATTTGCCCGGCAAGATGCACCATGCTGCCTTCGCCGGCCGACAGCCGATTACGCTCGACCACCTGCTGCACCTGGGCCGAAGTGAGCATGCCAAGGCTGCCGATGGCGGCCAGGGGATTGTCCAGCATGGCCGTGAGCAAAGACTCGAAGCTGCCGCGTATGGCATCGGTGGCCGCTTGGGTGAAGCGGCTTCGCAGGTAGAGGAACTCCACCGACAAGGTCTCGCTCAGGTGTACGGCCAGGTCCATGGCGAAGTTGGTCACATCACGGTTGCTGACTTCACCGAACCGCAGGGTGCCATCAGCGCTTTCGCGCAAACGCTCATCCACGGGGTAGTTTTCGAAGACCACGATACTGTCGAACAACGGCTGCCCCGGTTGCCCGGCCCAGCGTTGTACATCCGCCAGCGCTGCATGTTCATGGTCGCGCAGTTCCAGGTTGTAGGCCTGCAACTGTTGCAACCAGTCAGACACCACTACGTCCGGTTGTGGGGCCTGAACCACGGGCAGGGTGTTGATGAACAGGCCCAGCATTTCATCAGAGCCCACCAGTCCCGCAGGCCGCCCCGCAACCGTTGCGCCAAAGCAGACGCTGGACTGCCCGGTGTAGCGTTGCAGCAAGAGCAGCCATGTAGCCTGGATAAGGGTGTTCGGGGTTACCCGCAAACGCTGTGCCTGTTGACGCAGGCGCGAGGTCTTCTCGGCATCCCAATGCAGGTACAACGCATCGTGACCTTCAAGTTTGCTGTCGGCATACGGGGCAACCATACCGGCCAACAGGGTCGGGCTTTCGAGTTCGCGAAGCTTGCCCGACCAGAACGCCTGCAATGCAGCCTGCGGCTGGCGGGCGAGCCAGCGAATGTACTCTGCAAAGCGCGTGACCGGCACACTCGGCCCTTGACCGTGGTAACACTGCAGAACCTCACCCAGCAGGCGCGAGTTGCTCCAGCCGTCCATGAGGATATGGTGTCGCGTCCATATCAGATGCAAACGCTCATCGTCGAGCCTGACCAATGTCAGTCTCATCAATGGCGCACTCATCAGATCGAAACCTTGCGCCGTGTCATCCGCTGCCCAGGCTTGCAGATCTTCTGTGCTCACCTCACGCCCCCGCCAGTCCAGGACCCGCGTTGGCAATTCGGCCTGGCGGTGCACCACCTGAAGTGGCTCGCCCAGCATCGGTGAAAGCCAGAACCCGGTGCGCAAAATGTCATGACGGGCTATCACTTGATTCCAGGCCGTAATGAAGCGATCAATCTCGAGCCCGGCCACTTCCACCGAGGTCTGATTGATATATAGCCCGCTCTCCGATCCCTGCAGGGTATAGAACAGCATCCCTTGCTGCATCGGCGACAACGGATAGATATCAGCGACCTGTTGAACAGGTACTGGCAAGCTGTCCAGTTGTGACTGGTTCAGGCCAGCGAGCGGGAAGTCCGAAGGTGTGACGCCGGTGTGCTGTTGAAGGCAGCAATGCTCGATCAATGCGTTGAGTTCGGTCACATAGTCATCGGCCAAGCGCTGCAGTGTTGCCTGCTCGAACCGATCCCGGCTGAAGCTCCAGTTCAACTTGAGCTCACCGCCGTATACCTGGCCATTTATCGTGAGCATGCTTGCCAGTGGCGCGGACTCATCCTGAGTTGCACCTGGATATTCCTTGGCCGGCACGAACAGACCAGAGGATGCATCGAAGCTACCATCGAACTGGCCAAGGTAATTGAACACAACTTCGCCATGCGGTAGCTGCGCCAACGTATTGCGTGCCTGCTCATCACCCAGGTAACGCAGCAGCCCATAACCCATGCCCTTGTCCGGCACCGCCCGAAGTTGCTCCTTGATCGCCTTGATCGAATCCGCCATACCATGCTGTGGCTGCAGCTTTACCGGGTACATGCTGGTGAACCAACCCACCGTCCGGCTGAGGTCGATACCTTCGAACAAGTCTTCACGACCATGACCTTCGAGGCGTACCAGCAGCTGCGGATGTGCAGTCCAGCGGCAGACCACTCGGGCCAGTGCAGTCAGCAACAGGTCATTGATCTGGGTGCGGTAGGCCGCAGGAGCAACCTGAAGCAGTTGGCGTGTGCGCTCACGGTCCAGACGGCTGCTGACCGAGGCAGCGTGTTTCTGCAAATTGCCGCCTCGCGGGTTGTCGCACGGCAGCGCATCGCTCGTACCTTGCAACTGCGCCTGCCAGTAGTCCATTTGCGAGACTAGCTGCGGGCTCGCCGCGTAGTCCCGCAATTGCTGCCCCCAAGCTTTGAACGAACTGGTCTTCTCCGGCAGGTTCAGCGGTTGGCCGTCCCGCAGCGCCTGGTAAACCTGTTGCAGATCTGCTAGCAGTACGCGCCACGAGACACCGTCAACGACCAGGTGGTGGACCACCAGCAGCAGGCGTTGCCCACCGCCGGCCAGGTCGATGAGCACTGCGCGCAAGAGTGGACCCTGCTCAAGGTTCAGGCTGCGCTGCGCCTGCTCGGTCACCAGCGACAATTGGCTGGCATCCGTTACCGAGCGCGTCCACAGCAATGCTTGGGGAGCGTCCTTGAACGCCGCACGCCAGCCGCTTTCGCCTTGGTCGAAACTCAAGCGCAATGCATCGTGATGTTCCACCAACGCGGACAATGCGGCACTCAAGGTTTCGCTATGCAGTACGTCACTCGGCTGCAACAGTACAGACTGGTTCCAGTGCTGACGCTGAGGGATGTCTTCGCCAAAGAACCACTGTTGGATCGGAGTCAATGGCATGCTGCCAGAAACCTTCCCTTGATCGATAGCACTACGCACGTTGCATCGAGCGATCGCCGCCAACCTTTGGACCGTCTGGTTCTCGAACAACTCTTTGGGTGTGAACTGAATGTCCTGCAGACGTGCACGACTTACAACCTGCAACGAAATGATCGAATCGCCACCCAGCTCGAAGAAGTTGTCGGTCAGCCCAACCCTCTCCAGCTTCAGCACATCCGCCCAGATCGCCGCGATCTGCTGCTCCAGCTCGCTTTGCGGGGCGATGTACTTGCCCTGCAACTGGCTGGCATCCGGCTGCGGCAGGGCCTTGCGGTCCAGCTTTCCGTTTGGCGTCACTGGCAGCTTGTCGAGCAACAGCAGGTGCGCAGGCACCATGTAGTCCGGCAGGCCGGCCTTGAGGGCTTCGCGCAGACTTTCGCGCAGTGCGCCTTCGTCCTGCGTGTTGTCGACAGGCACCACGTAGCCCACCAACTGCTTGCCGCTCGGCCCGTCCTGCGCCAGCACCACCGCTTCCTGCACGCTCGGCAGCTCCAGCAGGCGCGCCTCGATCTCGCCCAGTTCGATGCGCAAACCGCGGATCTTCACCTGGTGATCGATACGACCGGCGTAATCGATCACGCCGTCGGCGCGGTAACGCGCCAGATCGCCAGTGCGGTACAGGCGACCGCCATTGGTGCTGAACGGGTCCGGCACGAAGCGTTCAGCCGTCAGCGCTGGGCGCTGGTGGTAGCCGCGAGCCAGGCCGACACCCCCGAGGTACAGCTCGCCGGCACTGCCGCGCACGGCCGGTTGCAGGCTGCCTTCCAGGATGTGCGTCTTCAGGTTGTCAATCGGCTGGCCGATCGGCACGCTGATGCTTTCGTCCGGCTGGCAGGTCCAGTGGGTCACGTCGATGGCCGCCTCGGTCGGGCCGTACAGGTTGTACAGGCCCGCTGCCGGCAGGCGTTGCAGGGTCTGACGCGCCAGCTCGGCCGGCAGCGCCTCACCGCTGCACACCACGCGCTTGAGGCTGGTGCAGCTCTCGACCGCTTCGTGGGTCATGAACGCCTGCAACATCGACGGCACGAAGTGCAGCGTGCTGATGCCATGCTGGGTAATGGTTTCCACCAGCAATTGCGGGTCGCGATGGGCGCCGGGCTGGGCCACGACCAAACGCGCGCCGGTCATCAGCGGCCAGAAGAACTCCCACACCGACACGTCGAAGCTGAACGGGGTTTTCTGCAACACGCTGTCGCTGGCGTCCAGGCCGTAGGCCTTCTGCATCCACCACAGGCGGTTGACCAAGGCCTGGTGGCTGTTGCCGGCGCCTTTCGGGCGACCGGTGGAGCCGGAGGTGTAGATCACGTAGGCCAGGTTCAGCGGTGCCACGTCGATGTTCGGGTTGGCGTCGCTGAAACCGCTGAGGTCTTCGACATCCAGGTCCAGGCTGCGCAGGCCGGCCGGGATCGGCAGGGTTTCACGCAGGTGCGACTGGGTCAGCAGCAAGGCGATGCCGCTGTCTTCGAACATGTAGCTCAGGCGGTCCTGCGGGTATTCCGGGTCCAGCGGCACATAGGCGCCACCTGCCTTGACGATACCCAGCAGGCCAATGACCATTTCCAGGCTGCGCT